>JBAUTG010000072.1:0-41059 GCA_049582105.1 Candidatus Dormiibacterota bacterium | reverse complement strand
GCGCACGGTCAGCAGGCGCAAGACGGTCGATACCAGTGCGAGGACAAAGAAAACGATGGCACCCCCAGCCGTGAGCGGGAGAAATACGTGCTGCAATACCGGCGTCGAGGGCGGCTGCTGGCCAGTGATAAGCGCTAGTCCCACTTGAACTGACACCCAGGTTCCAGCGCTGAACGATCCGAGAGCTATGAAGATCGCCGTGAAGGCTTCGGTTGTCACAAGCACCCGGAGATCCGACTCGTTCAGCGGATACCACTTCACCCGCCTCCGCTGGTAGTCGGGAGCCGCCAAGGCCCCTTGGACGATGGGGTTGGTCGTCTGCGCGAGGCCCATAGCGGGATCGGGAGGACTAGCCATTGGCCCCTGGCTTCGGTGGTATCGGATAGGTAATCGCGCCGTAGTCGGCGGTGCTGTATCCGATCAAAAGGAGGTTGATGAATTGGGTGTTGCCGCAGGTCCGGCAGATGATCGGCACGCAAGGATAGAGTTCGTCTCCATCCTCGCCCGGCACGTAACCCGACCGGATGCCTGCATAACTGCCGAGTAGCCACGTGGTCTGGCCGCAGACGTTGCACGATCCAACGCCTCTGGACAGCCGCTTCTGAATGCTCTCGATAAGTCGCTGCTCGATTGCTAGGTAAGCGGTCCTCTGCTCGGGACTGAGTCCCGGTGGAGGGGTGTGAGGTACCAGTTCTTCGGCCATGAGGAACGAAGAATGCTCTCGACGCAAGCCCTGTGTCAAGTGCATAACCCCGACAGACGTCGATGGAGCTGGCTATGATCAGGTTAGATCAATCGACGTTCATCGATAGGAGGTTCTCCCATGGACTGCGACTGCGGCTGCGACGGCACCACCTGCGACGGCACCACCTGCGACTGCGACTGCTGCTGAGATGGGACGGGTGCAACTCGCCCTCAACGTGTCCGACCTGGACGAGGCAGTCGGGTTCTACACGAAACTCTTCGGATCGGAGCCCGCGAAGCGGCGCCCCGGGTACGCGAACTTCGCGATCGCGGATCCTCCACTGAAGCTCGTGCTGTTCGAGAACCCCGGCCAGGCGGGAACGCTCAACCACCTGGGCGTCGAGGTGGCGTCGACGGGCGAAGTGGTTGCGGCAACTCGCCGTCTCGCTGCCGAGGGCTTGCCGACCGAGGTGGAGGACGGCGTCACGTGTTGCCACGCGCTCCAGGACAAGGTGTGGGTCGCCGGCGCCGACACGCGCTGGGAGGTCTACACGGTGCTGGCGGACGCTCCTGCGGAGGCGGCCGGCACGGCTGCTGAGGCGTGCTGCGCTGCAAGCGACGAATCGACCTCCGTTTGTTGCTGACTCGTTGAACACGGCCGACCAGGCCATCGCCGTCGGAAGCGGTTCCGCGCCGAACGCAGGGCCGGTGGCAAGCCGCCTGTCCACCCTTGATCGATTCCTGCCGGCGTGGATCGCCCTGGCCATGGCCGTCGGCCTTATTCTCGGACGTGCCTGGTCTGGCCTGGGCACCGCGCTGTCCACGGTCGAGATTGGCGGCGTGTCGCTGCCGATCGCGCTGGGGCTGCTGCTGATGATGTATCCAGTGCTGGCCAAGGTGCGGTACGACCGGCTCGACACGGTCACCGCCGACCGGCGCTTGATGGTGCCCTCACTGATTCTCAACTGGCTGATCGGGCCGGTCCTCATGTTCGCGCTGGCCTGGATCTTTCTCCCCGATCTCCCCGCCTACCGCACCGGGCTGATCATCGTCGGACTGGCGCGCTGCATCGCCATGGTCATCATCTGGAACGATCTAGCCGGTGGCGATCGAGAAGCCGCCGCCGTCCTCGTCGCTCTCAACTCGATTTTCCAGGTCCTCGCATTCGGTGTGCTCGGTTGGCTCTACCTGCAGGTCCTGCCGGGATGGCTTGGCTTATCGACCGCCCACCTCACCGTGTCGACATGGACGATCGTGCGCAGCGTGCTGATCTTTCTCGGAATCCCGCTGCTCGCCGGCTACCTGACCCGTCGCATTGGCGAACGGGCGAAAGGTCGGACGTGGTACGAGGCTCGGCTGCTGCCCAGGCTCGGTCCGTTCGCCCTGTATGGATTGCTGTTCACGATCGTCATCCTGTTCGCCCTGCAGGGCCAGGCGATCACGTCACATCCCCTGGACGTGGCCCGTATCGCCTTGCCGCTGCTTGTCTATTTCGCGACCATGTGGGCTGGTTCGATGGCCCTTGGCCGTGCATTGAGGCTGCCGTACCCGAGGGCAGTCACGCTCGCGTTCACCGCTGCGGGCAACAACTTCGAACTGGCCATCGCCGTCGCGATCGCAACCTTCGGCGCCGCATCAGGACAGGCCCTGGCCGGCGTGGTGGGGCCCCTGATCGAGGTCCCGGTACTCGTCGGCCTGGTCTACGTCGCTCTCGCCGCGCGCCGCCTCTTCCCCGACCAGGATGCCGTCGGGCGCATACCCCCGGCAACGCATCTCCCTGGACAGGAGGATGTCGCGTGAGATGTGTTCAGACAAACGCACACCCACGAGCACACGAGCCGCCGGCGAAGTGAAAGGAGGGCTGATGACGCACGTGCCTGACGTCCTCTTCGTGTGCGTGCACAACGCGGGGCGCTCGCAGATGGCAGCCGCGTTGCTGGACCGCCGAGCCGGCGGCCGCGTCCACGTCAGGTCAGCAGGGTCCGAGCCGGCGGATCGGCTCAACCCGGCGGTTGTCGAGGCGATGGCGGAGGTGGGTCTCGACATCAGCCGCGAATCCCCCAAACACCTGACAGACGGCGTGGTGCGTACGGCGGATGTTGTGATCACCATGGGCTGCGGTGACGCCTGCCCCTTCTACCCCGGCAAGCGATACCTGGACTGGGACCTGGAGGATCCGGCGGGAAAATCGCTCGCCATCGTGCGCCGCATCCGCGACGAGATCGATGAGAGGGTGCAGGCGCTGCTGCTCGAGATCGCGCCGGCACAGGCCGACTAGCGTGCCGGCACCTCAGCGGCGCGAATCGCTTCCTCGCGCGATCGATAGTCGTCGATGCGCACGATCCTGCCGTCGCGCATCGTGAAGAGCATAAAGATCTCTCCGTCCAGGAACGGGACTTCGTCAAAACGCGGCCCGGCGACGCCGACGATCACCCGCTCGCCGGCTGCGATGAGCTCAAGTCTCTCGATACCGGTGCCGATGTCCTCGATCCTGGAATGCATGCGTTCCATGACGGCATCGCGGCCATTGCAGACGAGGCTCGGGATGACACCCTGATGCACGACACCGGGATCGAGACTCGCCTCGACTGCCCCGGCATCGCGCATCCGCCGAGCGTGCAGGTGATCGAACACGACCTGCAGTGCCGCATCACTCATCGATCCCCTCCTCAGTCTGCGAGCAGCTCGGCGAGCCGCCCGGGATCAAGGTTGCCGCCGCTGACGATCGCCACGGTCGCCGGTGTTGCGCCCTCCTGGACCGACGCCGCAAATGCCAGCGCGCCGGCGCCCTCGGCCACGACTTTCGCATCGGTCGCGAGCCGCCGGATACCCTTGAGCATATCCATCTCGGGGACCAGAACCCACTCGTGCACGAGGGCTCCCAGGCGCTCGAACATCACTGGCGTGAATGGCGCCGTCGTGCCGTCGGCGATCGTGTTCGGTGCCGGCGACACTGGACCGCCGGCCGCAAACGCCTGCTGCCACAAGGGATAACCGTCCGACTGCACTCCGATGACGCGCACGTCTGGCTTCAGAGCCGCGAAACCCAGCGCGATGCCGCAGATGAGTCCGCCGCCGCCGACGGGCACGAAGACGCACTCGACATCGGGACAGTCCGCGAGGATCTCCGGGACGATCGACGAGTGACCGGTGATGACGTTCTCATCGGCGAAGGGATGGATGAACACCTCCGGCTCGCCTTCCCACCCGCGCCGCGCGATCCATTCGATCACGCCGTCACGAGGGAGCAGGACCGGCTCGGCGCCGAGCGCGCGCACGCCGTCGATCTTCAGCCGCGGCGCGTTCTCGTACATGACCACACGGCATGGAACATCGAGCGCATGCGCGACGTACGCGCAGGCGAGCGCGGCATTGCCGGCGCTCACCGACATGATCCCTCGCGTAACGCGTTCGCGTTCGATGGCATGTGCTGCAGCGAAGAAGCCTCGCACCTTGAAGCTTCCGGTCGGCTGCAGTGACTCGAGCTTGAGATATCCGCCGGCGGGCGAGGGGATCAGCGGCGTGTGGCGCACATGCGGCGCGAGGGTTCGCGCGACCTCGCGCACGCGGTCCGCGTCAACCGCGGGAACGACCGTCACAGATCCACGTCCGTGCCGGTCTTCGCGGCGATCGCGGCGTCGTACACCATGCGCGCGGTCACGGCGTCCTCGAAGCCGCTGCCGGTCGACTTGTAGACGGTGATCTCCTCCTCGCTCTGGCGGCCGGGCTCGAGACCCGCAAGGACGGCGCCCAACTCCGTGATGGTGCCGGGATCGCGACCCTGCAACTCGTGCGCTCCCGCGGGTGGTGCGTTCTCCGCGGCGCCCTTCCATTCCACGAAGATCCGTCCTCGACGCACCGTCTCCGGATCGACCTCGGGTCCGAAGGTACCTCCCACCGACGTCACGTGCGTGCCGGCACCGAACCACTCGAAATCGGTGATGGGCGCGCGAGCGTCGGTGCAGCAACAGACCACGTCGGCGCCGCGGATCGCATCCTCGAAGCTCTCGACGACGATGCAGCGGGGATCTCGCGCGGCGAGCGCGTGCGCGCGGTGGATGTCGCGCGAGGCCACACGGATCTCGGTGAAGTCGCGTACGAGCGGCACCGTCGCCAGGTGCGCCTGTCCCTGCACGCCGGCGCCGAGGATGGCGAGCGTCTTCGCGCCGGTACGGGCGAGCAGGCGAACCGACACGGCTGCGCCGCCGGCGGTCCGCATCGCGGTGATGTGCTCCGCGTCCATCACGCAGAGCAAGGCGCCGCTCTGCTCGTCGAAGAGCGTGATCACGCCCTGGTGCGTTGGGAGCCCTCGCTCCGCGTTGTCCGGAAAGACAGTGACAGCCTTCAACGCCATGCCGCCGCCGGAAACCCATGCGGGCATTGCGCCCACGAGGCCTGCAGGTGCTCGGGCAGCCGTTCTCGGCGGCACCGACGCCGCACCGGTCGAGTACGCGCGGAACCCGAGCCCGAGGGCGTCGAGCATTCCCTCGAGCGAGAGCAGCGCTTCGACGTCGTGCCTACTGAGGAACAGCATCGCCTGCCTCCTGGTGGCGCGAGATGACTTCGAACAGGGTCGCCGCATCGATATTGCCGCCTGAGACCACGCACGCGATCGAGCGGCCGTCCAGGCGTCCGCTCCGGGCGATGGCGACCGCGCAGGCCCCGGCGCCTTCGGCAACCACGCGATTCCGTCGGAAGAGCGCAGTCACGGCGGCTTCGACCTCCTCGACACTCGCCACCATGGCACCGTCGATCAATTCGCGCGCGAGGTCGAACATCTCCGGCATGACCGTGCCGGCGCCGATCCCGTCGACGAACGATCGCTCGTACTCGACAGCGACGGGGCGTCCGGCAGCCAGTGACGCCTCGAGCGGCGCGGCGCGTTTCACCTCGCAGGCGTAGATCCGGCAGAGATGACCGGTCGCCCGGATCGCCGCCGCGATCCCGCAGGCGAGCCCGCCACCGCCCCAGGGGATGAGCACGACATCGACGTCGGGAAGATCCTCGACGATCTCGAGCCCGATCGTGGCGTTCCCGTCCATCACGCGCTGATCGGCGAATGGGTGGATGAAGGTGCCGCTCACTCCGTCAAAACGCTTCTCGGTGAATACCTGCCACCACCGATCGAAGGACACGCGGATGACCCTGCCCCCGTAGCGCTCGACAGCGTCCGTCTTGTTCCTGGCCGCGGTGTCAGGGACGATCACCGTGCACGGGACGCCGAGACGCTGCGCCGACCAGGCAACGGCCTGCCCCATGTTGCCCGCGCTCGCGGTCAGCAAGCCCTGTGCGATGGAGGCCCGGTCGAGTTGCTCGACCAGATTCGTGGCGCCCCGGATCTTGAAGGACCCGGTTGGCTGGAGGTTCTCGAGCTTGAGCCACACGCCGGGCGCGTCCGGGTCATGGAGCGGCAGGAGGGGAGATCGCAGTGCGACCCCGGCAACGCGCGCACGTGCGGCGCCGATCTCGTCGAGCCGGGGTTCTGCGGTCAACACGGTTCAGGCCGGCGAGCGGTACCGGCGGGATGTCGCGAGGCTCCATCCCGCTCTCATGACCGGAGATCTTGCCACGGTTCGGCACAATGGAGCCATGGCATACGAGGAGACAACGACTGACGCGGTCGCGGCCCGTCGGGAGCTTGACGCGGTGATCTTCGATCTCGGCGGCGTCATGACCGAGCCGCTCTTCCGGCACCACTCGGACGTGCCACCGGAGTACTTCGGCCTGGTCGCCTTCTTTCTCAATGAGTTCCGCGACCACTACCACCTCCCGACCGGCGCCCACGATCTGCATCTCCTCGAGATCGGCACGATCGGTGACGACGAGTTCTTTGATCGGATGTGCGTTCGCTACGCCGACTCGGGCAACGAGCCGGTGGATCCCCGCGTCGCGCAGCAGGTGATCTTCGGGCGCGGGATGGTCGCGTGCGCAGCCATGGCCGACGCCGTTCGGCAGGTGCACGATGCCGGGTACAGGACGGCGCTCCTGACCAATATCTCGCGCGAGGGGGAGGCGATCTGGCGCAGCCTGTTTCCCGTCGACGAGCTGTTCGACATCGTCATCGACTCCTCGAAGGTTGGACTGCGCAAGCCGGATCCGGAGATCTATCACCTCACGTGCAAGCGTCTCGGAGTGTCGCCGGAGCGGTGCCTGTTCATCGACGACCTGCTGTGCAATGTCGAAGCCGCAACCGCGCTCGGGATGCAGACGATTCAATGCTTCGACCCGGTCGCAGGCGCGGATGAGGTCGTGCAGCGTGTGCTCGGTCATGCGGCGGCAGCCGAGGCCGAGACGGGGGCGTGACCGACCCCCGAACCTCGCGTTCAGTCCCGCTCAACGGAGGGACTCTGGAAATCGCGGGGATCAGTGACATCGGTCCGGTTCGCACCCAGAACCAGGATGTCTGGGACGCTGCGATCGGCGCGGACGGCACGAGCGCGATGCTCGCGCTCGCGGACGGCATGGGGGGTCACAAGGGTGGACTCGAATCGGCGGATGCGGCAATCACGGCGGCGATGTCGGTGCTCCGCAGCGCGCGTCCGGAGGCAGACCCCGGCCTGACCCTCGCGCGCGCCGTGGCTGCTGCGAGCGACGGCGTCGCGCATGCGCGCGATGACATCGGCGGTAACCCGGGAACGACGCTCGTGCTGGCGATGGTGAACGGGACGCATGCCACCGTCGCCAATGTCGGCGACAGCCGCGCGTACCTGATCAGCGGCTCGACAGTGACCCAGCTCACCGACGACCACTCGTGGGCTGCCGGGCAGGTTCGCGCCGGTGCGCTGCGAGCCGAGGAGGCGCGCCATCACCCCAAACGCAACCTCATTGAACGCGCGGTCATGGGCGACCCCGTCGTGGCCGACATCTTCGAGGTCGACGCTGCGGTGGGCGATGTGCTGCTGCTCTGCTCGGACGGCCTCTGGGAGCCCCTTGCGGACTCCGCCCTCGGCGCCATCATCGCCACGCCCGACGCGCTCGGCGTCGCCCTCACCCGCGCCTGTGACGCCGCCCTCGCGGCGGGTGGCACCGACAACGTGACCGTCGTCGCGGTTCGCTGGATCGGCGTTCGATCAGATAACGTCTGACCGCCATGGCTCGTCTGTACGCGCAATTCGCGGCGGTGGTGTTCCTGGTGGTCGGCGTCGGGGGCTTCCTCACCGGTGACGCCGGGACGCTGCTGCACCACCACCCGGAGGGAAACCTGGGGCCGGTGGCGCTGCACCTGACCTACGTCAGAGACGTTCTCGACATCGTCATCGGCATGGCATTCGCCTTTGCCGGGTTCCGAGCCGGTGAGCGCCTTGCCGGTGAGATCGTGCTCACGCTCGGCGTGGTGCTGCTCCTGCTGGCTGTGATCGGCTTCGCCAATCCCGACGATGCCACAACGACCCGGGAAATCCTCGGGATGAACATGACGCTCCCGATGAACATCTTCGACGCGATCACGGGCGCGCTCGCCTGCCTGTGCGCCGCCGGCGATCCGATGTCGGCGAGGCGAAGGGCGTCCGCCGCAGCGGAGAAAACCTAGACCGCGGCTCCGCTTTTTGCGCTCGTGCCGTTCGCTGCATGGTCGCCGCGGTGCCGGGCGGTCGCCACGAGTTGCACCGCGCTACTCGCCATCGGTCGTGCGCGGCGAAGCGCTCGTCCGGTCGTGATGACGCCCTCGCGAGCTGCGGCTGTCGCGACCCGCAGCTGCGCGCGCGTCTTGTCGCCGGTCTGTGGCGCAACACAGAGCCCGATCGCGGTACCCACGACTGCTCCGTGCACGAATCCACGTATGTACGCCATGGCCGAAGACCTCCTGTGTCGGTCATTCCCGTCGGGCTCCACCCTACTCCCCCGGACCGGTTCAGGTCAGCGAGGTCGCCGACCAGGGGCCGTCGGGAATGATGCGAAGACGTTCGACCGGGCGGCCGGCGACGAGGTGCTCCGCGATGATCTCGTCGACGTCCTGCACCTGCAGGCGTCCGTACCAGACGCCGTCCGGGTAGACGATGAGGATCGGTCCCTGGTGATGCTGCTGGTTGCATCCCATCCGGGTCGTCCGAACCCAGGTGAGCTCCTGTCGTTCGACCTCGTCTCGCAGACGTTGGAGGATGTGCTCGGACCCCTGACCGCCGCAATGGTGACGCCCCACGGTCGTACAGACGAAGACGTGGAGGTTGCGGTGGGCCGGTTCGCTCATCACGGACTATGGTCGCCCACCGGAGCGCGCCTCCGGCGTGCGTGCGGCGTGACACAGTACTGAGGCTGATGGAGCTCAACTTCGCGTTCTTCGCCGACAGCGCGGTCGTTCCGCCGGACGGGAAGCTCTACGTCCTCGGCGGCGGGTTCAGCGCGCTCTCGATGGCGCAGCTGCCTGGTCGCGTCGCCTTTGCGGTGGTCGCGGGCTTCCGCTTCGGAGCCGCCGACGTCGGGCAGGCGCACCAGGTGGAGCTGCGCCTCCTCGACGACCAGGGCAAGCTCGTGATCGCGCCGGCCAGCCTGCAGTTCCAATCCGCGGGGGCGAAGCTCGGCCCGGGTCAGGAGGTGAGCATCTCCACGGTCACCGTGATCCAGCCGATGTTCGGAGAGCCCGGGACGTACTCGGTGGAGTTCTGGACGGCGGGCAACCGGCTCGGCGCGGTGAGCCTCCATGTCGAGGAGCGCACGCCACCGGCGCCGGTCACCGGCGAGCGCCCCAACTGATTCCATGAGCGGCGCTGCGGGCTCAGTACTCGTAGAAGCCGCGCCCGCTCTTCCTGCCGAGGTAGCCGGCGGACACCATGCGTCGCAACAGTGGGGGCGGCGCGAAGTCGCTGTTCGCGTACTCGTCATACAGCGACTCGCAGACGAACAACGCGGTGTCGAGGCCGATGTAGTCGAGCAGCTGGAGCGGGCCCATGGGGTGGCCGCACCCGAGCCGCATGCCCTCGTCGATGTCCTCGCGCGTCGCGAAGCCCGATTCGTAGAGCCGGATCGCGTGCGTCAGGAAGGGGATGAGCAGCAGGTTGACGATGAAGCCGCCGCGGTCCTGGGCGACGATGATGCGCTTACCGAGCCGCTCGCCCAGCGCACGGGTCTCGTCGAGCGTCTCGTCGCTCGTCGCGATGCTGCGCACGACCTCGATCAACTTCATCACGGGCGCCGGGTTGAAGAAGTGCGTGCCGATGACCCGATCCGGCCGTTTGGTTGCGCGGGCGATCTCGATGATGGGGAGTGCCGAGGTGTTCGTCGCGAGGATGGCCTCCTCGGACACGATCCGGTCGAGCTGCTCGAAGAGCGCCACCTTGGCCGGAAGCTGCTCGACGATCGCCTCGACGCAGAAGTCGCACTCGGCGAAGTCCTCGAGGCGCGGTGTGAAGGTGAGCAGGCCGGTGATCCGATCCAGGTCCTCCTCGCTGAGCTTGCCCGTCTGCCTGCCTCGCTCGAGCGAGACGTTGACGCGGTGCTGCCCGGCGGCCAGCTGCTCCGGCCCCGCCTCCGTCACGAGGGTCCGGATCCCGTTGCGCGCGCACACCTCGGCGATTCCCGAACCCATCAGCCCGGCGCCGATGATCCCCACGCTCCCGATCTCCATCGATGCTCCTCCAGCCAACTGCGGTCTTCGTGCTCTGGGCGCAGTCTGCCCGAGGGCGGGCGACCCGCGCACCTATGATGGGTGGCATGGGGTCACCGGGAGCGGTCGCGCTCGTCAGCTCCGACCTGATGTTCGCGAGCCAGATCACCACCACCATGCGCAACGCCGGGGGGAGCGCGGTCGTGGTGGTCGGCGATGACGTCCCCGGGGTCGACATCGTCTTCGTCGACCTCAACAGCGCCGTCGAAGCGCGGATCGCGCTGATCGCCCGCCTTCGCGGCGACCGGCCGGACCTCGAGATCGTCGGCTTCTGCAACCATGCCGACCGGGATCTGCGCCGGCGCGCGCGGGGGGCCGGCGCGACGCGCGTGATCAACAACGGTGCGCTCCAGGTGGTGGCCCTGCGGCGCACCGGCGTCAATGTCAGGAAGGCGTCATGAGCGCAACCGGCACGGATCTCGAGGCACGCGTGCGGTCGGAGGTCGACCGGACGCGTGAAGAGGTGATCGAGACGCGGCGCGCCTTCCACCGCCACCCGGAGATCTCCGCGCGTGAGCGGCACACCGCCGAGGTCGTCGCGCAGCGGAGTGCCGACCTGGGCTTCACCGTTCGGTCCGGCGTCGGTGGCACCGGCGTGCTCGCCGACCTCGACAGTGGCAGGCCCGGTCCGATGCTGATGTTGCGTGCCGACATGGACGCCCTGCCGATCCTCGAGCGGGGTGACTCGCGGGTGGTGAGCTCCGAGACCGACGGGGTCATGCATGCCTGCGGGCACGACGGGCACATGGCGATGACCCTCGGCGCCGCCACCGCGCTGGTCGCGCTGCGGGACAGCTGGTCGGGGCGCCTGCGCCTCTGCTTCCAGCCCGCCGAGGAAACCGCGTCGGGCGCGGTGCCGATGATCAACGACGGCGCGGCCGACGGCGTGGACCGGGTGCTCGGCATCCATCTCTGGGCGCCGCTCGAAACCGGACGAGTTGCAGTCAAGTCCGGCGTCATCTTCGGCAGCGCCGACAGCTTCTCGCTCACGATCCGGGGTCGCGGCGGTCACGGCGGCATGCCGCACACCGCGATCGACCCGGTGGTCATCAGCGCGCAGGTCATCCTCGCCCTCCAGTCGATCATCAGCCGCGAGACGTCACCGTTCTCTCCTGCGGTGATCACGATCGGCCGGGTCACGGCCGGCACCGCGTTCAACGTCATCGCCGACTCCGCCGAGTTGCTCGGCACCACTCGTGCCATCGATTCGGGGGAGCGCGAACGTCTCCTCACGCGCATCGCAGAGGTGGCGACCGCCGTCGCCTCCGGGTATGGCGCGGAGGCCGCGTTCACGCACATCGCAGGGTGCCCGCCGGTGGTCTCCGACGTCGCGACCGCAGACCTCGTGCATCGCGCGGCGGCGGCGACCGTCGGTGAGGACCACGTGGATATCGCGGTGCCGATCACCGTCGGCGACGACGTCGCGTGCTTCCTCCAGCGCGCGCCGGGCTGTTACTTCCTGGTCGGCGCGGGACACCCGGAGCGAGGGCCGGTCCCGCCGCACCACAGCGCCTTCTTCGACATCGACGAGGCAGCTCTGCCGGTCGGCGTCGAGACCCTTGTTCGCGCATCGCTCGACGTGCTCGCCTGATGGACTTCATCCGCTCGCGCGAGGACCGCGACGACCTCTACAACAACGTCGACCTCACACCGCGCGCCACCGCCGACTCGGAGACGATGCTCTCCGTCGCGATGGAGATCGAGCATGCGAACAACTCCGGCTACGTCCACGGCGGCACGATCATGCGGCTGGTCGACACCGCGGCCGGCATCGCCGCGATCAAGCACGCGCGGCGTCGCGTCGTCACGGCCGCGATGGACGAGATGAGCTTTCTCGCGCCGGTGTACATCGGCGACCTGCTGACCGTCCGGGCTCGGGTCAACGACGCGCATCACAGCTCGATGGAGATCGGCGTTCGCGTCGACGTCGAGCGGATCCCTTCGGGTGAGAAGCTGCACGTGGCAAGCGCGCACCTGGTGTACGTCGGCCTTGACCGCGAAGGGAGACCGGCCGAGGTCGCCAAGGTGATCGCCGTCACCGAGGAGGACCACCACCGGCAGGCCGAGGCGCGGGTGCGCAGGGAGCAGCGGCTGATCCGCAAGCGATTGCTCGCCGAGGCGTCACGCGGTGGTCCGTGATGCCAGCCTCCCGTTCGCACCCTTCGGTAGGATGACCTCGACATGCCTGAGGTGACCGCGTCGCTCACGGTTCGGGACGCGACCGCGCAGGTCCCGACCGCTCGCCAGCACATCCGCTTCTCCTTCTACCGCGTGCGCCCCGAGTGGCGCCTGCGCCCCGCGACCGAACGGGCGGCCGACCGCGAGGAGGTTGCCGCCCTGGTTCGCGAGATCGGCGATCGGGAGGGCGTGCTCATCCGGCCGTACAGCACGGTTGGAACTCGCGGCGATGCGGACTTCCTGCTCTGGCTGGTGAGCGAGCGCATCGACGATCTCCACGAGTTCTCGGCGCGTCTCAACCACACCCGTCTCGCCGCGCATCTCGACTCGCCCTACAGCTTCTTCTCGATGACCAAGCAGAGCATGTACGTCGAGAAGCACCAGCACGCGAACCAGGAGGGCCGCAGCAACCGGCTCATCATCGCGCCGACCGGTCGGCGGTACCTCTTCGTCTACCCGTTCGTGAAGACGCGCGCCTGGTACCGGCTCAGCGCCGAGGAGCGGCAGCGGCAGATGAGCGAGCACATCGCGATGGGCCACAAGTATCCCGGCGTGAAGATCAACACCACCTACTCGTTCGGGCTCGACGATCAGGAGTTCGTGGTCGCGTTCGAGAGCGACTCGGTCGCCGACTTCCTGGACCTGGTGCACGAGATGCGTGGCAGCGAGGCCTCGACGCACACCGTGCGCGACGTGCCGTCGTTCACGTGCATCTCCATGGGCATCGACGAGGTGCTCTCCGCCCTCGGATAGCCGTGACGGTCAGCCGGCGAGCACCGCACGCCGTCGCTCGGCGCCCTGCATCGATGCGAGCATCACTTCCATGACGTGCATGACACGCACGTCGGGCGCATAGCGCGCCGCGCCGGCGCGGAGTTGGAGCAGGCACGAGACGTTCTCGGTCACCACGATCTCGGCGCCGGTGGCGCGAATGTTCTCGAACTTCCGGCGGAGGATCTCCTCGCTGCGCTCGGGCTGCCGCGCGAAATATGTGCCCGCACCGCCGCAGCACATGGCGCGCTCGTTGAGCGGGACGATGTCCAGGTGCGGGATCTGCTCGAGCAGACGGCGCATCGCACCGCGCTCTGGGCCGTCGATGGGCAGCGCGCACGGTTCGTCGATGGTGACACGCCAGCGCAGCGGTCCGAGCTCACCGCGAATCCCGTTGCGGTCGAGGAAGTCACTGGCGAGCGCGGTGCGCCGCCCGATGTCGCGGGCGCGCGCACCGACCTGACGATCGTCGCCGGCGATGCCGCCGTACTCGCGGTAGTGCTCGGTGCACGACGCCGTGTCGCCGATGTACGCGTCGACCTCGAGCGGCGCCATCGTGGCGCTGTTGCGCACCGCCATGTCGATCATCGCGTCGCGGTCGCCGAGTGTGCGGGCGGGCAGACCGCTGCACCCGATGACCGGCACCTCGACCGCGTATCCCGAGGCGAGCAGCACGCGGATCGTGGCCTCGGTCGACTCCGGGACGGTGAGATTCGAGAGGCAGCAGACGAGCAGCGCGACCGTCCCACGGACCGGCTCGGCGGGCGCGGGGAGGTCGCCGAGCATCTGGTACACGGTTCGATCGGGCGGTGGTCCGCCCTGTTCGGCAAGTGCTCCGACGGTGCCGAGCCATGAGAGCAGCCCGACGCGCCGCGCCAGGGAATACAGACCTGTGCGCTGCGTGAAGCGCGCAAACCCGTGCAGTGCGCGAAGCGCGCCCGGCCTCGGCAGGACGCTGCGCAGCGCGAACGACTGACCCCAGGGGTATCCCTCCTGCGCGTGGAGCTCCTGGCGCGCGCGGCTGACGATGTGCCCGGTCGGGACGCGCGGCGCGCACGCGGCGACGCAGTTGTCGCAGGTGAGACAGGTCGAAAGCGGACCGTCGGCGATGTCGCTCAGCTCGAGCCTGCCCTCGATCGCGTCGCGGATCAGCGCGATGCGTCCGCGAGCCGTCTCCCACTCGACAGGGTTCACCACGTACGCCGGACACGTCGCCTGGCACAGCGAGCATTTGTTGCACTCGCTCGCCGCCTCATAGACGTCGGCAAGGAAGCGGGGGGTCGGGAAGGCGGCGCCGGCCATTGGGCCCGGATTGTAGACGAGATCGCCGGCCACCCCACGATCGCCGGGCGGCACCGCGATCTGCGAGCGATGGCGATTCCGCCGCGATCCGTAGAGTCGCCGTCGATGACCGCGGACTATCACGTCGAGGTGTTCACCGACCACGAGCAGCGCAGGCTTGCCCCGTACGTCACCAACCTGGACCGTCCCGTGTTCGGGCTCGTCAACCTCCCTCAGGTGACGGCGGCGGCACTGTTCGCCCGCTACAGCCGGAGTGCGAAAAGCCTCCGTCGCCTCCTCCTCGACGAGTTCCTCACGGAGGAGGGGGAGATCGGCCCGACGACCACCGATGCCGGCCGGGCGCGCGCAACCGATCTCTTCGGCCGGGTCCTCGCCGACTACGGCGACGACTCCGTGGCGCAGCTGGCAGGCGTGCACCTCGCGTGTGAACAGGTGTCGCAGCAACTCGCCAAGGCAATCGAGTGGGGGAGGCTCGCCGCGTACCTCGAACAGTCGACGCGTTACATCCCATACACGGATCGGCGCGACGGCCACTTCCGATACATCCGCGACGGCGAGTTGCTCGCATCACCGCTCGGTGCCACCTACGTGCGGGCGATGGACCGGCTGTTCGAAACGTACTCGGCGCTTCGTGAGCCGCTCGCGGACCATCTCGACAAGACCCTGCCGCCCGAGGCGGACGCGAAAGCAAGAAAACGCGCCATTCGCGCGCTCGCCCTCGACATCATGCGAGCGCTGCTCCCTGCGGGGACCGTGAGCAACGTCGGGATGTATGCGTCCCCCCAGGCGTACGAGCAACTCGTCCTGCGTTTGCGCGCACACCCGTTGCCCGAGGCGCGTGCCTACGCGGAGCTCGTGAACACCGAGTTGCAGGGCTTGATCCCCGATTTCCTCACGCGTCTCGACCGGCCCGAGCGCGGGGGAGTCTGGGTCGACTATCTGCGTGACACCGCGGCGTCGCTTGCCCTCGACGCCGATGCGCTCTCGCCGGAGCATGAATGGGGTCCACCGGGAGTCACGCTTGTTGACTGGGACGGCGACGGCGAGGACCGCATTCTCGCGGCTGCGCTCTTCCCGTTCTCGCACGCATCCGAGGAGCGGCTGCTCGCAGCGGTTCGTCCGCTCAGCCCCTCGCGGCGCGAGTCGCTCTTCGCGGCCGCGGTGGGCATCAGGGGCAACCGGCGCCACAAGCCGGGGCGGGGGTTCGAGCACACCGATTACACGTTCGAGGTGATCTCCGACTACGGCGCATTCCGCGACCTGCAGCGGCATCGCCTGCTCACCATCCAGTGGCAGGAGCTGACCCCGGCGCTCGGGTACGAGGTGCCGCCTGCCATCGTCGACGCGGGACTGGCCGAGCAGTGGCGCGCGGCCGTGCGAGAGTCCGAGGTCGCCTACCGGGAAATCGCCCCGACCTTCCCGCAGCAGGCCGGCTACCTGGTCACCCTCGGGCACCGCGTCCGGTATCTGATCAAGCTGAACGCCCGCGAGGCGATGCACCTCATCGAATTGCGCACATCGCCCCAGGGGCATCCGAGCTACCGGCAGATCTGCCGGGAGATGCTCCGCCTCGTCGACGACGTAGCGGGCCACCATCTCATCGCCGGAGCGATGCGTTTCACGGGGTCTGAGGATGTCCACCTGCCGAGGTACGCGTCCGAGGCGTCACGCCGCTCGGAGGACGAGTAGGGAACGGCGATCGCAGGCTTCCCGGCTCGGGGACGCCGTGCCACGCTGACGCGGTGAAGCAACTCTTCGCGTCGGTCGTGTCGTGGGTCGGGCGCTCGTACCCGGGCCGCCTGATCGCGGCGTTCGGCTCGAGCCAGGCGGGCAACTACGCGTCAGGCCTGGCGTTCAACGCCTTCCTGAGCATGTTCCCGCTGATTCTCGGATTGCTCGCGATCGTTGGATTCGTGACTCAGTCCGCCCACGCGAGAGCGACGGTCCTTGGCGCCCTGTACGGGTTCTTCCCGCAGGACGCGCATGACGCGCTGTCGAGCGCTTTCACCACCATCCATGACTACTCGGGGTGGTTCGGTGCCGTCAGCGTCATCGGGCTCCTCTGGAGCGGCAGCAGCCTGTTCACCTCGATGGAGTTCGCCCTCGGCATGGTCATTGGGGCGCGGCAGCGGCCGTTTCTGCGTCAGCGGGGCATGGCGTTGGTGCTGACCTTCCTGTTCGTCATGTCGCTCGTCGTCACCGTCGGCGTCAACGCCCTGATCGCTCTCCCGGGCCCTGGTTGGGCGTTCGAGCCGGTTGTCGGGCTCCTGGTCTGGTACGCGTTCATGCTCGCCGTCTACCGACTGGTGCCGAACCGGACCTATCGTGTTCGTCAGCTCTGGCCCGGCGTGCTCATCGCCGGGACCGCGATGGAGGCGCTGACGCTCCTCTGGCCGGTGTACTCGGGATTCACGCACGGCTTCTCGGCCTATGGAACAGCGCTCACGTTCTTCTTCATCCTGGCAGCGTGGCTCTACTTCTTCGCCGAGTTCATCCTCCTGGGGGCGGTGGCCAATCACATGCACGTGGGAGGGCCGGACGCCCGTGGCCTCCTCGGCTCGCGGGACAGTCGTGCCCCGGTCGCGAAGCGGTCTCAGCCCGATGGCGGGGTTTCGTGATCGAAGCGCTGACGTATGATGTAAAGCACTATGGCAATCAGCTCCCCGTCGACCGTCACGATCTCCGACGCCGCCCGCGAACAGCTCAAGGGCCTTATCGCCGACCAGCCGGCCGACCACACGCTCGGACTTCGGGTTTTCATCCAGTCCGGTGGGTGCTCAGGTTTCTCCTACGGGATGGGGCTGGACGAGAATCCCCCGCGTGAGGACGACATGGTCGTCGACGTGAACGGCGGTCTCAAGGTGTACGTCGACGCGTACTCCCAGCAGTACCTCCAGGGCGCCGAAATCGACTACGTCGATGAGTTGATGGGCGGTGGCTTCACCATCCACAACCCCAACGCCGTCCGGACCTGCGGCTGCGGCCACTCCTTCCAAACCGCCGACTCCGCAGGCGAAGCCAAATCCTGCTCGCACTGAGCTAGCGGAGTTCGTGCCCCCGGGCACGAACGGACCTAAGGAAATGTCCTCTGGTCGAGTCCCGTTGGTTGGTTGCGTGTCACCCGAAGGCGTCAGGCGGCTGGGACTGCTGGATTTTGTGGGACTGGCCTTCGCATCGTTGAGGCTGCATCCCGGTCGTTGATCGCGAGGGCGATGAGCGCGCCTGCGAAGGTGAGGCCTGCGGCCGCGAGGAATGCGATGCGGAAGACGGTGACGTTGCCCACGAGGGAATGACCCGCTGACTGCGTGCCGATGATGGTCGCGAGGGTCGCGACGCCGAGCGCGGAGGCGAGCTGGCGCTGGGCGTTGTAGAGCGCGGCGGCGCGGCCGGTGTCGTGGCTGGAGACCTGCGCGAACACCCCTGCGTTCATGGAGATCACGACGTACGCCCAGCCGACCCCGATGAGGAACATCACGATGCGGAAGACCCAGGGGTCCGCATTCATGAACACGGCGAGGAGGCACGTGGCGACGGTCACGCCGATCAGACCCCCGCTGACGAGCCGTCGCGGTCCGATGAGCGGATAGATCCGGCCGACCAGTTGCGAGGACACCAGCACGCCCACCGCCTCGGGGGCGGTGATCGACCCGGAGACGAACGCTGACAGACCGCGTCCCGTCTGCAACCAGATGGGAGCGACGAAGAGCAGGCCGAGGAATCCCCCGGACGCGAACAACCCGGCAAGGTTCGAAACCCCGAAGAGGCGGTTGCCGAGCAGACGGAGATTGATCATCGGCTCGCCGGCATGGAGCTCGACCCACACCAGTGCGGCAATGAGGGATGCCCCGGCTGTCGCGGTGAGGACGACGGTCGCGGAGGTCAACCCATCGGCTGCCGCCTCGCTGAGCCCGAACAGGAACAGCCCGAATCCTGAGGCGGCCAGCAGGAATCCGGGGAGGTCGAAACGTTCGCCTACGCGCTCACGATGCTCCGCGAGCTTGAGCGCGCTGAAGATGAACGCGGCGAAGCCGATCGGGATGTTGACGAAGAACACCCAGCGCCACGAGAGGTTGTCCACCAGCGCCCCGCCGAGGAGCGGGCCGAGAGCCGGTGCCATCACCATCGGGATCACGAGGAGTCGCGCCAACCTGGCGCGTTGTGCGGGCGGGAAGGCGCGGTACAGCATCGCCATGCCCACCGGCGTGAGCATGCCTCCACCGGCACCCTGCAGGACCCGGAAGATCACCAGCTCGATCACCGACTGGGACAGCCCGCAGAGTGTCGAGGCAAGCGTGAACAGCCCGATCGCGAACAGGAAGGTGCGCTTCGTGCCGAATCTGTCGCCGACCCACCCCGATGCAGGGATCCACACCGCCAGGCTCACGAGGTATCCGACCACGACGCCGTCCGTCGCGGCGGCACTGACGTGGAAGCTGCGAGCGATCGCCGGTGACGCGACGTAGACGATCGTCACGTCCATGATCGTCATGAACATCGCGACGACATAGATCGTCCCGACGATCCGCTGCGGCGTCAGGCGGAAGGCGCGCACCGGGGTATCCTCGCGCAGCCACCCGGAGCGATGCGCCGCTCGCTCGCACCGCCCCGCCGTTTGGGTCGAGCGCCTCCGGGTAAGCTTGTCGCATGGAGATCAAGGAGCTCGGACACATCGTCCTGTACGTGCACAACATCGAGCGATCGGCGGCCTTCTACGGCGAGATCCTCGGCTGGAAGCAGCTCAAGTCGGCGGATGACCGTCTCGGACGCATGCCGGTCGCGCTGTTCAGCAGCGGACGGACGCATCACGAGCTGCTCCTGATCGAGGTCGGCGAGAACGCACAGGACCTGCCGCAGGGTCGCCACGTCGGGCTCTACCACTTCGGGCTGAAGGTCGGCGACAGCGATGATGAGCTCCGCGCGGCGATCCGTCGCTGCGAGGAATCAGGCGTGCGTATCGTCGGGATGAGCGATCACACCGTCACCCACAGCCTCTACATCATGGATCCCGACGGCAACGAGATCGAGCTGTACGTGGACGTTCCCGGCGTGAGCTGGGAACTCGACAATGTCATTGCGCCCACCAAGGCGCTGGTTCTCTAAGGAAGTTTCGCCATGCCGGCTGTCACCGTCGACGACGTCACCGCTCTCCCGCACATCCCGCAGCCGGACCCGGCGTTTGCATCGGTCCGTCCCGTGATCAGCGTCACCACAGCACCGCACGGGCTCGAGGGCGAAGGCTTCCCTGTCCGGCGCGCGTTCGCGGGGGTGAGCCCCTCACTCATCGACCCCTTCATCCACATGGACCAGATGGGCGAGGTCGAGTACGCGCCCGGCGAGCCGAAGGGCACCCCGTGGCATCCGCACCGAGGCTTCGAGACGGTCACGTACATGATCGACGGGACCTTCCAGCATCAGGACTCCAACGGCGGCGGCGGCCTCATCACCAACGGCGACACGCAGTGGATGACCGCGGGAGCGGGCATCCTGCACATCGAGCGTCCGCCGGAGGAGCTGATCGCCAGCGGTGGGCTCTTCCACGGATTCCAGTTGTGGGTGAACCTTCCTGCCGCGCAGAAGTGGGTGCCCGCGCGCTACCAGGACATCCGCGCGGGCAACGTCGCACTGCTCACGTCATACGACGGTGGAGCCTTGCTGCGCGTCATCGCCGGCGATGTTGCCGGACATCGCGGACCGGGGATCACCTACACGCCCATCTCTCTTGCGCATGTGACGGTGAGCCCGGGTGCGCGGCTGGTCCTGCCGTGGCCGCGCGACTTCAACGCGCTCATCTACGTGCTCGCGGGCAACGGCACCGTCGGTGAGGAGCAACGTCCGATCCAGACGGGGCAACTGGCTGCGCTCGGTGCGGGCGACGTCATCACAGCGACAGCGAGCACGCACCAGGAGAGTAGGCACCCGAACCTGGACCTGCTGGTCCTCGGCGGGCAGCCGATCCGCGAGCCGGTGGCGCATTACGGTCCCTTCGTGATGAACACGCACGCGGAGATCGCGCAGGCACTCGCCGACTTTCAGGCGGGCAAGATGGGCTCGGTCCCGGCGAACCACATCGGTAACTGACCGAGAGGCCTCGTCAAGCGGATGACATCGCTGGTGGCCTGACCAATCGGCTTCGCTCGGCGAGGTGCGTCATGGCACCTGCACCTCGATGATCTCGAGCCCGTTGCCGTCTCCATCGCGAAACGCGAACATCGGCGGGGTTCCGGGCCAGCGCAGCACGTCGTCGGCATCGACGCCGTGCGCGAGAAGGTCCGCGTGGATCGCATCGGCGTCCGGCGTCGTGAGCCGAATGCCGGTCTCGACACCGGTGGACAGGCCGTCATGCGCTCGAATCAAAGCGATCGTCGTCGCCGCCTCCGGGGGTGCGACTTCAATCCACCGGGCGCCTCCCGCGATGGGAACGTCGAGCCGCTTCTCGAACCCGAGTGTGTCGAGGTAGAAGGCCAATGCCTGCTCCTGGTCGGCAACCGGGATGCCCACCGTCCGAATGCCCTTGACACCACTGCCGTTCTCCGCCTCGTCCATCACCGCTCCTCGTTCTGCGGTTCTGCGTACATCAATGATCCCGGGGTCGTGAGGACCTCGCCCGTCTCGATCCACGTCTTGAGGCCCGAGAGGATCATCGGCCAGCCACCGAAGAGTTGAGAGTTCGCACCCTCGCGGAGCTGGTCGTGGGTCACCGTGAGGCGGCACGAATCGCCCACCGCCTCGATCTCCCACGTCACCCGCGTTGTGCCCTCGTCCACAACGTCATCGCCCCAGAGAGCACGAGCGGTCTGCACCAACCGGCGTGGCGGATCGACCTCGATGTTCTCCCCTTCAAGAAGAGGCCCCTTCGCCCGCGGGTTGGTGACCACGTATTCCGAGCCGGGCGCCCACGTCGACTCGACTCGATTGCCGAACTGAAACTTGGTGCGCGTATCGCTGTCGGTGATGGCCTCCCACAGCCGCTCCGGCGTGGTGCGAATGTAGATCTCGAAGACCTTCTCCATGGTTCTCTCCAACTCCTGTTTGATATCGCTGAGGGCTGCCACCCATGGCTCGGCGTACTTGCCCACCCACCGGTCGTGCACGAGGCGGATGGGAATCGGGTTGAGGAAGTGCAGCTTTTCCCGGCCGCGCCGCCTGGTCACCACCAGGCGGGCGTCTTCAAGGACCTGGAGATGCTTCATGACACCGATGCGGGTCATCGGGTAGTCCGCCGCCAGGGCACGGAGGGTCTGACCGTCCTTCTGAAACAGGCGATCGAGGAGATCGCGCCGGGTGGGGTCGGCGAGGGCCCGAAAGACGTCATCCATCGCCACAGCGTAGGTAACCAGTTAGTTACCTGTCAAGCTTTGGCGTGGTGGAGCCTGTCGCCAGTGAGCAGACGCCGGCTGCGCCTTCCCTTCCGATGGTGGCTGAGGTGGCCGGTTCAGCCCGCGTGGATCGGCTCGCGCGACGCCGCCGCCGGCGACCCCACGACATCGACGGGTGGGACCTCAGGTTCCTTGTCCTTGCGACGCCGGAAGAGCAGCGCGCTGCCGATTCCGGCGACCGGGAGCGACACCGCGAGGTCGATCGCCTGCAGCGTGAGGGCGGCGCTGACCGCCGCCTCGGCGGGGATGTTCTCAAGGATCAGGGCACCGGCCCACCAGGCTTGTCCCGTGCCGATGCCCGCGATTCCCTGGATCGGGATCGTGAGCAGCAGCGTGCGGATGGAGAGGACGAACCAGGTCTGCCAGAGGCCGAGGTCGACCCCGACCATGTGGAGCAGGGCCGTGTACTGGATGACCGTGGCCACACGGCAGAACGCCGTGCTCCCGAGGAGGTTGGCCCATCGCGCCCGGCTGTTGAGCTCGTCGAGCTCGGCTTCGGCGCGCGCCGCAAGGCCCGCGAGCCTCGGGATGCGTGCCGCGAGGCGCGTGACCACCGTTCGAGGGCCGGGAATGATCAAGGCGAGGAGCAGGCCGACGCCCAGGACGAAGGCACCCGCGGCGACGAGGATCACTGCGGGCGGCTCGACCGTCGCGGTGAAGAAGGAGGCAACCACCGCGATCAGTGCAAGGCTGGTGGCGTCGAGAATCCGGGCCACGATCGCGCTCCCCGATCCGCGGGCGACGCCCACCGCGAAGCGGGTGCGAGCCAGGGCGACAAAGGTGACGTCCGCCGAAGGACCGGGGAGGAGCAGCCCCGCGCCCCATGATGCTGCGGTGGCTCCGAGGAGCTCCCGCGCGCTCCCGTCACGGCGTGGCAGGAGGGCTGCGAACCGCCAGGCGCGCCCAACGAGGAAGCAGGCAGCCCCGAAAGCCGCCATGGCGACAGAGGCCACGGAGAGGTCCACGCCGTGCCACGTGAAGCCGTGACCGAGCAGACGCCAGACGACGACCAGCACCAGAACGGTGACGATGCTGGTGATCGCCGCGCGGATCAGACGCCCGCGGCGAGCAGAACCGGAGATCGACACGAGAGGACATTGTCACTCTTTCGCCCTCCTCCGAGTCCCCCAAATGGCCAGCGAGGGCACTGTATTGACATAATCCCATTCGATAATCCCTTCGAAAGGTCTTCTTCTTGAGGGTCGCAGGGTATGAACGATCTCAGGAGCTTCTTGCATGCGTGACAGAACGGTGATCGTGCTCGGCGCCGACGGCTACCTCGGGTGGCCCCAAGCGATGCACCTCTCCAATCTCGGCTACAGGGTCATTGCAGTCGACAATCTCGTCCGTCGCCGGTGGGATCTCGAAGGCGGCACCTCATCGCTGATCCCGATCTCGACGATGGAGCGTCGTGTCGAGCGCTGGCGTGAGGAGGGCAAGGGCGACATCGAGTGGCGCAACGTCGACCTCACGGATGCCGAGGCGCTGGCCGAGCTCATCGCGTCCACCAAGCCCGAAGCCGTCGTCCATTTCGCGGAGCAGCGTTCGGCTCCGTTCTCGATGATCGACCGCGAGCACGCGGTGATGACCCAGCTCAACAACGTCGCCGGCACGCTGAACCTCCTCTTCGCGATCCACGAGCACGCGCCCGACTGCCATCTGGTGAAGCTCGGCACGATGGGCGAGTACGGAACCCCGAACATCGACATCGAGGAAGGGTTCATCACCATCGAGCACAACGGCAGGAGCGACACGCTGCCCTACCCGAAGCTGCCCGGCAGCTTCTATCACCTCTCCAAGGTGCACGACAGCCACAACATCCATTTCGTCTGTCGCGCCTGGGGTATCCGCGCGACCGATCTCAACCAGGGCGTCGTCTACGGCTGCGCGACCGAGCAGACCGGGTTGCACCCCGACCTCGCCACCCGCTTCGACTACGACGGGGTCTGGGGCACCGTGCTCAACCGGTTCATCGTCCAGTCCGCAATCGGCAAGCCGCTCACGGTGTACGGCAGCGGCGGACAGACGCGCGGCTTCCTCGACATCCGCGACACCATGGCGTGCGTGCAGCTGAGCATCGAGCACCCCGCGCAGCCTGGTGAGTTCCGCGTGTTCAACCAGTTCACCGAGCAGTTCTCGGTCTTGCAACTCGCCGAGCTGGTGCGCGACGCGCGCGCTGCTCACGGCGGCGAGACGACGATCGAGCATCTGCCGAATCCCCGCTTCGAGAAGGACACGCACTTCTACAACGCGAAGCATCAGTTGCTCGTCGACCTCGGCCTCAAGCCGCACCAGCTGCGCAGCACGCTGATCGACTCGGTGATCCAGACCGTGGAACAGCATCTCGACCGCGTCGACGTCGCGCACATCGGCGTCTCCGATGTGGACTGGATCACCGGCCAGGCTCGTTCGGCCACGGGGAAAGCCCAGGTCGCGGCTCCAGCGGAGACGGTGGCGTAGCGCCCGTGGCGCTGCCCATGGTGGACGTCAGTCTCACCATCCCGGCCCACAACGAGGCTGAGAACATCGGGCGGGTCCTCCAGGACGCCATGCGGGTGCTCGGCGAGGGGGGCCGGACGTACGAGATCGTGCTCGTCGATGACGCGAGTCAGGACGGCACCGTCGAGGCGGCGCGCCGCTCCATGGGGGACGATGTCGCCAATCTCACGGTCGTGTCCCACAAGGGACAGCGTGGCTACGCCATCACGGTGTGCGACGGCCTCCGATCGTCGCGCGGCAGGGTGCTCGCCTTCATGGACGGCGACGGGCAGTTCGACCCGGCGGATCTGCAGCGGCTGATCGCGCGGCTCGAGAGCGCGGACTTCGTGGCCGGCATTCGCAAGCGACGTGCCGATCCGTGGTACCGGTCGTTCGTGAGCGGGGTGTACAACCGGGTCGTGCGGCTCTCGTTCGGGATCCGCGAGCGCGACTTCGATTGCGGGCTCAAGGCGTTCACCCGCGAGGTCTGGACTGGGGTGTCCCCGATCCAGGCACGGTCGGCGGTCTTCAACCCGGAGATGTTCTTCAAGGCGCACCGGTTGGGATTCCGCGTCGTCCAGGTACCGGTGGAGCACCTGCCGAGGCTCGCCGGTGTCCGGTCCGGTGGGCGCCTCATCCCGGTGGCCCGCGCGATGCGTGACGTTATCCGTCTCCGGATCTGGCTGGCGATGCACTGGCGACCGGAGGGCGCCCACCGGGAGCACCGCTAGTGCTCCGGCCGTTCAGGTCCGCGGTCCCGGGGTTGTTGACCCTGGTGGTCCTCCGCCTGCCCTCGCTGATCGAGCCACATTGGTACACGGACGAGGCCGGGTACGTGAACGTCGCCAGATCCCTGCTCAACGGCAAAGTCCTCTACTCGCAGACCTGGAACAACAAACCGCCGTTGATGCTCTGGACGATCGCCGCTGAGGTGAAGCTCCTGGGTTCGAGCGAGACCGGGCTCCACGTCCTCACACTGATCTCGGCGCTCCTGGCGGTGCTCGCGGTCGTCTGGGCCGGACGCCGCCTGTACACGCCGGGCCGGGCGCTGATCGCGGGGGTGCTCGCGGCAGCGGGCCTCGGGCTCCCCATCTTCGACGCCGAGCTGGCGATTCCCGAGAGCTTCCTGATCGCCCCGGTCACGTGGGCGGGCGCGATGCTGCTCGTGCACATTCTCGAAGGCGATCCGGCCGACGAGGTGCGCCGTGTCCCTCGCTGGCCGCTCTGGGTCGGAGTGCTCGTCGCTGCGGGAGTCGCCTACCAGCAGACCGTCGTCGCCGAGACAGGCGCCTTCTTTCTCGCGATGCTCCTGGCGCCGAAGCTGCGCCGCCGCGACGCCTTCGTCTTCCTCGGGACGGTCTTGGTGATCACGGCCGTGTGGTTGAGCGCAGCGATCATCACAGCAGGCGTTGACAAGGTCGCATTCGCTCTTGCGGGTTTCTATGTCGCATACACGCAGAAGGTGCTCCCGTCTTCTCCGGCGGGCGCGTTCGCCCACTTCGCGCTGGCGGGGTGTGCCGGGCTGCTGATCGCCGCAGGCGCGGTGCTCGCCCGCAAGCGCGCGCGCCTCGACTGGGTGCTGCTGCTGTGGGCGGGTGCGACGCTCCTGGTGACCGCGGTTGCCGGGCAGCCGTTTCCGCACTTCCTCGCACCCGCCGTCGCGCCACTCGCGCTGCTGGTCGCGGGTGCTTCGCTGCCGACGCCGGCCAGGTTTCGAGCGGATCGCTGGAAGCCCGCTGTTGCCGTGGCTCCACAGCTCGCCGGTGCGGCGATCGCCGGGGTGATGGCGAGCGTGGCCGGGTTCGACTGGATACCCCCGATCACGTTCGTCCCGGGCTCCACGCACACGCTCAGCCAGTACTACGTCGGCGCGGTGCAGGCCGCATTCAGCCCCGGCGGATTCACGGCGTGGGGCAACGAATTCGACGCGCGCGTTGAGGGCGACACCGATGTCGTCGACTGGATGACGGAGCACGGTCTGCGCGGCACGACGGCGGTGATCTGGTCATCCGACGCGTGGGTGTACGCGCTCGCGGACCTCCAGATCATCCTGCCGACCCCGCCCATCTACAACGACGAGGTGCTCCTCGGATTCAATGGCCCGGTCGAGCAATTCGTTGCCGCGGCGCGTCCCGTCGTGATCGTGACCGCCGCCGACTCGCTGCAGCAGTATCCGGAGATCTCGCGGCTCCTGGACGGGGTCACGTACGTCAGGGCGTTCGTCAGCTACCCGGACACCGTCTGGGTGCGGGCGGACGCCGCGGCGCAGCTCCCGTGAGCGCGACCGGCGGGCTCGCGCGCCTGCAGGGGCGACATATCGAGCGGGTGGTGCTCGGCGCCGTCATCGCCGTGTTCGCCGGTTTCGCAATCGTCGCCACGCGCATCACGCCGATCGGCGCGTCCCCCGATGAGCTCTCCCATCTGCACTACATCAACGGCATCGCCGATCACCTCCGCCTGCCACCGGCGGACGAGCCCGAGCGTCAGCAGCCTCCGCTGTACTACCTGCTCGGAGCAGTGGTATCGAAGCTCGTCGGTGGCGACCCACGCCTCATCCGCCTGCTGTCGGTGGCGCTCGGGATGCTGACCATCCTGACCGTCTTCCTCGTGGCGCGACGGCTGTTCCCAAGCCGCCCGATGCTCGCGCTCGGGACGGCCGCGATTGTCGCGCTGCTGCCGGAGGTGCAGTACCTGGCGGGCTCCATCAACGACGACAACCTGGCATGGCTCGCAGGAGCCCTGCTCGTGCTCGGCGGGGTCACCGTGCTTCAGGCCGCGAACCTGACCAATCGCCTGGCGCTCGGAGCGGGCTTTGCAATCGCGATCGCCGTCCTTGCCAAGGAGACGGTATGGGTCCTGGCCGCCCTCCTCCTGGTGGTCGTCGTGATGCGATTCTCGAAGCGGATCCGCGCCCTGCAGGTGATCGCCCTGATCGGTCCCACAGTCGTGCTCGCCGGGTGGTGGTTCGTGCGCAACACGGTGGAATTCGGCGGCCCGCTCCCGCCGTTGCACCCGATCACGAGTCAGCGGCAGGTGTTCGATTCGCTGGCACAGGTGCGCGGGTACCTCGCGGCGTCGGCGGTGAGCCTGGTCGGCATGTACGGCAACGGCGCGCACTTCGTCGCCATCTCGATCCTCGGCATCCGCCCGCTGCCGAGCCTGGTCGCCGGAGCGGCGATCGCGCTGATCACGCTCGCTGCCCTGGTCGCCGTGATTCGCTCGTGGCCCGGGTGGGACGCGAAGCGGCGTCGCGTCGCGCTGCTCCTGCTCGTGGTCATCGTCGTCGCGGCACTGCAGTCGGTGCTCAACTCGGCGACCTTCGATCTGCAGCCACAGGCACGCTACCTGCTCGTCGCGGTGGCCGCGGCCGCGCCGGTCGCTGCCTGGACGATCGCGTGGCGGCGGACCGGGAAGCTCTCGGTGGGGCGCGCATGGTCGATCGCGGGCCTGGTCGCCGTCGCAGTCGTCCTCGATGTTTCGGGGCTCATCACGGCGGCGCACCTCGCCGCGTGATCAAGGCGCCTGGGTGCGGAAGCTCTCCAGTGTCCGGGCCAGGCCCTCGTCGAGGCTGACCTGGGGTGACCACCCGAGCCGTGCCGCCGCCTGCGTGTTGTCGAGCGCGCTGCGGGTCACCTCGCCGTGTGGCAGCGCCTCACGGAGCGGTTCCTCCGTGTACCCGGCAAGCGCGCAGAGGCGCCGGACCAGGTCACCGATCGCCGTCTCGCGCCCGGTGCCGATGTTCACCGCGCCGGTCGCCGTCGACGCGAGCCCGAGCAGGTTCGCAGCGACTATGTCACCCACGTAGATGAAGTCGCGGGTCTGGGTGCCGTCGCCGCGGATGACCGGCGCGTCTCCGGCGAGCAGCCGGTAGCTCGAGATCGCGACGACACCCGCCTCGCCGGTACCGTCCTGCCCGGGTCCGTACACGTTGCCGTAGCGGAGCGCGAGCGCGTCGAGCGCGCCGACCCGGGTGAAGTGACCGAGGTAGTGCTCGATGCAGAGCTTGGCCGTGCCGTACGGGGAGCGCGGCTGGTAGGGCTCGTCCTCCGGTGTCGGGAGACGCGTCGCCGATCCGTACAGCGCACCCCCCGATGATGCGACGACGACCCGGCGGCATCCGGAGGAGATGGCGGCGGCGAGAATGCTCACGGTGCCGAGCACGTTGATGTGTGCGTCAGCGGCGGGCTCGCGCCACGAGCGGTTGACGCCGCCCTGCGCAGCGAGGTGCAGGACGGCCGCCGGTTTCCACGCCTCGATGGCATCGCGCGCGGGCGCCTCGGCGATGTCCGCGCTGACGAGCTGGGCCGCGACCGGCAGCGGGCGGTACGACGCGTGGCGGAGGTCGTCGATGACCATCACCTCGGCGCCCGCATCGAGCAGCGCCTCGACGCTGTGCACGCCGATGAATCCGGCACCGCCGGTGACGACGACACGCCGTCCGCGCAGGTGATCGCTCATCAATTGCGGCTCATGAGCGCGCGAAGGAAGAGTGCGGTGTTCGCCGGTCGCTCGGCCATTCGTCGCATGAGATATCCATACCACTGCACGCCGAACGGCACGTAGACGCGCACCGTCTCGCCGGCCGCCACGAGACGGCGCTGCTCGTCCGGGCGGATGCCGTGCAGCATCTGGTACTCGTGCGGGAAGCCCGCGCCGCCGATTGCCGCGACCATGCGCCCGGTGGCGTCGATGAGCTTCGGGTCGTGCGTCGCCGCCATCGGCAGCGCGCCTCCCGCGATGAGGGTCCCGAGACAGCGGAGGTAGGCGCAGCGGATATCCTCGCGCTGCTGCCAGGCCAGCGACGCCGGCTCCTGGTACGCGCCCTTGCAGAGGCGGACGCGCGATCCCGGAACGCCGAGAGCCCTGCAGTCATCCTCGGACCGCCGGAGTGACGCCTGCAGGACGGCACCGGTCGACGGAAAGTCCTTCCGCAGCAGGCCGATGATGCGGAGCGTCGAGTCCGTCGTGGTGTGGTCCTCCATGTCGATCGTGACCATCGCCCCCGCGGCGACCGCCGCGTCGCAGATCAACCGCGCGTTGTCGAGCGCCATCGACTCGTCGAGCGCCTGCCCGACGGCGGAGAGCTTCACAGACATCTCGGAGCGGCTCGCGAGACCCTCGGCCGCGAGCCTGCCGGCGAGAGTCCGGTACGCGTCGACCGCGGCCTGCGCGGTGGGAGCGTCGCGTGTGTCCTCGCCAAGGTGGTCGAGCGAGACACGGAGCCCCTGGGCGGTGAGCTCGCGCGTGACGCGGAGTGCGTCGTCGATCGTCTCACCGGCGACGAAGCGCCGCACCACGTCGCGTGTCACCGGGGCCGCCGTCACCACGCGCTTGATCCGGCGTCGCCGGGATGCCCAGAGCAGCACGTGGCGCAGCGCCGCAGAGGGACTGGGCGCGGTCTCCCACGCTTGGCTGGACACGGCGCGGATTATGTTCCCGCTCTCCGCTCGCGTGGATCAGAGCGCCCAGCGGGGCTGGCGGCGCTCGAGGAAGGCGACCATCCCTTCGCGCGCTTCTTCGGAGGCGAAGAGCCTGGCGGAGAGGTCGACCATGCGCGCTCCCTCGTTCTCGATGGCAGCGCGGATGCCGGCGGTGATGAGCCGCTTCGACTCGGCGAGGCCCTGCGGTGATCCCTTGCGAAGGTCGGCGGTGAGGGTTGCGACCGCCGCGCCGACGTTCTCGGTCGCGATGGTGACGAGCCCGATGCGCAGTGCCTCGGCGCTGTCGAATGTTTCGCCGGTGAGGTAGTAGCGGGCGGCGGCGCGCTGGTCGACACGGGGGAGGAGCGCGACCGAGATCACCGCGGCTGCGAGCCCGAGCCGCACCTCCGTCAGCGCGAACGTGCAGCGTGGTCCTGCGACGACGATGTCGCACGCGCCGATCAACCCGAGACCCCCGGCTCGCACGTTGCCGTCGATGCTGGCAAGAACAGGCTTGGGCATGTCGATGAGCCCGCCGATGAGCGTCAGCAATGTCGTCGCCGTGCCGGTCATCGAGGCACCCCTCGCCTCCGAGAGATCGGCACCGGCGCAGAAGGTCGTCCCGGTGTGTGTGAGGACGACGGCGCGCACCGTCGCATCAGCCGCCGCGGCGGCGAGGCTCTCGGTGAGCTCGCTGACGAGTTGTGCGGACAGCGCGTTGCGATTGTGCGGCGAATCGAGGGTGATCGTGGCGATGCCTTCGTCGATGCCGAGATGAACGAGTTCGTTGCCGGTCATGCGAGTCCCTCCGGAATGTCGACGATGCGCGCCCGGAGCCATTCTGCGAGCGCCTTGGCCTGCGGATCGAACCGCGCTGACGATGCGACGCCTTCGCCGAGGAGGCCTTCAATGACGAAATTGAGCGCGCGGAGGTTGGACAGCACATGCCGCTGCACCGGGTGTCCCGCCGTTTCCGGAAGGAGCCGGTGCAGCTCGTCGACGGTGAGCGTGTGCGCGAGCCATCGCCACCCCGGGTCGGTCCGGGCCCAGACACCGACGTTGGCATCTCCACCCTTGTCGCCGCTCCTGGCGCCGGCGATGCTCCCGAGCGGCGCCTGACGCGTCGGTCGTGACGGCAGTGGCGGCGGCATGGTGAGGGCGTCCTCCAAGGGTGTGGCGGGATGCGGCGAGGCACTCGCGGGAATCGGCACTCGCGCGCCGTCAGGAAGCACCGCGACGTGCTCGACCGCGTCTGCCGGCACGAAACCCGGCCGGTACACGCCGACCGGGGATGCGTCGCTCGGGGGCGCGGTGAGGTGAAAGCCGGGATAGCTGGCGAGCGCGAGCTCGACGGCAGGTGCACTGAAGGCCCGGCCCACGACGTCTGGATCCGGGTCGCGAACCGTGCAGTGCAGGAAGGCACTCGCCTCCTCCTCGACGGCGGAGTCCGCGTGGTCGGTCCGGGCGAGAGACCAGCGGACCTGCGCCGGCGGACGAGCCGACAGTGCCGCGGTCATCTGATCGCGCACGAGCGCTGCCTTGGCCTCGATGTCGAGACCACAGAGCACGAAGACGACCTCGTTGCGGTACCCGGCAAGCGTGTTGCAGCACACCTTGAGGGTGGCGGGGGGTGGCTCGCCGCGAACGCCACTCACACGGACCCGGTCCGCGCCGTCAGATGCCAGGGTGATCGTGTCGAAGCGCGTGACGACGTCAGGGCCGAGGTATCGCGGTCCACCGATCTCGTAGAGGAGCTGCGCGGTCACCGTCTCGGTCGTGACGGCGCCGCCGGTGCCCGGGTGCTTGGTGATCACGGACGAGCCGTCCGCCGCCACCTCGGCGATCGGGAACCCCGGACGCCGCATATCGTACTCGGCGAAGAAGCTGTAGTTGCCGCCCGTCGCCTGAGCGCCGCATTCGAGGATGTGGCCGGCGATGGTCGCGCCCGCGAGCTGGTCCCATGCGTCGCGGGGCCAGCCGAAGTACGCCGCAGCGGGCCCGACGACGAGGCTCGCGTCAGTGACGCGACCGGTCACCACGACCTCGGCTCCCGCGCGGATGCACTCGGCGATGCCCCACGCGCCGAGATATGCGTTGGCCGTGAGAGGGTTGCCGAGCCCGAGGTCGCCGGCGCGCCCGAGCACGTCGTCACCCTCGACATGCGCGACGTGCGCATCGAGACCGAGACGGCTCGCGAGCTCGCGGAGCGCGGCGGCGAGGCCGGCCGGGTTCAGGCCTCCCGCATTCGTGACGATGGTCACGCCCCGGTCAAGTGCGAGCCCGAGGCAGTCCTCCATCTGGCGCAGAAACGTCGCGGCGTAGCCGCGATCCGGATGCTGCAGACGCTGCCGGCCGAGGATCAGCATGGTGAGCTCGGCGAGGTAGTCTCCGGTGAGCACGTCGAGCTCGCCACCCTCGAGCATCTCGCGGAAGGCCGCGAAACGGTCGCCATAGAAGCCCGAAGCGTTGCCGATGCGCAGTGCGGTGTCCACAGGGGTCGCAAGGCTACGCTGCCGCATGATCGGCGTGCCCACCGTCGCGGGTCACACGCCCGGGAGCGCGCGCTGCAGGAAGTCGTCGAAGAGCGGGACGGTGAAGGCTGTGTCACCGTGCGCGGGGCTGTAGATGATGCCTTTGGCGATGAGCGCGGAACGGCGCGGGGCGACGGATTCAACACGGGTCCCGAGCCTTGCGGCGATGTCGCCCGACCGATGCGGTCCGGGACCGAGCGACGCCATCGCGGCCAGGTACTCCCGCTCCTTCGGTGTCATCCGGTCGAGCCGCACGCGGAAGAAGTTCTGGTCAAGTTGTTCCTGAACCTGCGGGGCCGCGCGCTCGACGTCATCGACGGTGATCGGGCTCGACGGCGCGACGTTCCAGACGTGATACCCCCATTCCTGGAGGAAGTACGGGTATCCGTGGGAGCGTTCGACCATGCTGGTGAGCGCCGCATCCTCGATGGTCGCGCCGCTCTCCAACGCCGGCAATGCGAGCGCGGTGCGGGCGTCGACCGGCTCGAGTGATCCGATCACCGGAAAGTCGAAGAGCCGTTCGGCATAGGACTTGGCCTCCCCGGCGAGCCCTCGGAGTTGCGGGAGCCCCGCGCCGGTGAGAATCACCGGCAGGTTGAGCTGATTGGTCCTGTGGATTGCCACGATGAGCGCGGCGAGCTCATGCGCGCGCAGGTACTGCAGCTCGTCGATCGCAAGGACGATGCCGGTTCCGCGGTCGCGCGCGGCCTCGCCGCATGCGACAAGCAGATCGGTGACGTCCTCCGCGAGGTTGCCCGAGTCGGCGACACCGCGCAGAGCCTCCACGTCGACGGAGACCCGCGTCCCGTCGGGGAGCTGCAGGGTGAACGTCTTGAGGACGCGGAGCGCCCGGGTCACCGCGGTGGAGACGACGTTGGTGCTGAGGGGGAGAAGGATGCGGCGGAGCCTGCCGGCCAGGAGTGTGGGGAAGTGACCATGTTCCGGAGCCTCGATGAGCCCGACGCGGAACCCCTCCTGCTCGGCGATCTCGGCGAACCGGTTGAGGAGCACCGTTTTGCCCGCGCCGCGGAGCCCGATCAGCAACAGGCTCTTTCCCGGCCTGCCCGCCACGGCACGGCGGAACGCGATGCCGAACCGGTTGATCAGCTCGTCGCGCCCGGTGAGCGCGGGTGGCGGCGTCCCAGCCCCCGGGCGGTACGGATTGGTCAGCTCATCCATCGGTTCAACGTATCTTACTCAATCTTACTGATCTTATACCTAGAGCAACAAAGCATGGTCAAACCCGCGGGAAAAGGTATGCCCCGACCACACTCAAGTCAAGACTTGACTATCCGGCAACCGCATGAGTACACTCGAGGACATGCTTAACCAAGGCGCGACGATCGACCGGGTCTTCCAGGCACTGGCGGACCCGAGCAGGAGAGGGATGGTCGATCGACTCTGTCGCGGCCCCGCTTCGGTGAGCGAGCTCGCGCAGCCGCTGTCGATGTCGCTGGCCGCCGTCGTGCAGCATCTCCAGGTGCTCGAGGCGAGCGGCCTCATCCGTTCGGAGAAGGTCGGGCGTGTGCGCACCTGCCGAATCGAGCCCGTTGCGCTGACCGCTGCCGAGCGCTGGATCAGCCAGCGGCGGGCGCAATGGGAGAGCCGTCTCGATCGCCTCGATGCGCTGCTCGCCCAGGATTCCCGTGGGTCGGATCAGGTGCCGCACAACGCAGAGGAGGAGCAGTGACCATGCCACACAGCGCCATTGCCGGAATCGATGTCGTTGCCGAGCGGAACACGCAGGAGGTCGTCATCATCCGCACCTTCGACGCGTCCCCCCACCGCGTGTTCGACGTCTATACGAGTCCCGCACTCATCCCGAGATGGTGGGGACCGCATCGCATGACAACGGTCGTGGAGGAGATGGAGGTGCGACCGGGCGGCCGGTGGCGGTTCGTGCAACACGACCCCGAGGGCAACACGCTCATCTTCCACGGTGTCTACCACGACATCGTCGCTCCCAAGCGCATCGTCAGCACCTTCGAGTTCGAGGGCGCTCCGGGGCACGTGTCGCTCGACACGGCAACGTTCGCGCCGGCCGGGAGCCGCACGACGTTGACGATCCACTCGGTCTTTCAATCGGTTGCGGATCGTGACGGCATGCTCGGGGCGGGGATGATGGATGGGTTGTCGGAAAGCCTGCAGCGCATCGATGCAGTGCTCGTGCAGCGCGAGTCCGCGAACGTCTGACGCGGGACGCTACGCCAGAACGGCGTCCGGCATCTGGTTACGGTGCCGGACGCCGTCGACGGCGAGGATCGCGAGCGCGAACCAGACAAGTGCGAAGCCGCAGAGCAACGCGAACGACGTGGTTTCGTGGAGGATGAGCACGCCGATCGCAAACTGCATGACGGGCATCAGGTACTGCAGGAGTCCCATCATCGACAGCGGCAGGCGCGTGGCTGCGCCGGCAAAGAGGAGCAGTGGGAGCGCCGTGATCGGCCCCGCCGAGACGAGCAGCGCGATGTGGCCGGCGTTCGCGGAGTGGCCCACCCACGTCGCATTCCCGGTGAGTGCGAGTGCGCCGAGCAGCACGAGCGCCGGGATGGTGAGCACTGCGCCTTCGACGAGCAGACCCTCCGGCGGCGAGACCTTGATCCCCTTCTTGATGTAGCCATAGGTTCCGAAGGAGCACGCGAGTATCAGCGCGATCCACGGCGGACGCCCGTAGTCGAAGCTGAGCACCGTGACGGCGACGAGGCCGAGCCCGACCGCCGCCCACTGCACGCTGCGCAGCCGCTCACGCAGGATGACGACACCGAGCCCGATTGTGAGCAGGGGATTGATGAAGTAGCCAAGGCTTGTCTCGATGACGTGGCCGTTGTTCACACCCCAGATGTACACGCCCCAGTTCGCGGCGATGGCGATTCCCGATGCAGTCAGACGCAGGAACGTGCTCCGGTCCATGGTGCGCATCTGTCGCAACTGGCGGCGCAGCGCAAGGATGACGGCGACGACGGCGAAGGAGAACACGACACGGCACGCGAGGATCTCCAGGGGATTCGCGGGCTCGAGCAGTGGCCAGAAGAGGGGGAACAGCCCCCAGGTCGCGTACGCGGCGATGCCGTAGACGAGACCGAGCGCGTTGGGGGTGAGGCTCTGGCGCTGTGGTGCTGTCACGTGTGGAACCGCCACCACGGTAGCGCGCCGGCGAGCCGCGACGATCCGTCGCTCAGGGTTCGGGCGTGACGGCGTCGCGGGGTCAGTCGAGGTCGACGAGACCCTCGGCGACGGTTCGATCGCTGCCTTTGGCGATTGCCTGATCGAGGCAGTCACCCGCACGCGCGACCAGGTCGTCGAGCGTTTCCGTGCCCTGGTACGACACAAGACCAGCGGAAAACGAATGCCCTGACGGCGTCTCCTCGCGCAGGCGCCAGCACAGCTGCACTGCGCTGTCGGTGTTGCAGTTGGGCAGCACGATGCCGAATTCGCCGAAGCCCCAGCGGCCGAGGAGATCCTCCGCCCGCAGCACGTCGCGCCAGCGCGCAGTCGCAGCCTGGAGCACGGAGTTCTCTTGCGAGTGGCCGGCGCCGGCCTTCGGCTCGACGAAACCTTCGAATGCGATCAACGCGAAGCAGAGCGGATGGCCGTTGCGCCGCGCGAATGCGACGTGCCGGGCGGCTTCCTCTTCGAACGCCCGGCGGTCGGGGAGGGCGTCGAGGCTGTACTCGCCAGCCCCGGCTGCACCGGGGAGCGTCAGGGCCGCAGCGTCTTCGGACTCGAAGACGGCGAGATCCTCGTCGGACAGGGCTCGGGCCGGGATCACCACGTGACGGCGATGTACTTGCTCTCCATGAACTCGAGCAGACCGTCGTGGCCGCCTTCGCGGCCGAGGCCGCTCTGCTTCACGCCCCCGAACGGCGCCGCCGGATCAGAGACGATCGGCCGGTTCAGCCCCACCATGCCGGACTCGAGCGCCTCGCTGAATCGGAGCCCGCGCTTGAGGTCGCTGGTGTAGACGTAGGCCACGAGTCCGTACTCGGAGGCATTCGCCATGGCGATCGCCTCCTGCTCGGTGTCGAACACCACGAGCGGCGCCACGGGGCCGAAGATCTCCTCGTTGAGGATCGCCGCCGTCGTGGGAACGTCGACCAGCACCGTGGCCGGGTAGAAGAAGCCCGGACCGCTCGGGACCTCGCCGCCCACGGCGATGCGAGCGCCTTCGCTGACTGCGCCGTCGACGAGCGAGGCGACCTTCTCGCGCCCGGCTGCGTTGATCAAGGGACCGAGCTGCACGCCGTCCTCGAGACCCGGCCCGACGCGCAATGCGCCCATGGCCTCGGCCATGCGCCTGCCGAATTCGGCGGCGATGCCACGCTGGACCAGGAATCGGTTCGCCGAGGTGCAGGCCTCGCCTCCGTTGCGCATCTTGGCCACCATCGCGCCGGCCACGGCGCTCTCCACGTCGGCGTCATCGAAGACGACGAACGGAGCGTTGCCACCCAGCTCCATCGAGCAGCTCACCACGCAGTCCGCTGCAGCGTGGAGGAGGCTTCTTCCCACCTCGGTCGAACCCGTGAACGACAGCTTGCGCACGCGGGGGTCATGGAGCATGGCGCCGACCACCGCCCCCGACCGCCGCGACGGCAGGACATTGACAACCCCGTCGGGGACGCCCGCCTCACTCAGGAGCGCTCCGAGCGCCAACGCGGTGAGTGGCGTGTCCGACGCCGGCTTGAGCACGACCGTGCAGCCGGCGGCCAGCGCCGGCCCGATCTTGCGGGTTGCCATCGCCGCCGGAAAGTTCCAGGGGGTCACGAGCACGCTGACCCCGATCGGCTGGCGCATCACCAGGATTCGGTTGGTACCTGCGGGCGCCGTGTGCAGATCGCCACCGCCGCGCACCGCCTCCTCGGCGAACCAGCGGAAGAACTCGGCGGCGTAGGTGACCTCGCCGCGCGCGTCGGAGAGTGCCTTGCCGTTCTCGCGGACGATCAGGCGCGCGAGCGACTCGGTCCGCTCGGTCATCAGCTCGAAAGTCCGGCGGAGGACCTCACCTCGCTGCCGGGGCGGCGTCGCCGACCATCCAGGCAGTGCCGTCTGCGCGGCCGCGACAGCTGCGATCCCGTCGTCGACGGAGCCGTCCGCGACGACCGCGATGACCTCGCCGGTGGCGGGATCGTCCACGTCGAACGTGCGCCCATCCGAGGCGTCGACCCAGCGGCCGCCGATCAGCAGCTGGGTGGGGACACCGACCGTCTCTGCGTGCAACGTGATGGTGCTCATGACTGCATTGCCCTCTCGATGGTGGTCACGATGCGCTCGACCGAGGGGATCGCCATGTCCTCGAGCGCGTCAGCCGATGGAAGCGGTATGTGCGGTGTGGTGATCCGCAACGGCGGTCCGTCCAGCTCATTGAAGCACTCTTCGGCAACGATCGAAACGAGCTCCGCGCCCCACCCGCAGAGACGGGGGTTCTCCTCGACGGTGAACATGCGCCCGCTGACGGAGACCTCGCGCAGGATCGTCTGGGTGTCGAGCGGTACGAGGCTCCGAACGTCGACGACCGTGGCGTCGATGCCCCGCTCAGCAAGGGTTTCGGCGGCGGCGAGGGCTCGCGGCACCATGGCGGCGAGGGCCACGATCGTCGCGTCACCGCCCGACCTGAGCACCTTGGCGGCGCCGAGCGTGTCCACGATCTCGCCGTCAGGGACCTCGCCCTTGCTGGCGTAGAGGCCCTTGTGCTCGAAGAAGAGCACCGGGTCCGGGTCGCGAACCGCAGCGGCGAAGAGCCCGATGACGTCGGCAGGCGTGGACGGTGCCACGACCTTGAGCCCGGGGACCGCCATGGCCCAGTTCTCGACCGACTGCGAATGTTGCGCGCCGAAGCGCAACCCGCCACCGTTCCCCGAACGGATCACGAGGGGAAAGCTCACCTGACCCGCGGTCATGTACGAGCTCTTGGCAATCTGATTGGCCACGATGTCCCAGCAGACGGCAAAGAAGTCGGCGAACATGATCTCGGCGATCGGCCGCAAGCCGGTCATCGCCGCTCCCATCGCCGCGCCGAGGATCGCCTGCTCCGAGATGGGCGTGTCGCGCACCCGCACCGGGCCGAACTGCTCGAGCAACCCGACGGTGGCCTTGAACACGCCACCCGCGCCACCCACATCCTCGCCGAGGAAGACCACGTTCGGATCGCGCTCCATCTCCTGCGCGATGGCGCGCGCCACCGCGCTGCGATAGGTCAGTTCCGCCATGACGATCCTCCGTCGGACCAGACGTCGCGCATGAGCGCCTCCGCCCCGGGCGGTGGCGACGCCTTGGCCTCGACCGTGGCCGTCTCCACGTCGCCGTCGGCAGCCTCCTCGACCGCGTCGAGATCAGCCTCGCGGACCCCTCGCCCGACGAGGCGCGCGCGGTAGAGGGCGATCGGATCGTAGGCGCCCCAGGCAGCCGCCTCATCCGCGGGTTTGTAGGTTCCGGGGTCGGCACGCGAGTGACCGCTCGTTCGATAGGTGCGCGCCTCGATGAGCGACGGCCCGCCACCGCCGCGGGCGCGGTCGAGGCACTCGCGGGCGGTGAGGTACATGGCGTCGGCATCGTTGCCGTCGACGAGGATGCTCTCGAGACCATACGCCGACGCGCGGTCCGCAGCGGGGTTCGCGACCGCTGTGACGCTCGTGATCGGCGTGTACTCCATGTACATGTTGTTCTCGCAGACGAACACGACGGGGAGCTTCCAGACGGCAGCGAGGTTGAGCGACTCGTGGAATGCGCCGATATTGGTGGTCCCGTCGCCGAAGAATGCGACGGCGACGCGCGGCTCGCCCAGATACTGCGCGGACCAGGCGGCGCCGAGTGCGATCGTCAAATGCGCGCCGACGATCGCGTACGAGCCCATCACGCCGTGGCTCACGTCGGTGAGGTGCATGGACCCGCCCTTCCCGGACAGCACCCCGCACGAGCGCCCGAGCAGCTCGCCCATGACGCCGGTCATCGACGCGCCGCGCGCAAGCGTGTGCGCGTGTCCGCGGTAGGTTGCGAATGTGTAGTCGTTCTCCTCCATCGCTTCGCCGAAGGCGGCTGCAATCGCCTCCTGACCGAGCGACAGGTGACTCGTCCCCTTCACCAGGTTCTGCATGAACAGGTCATAGGCACGCGTCTCGAACTTGCGCATGCGCACCATCTGGCGGTAGAGCCCGATTTGCGTCGGGACGTCGACGTCGCCGCCGGGCCGGTGCAGCGTCGCCGGATCGATTCCCGGCGGTCCGTCCGCGATGACGGGATCGTCAGTCGATGCGCTCATGCACGTGCTCTCCTCTCAACCCGATGTGGCGCGGCTAGTACTGATTGGTGACGAACAGCTCCTCAGCGGGGAAGAGCGTGAGAATCGAGCACCCGCCGGACGTGACGACGACCTCCTCCTCGATGCGCGCGGCGGAGTGCCCGTCACTCGCGGGGCAATACGTCTCGAGCGCGAACACCATGCCCTCGCGCAGCTCGATCGGATGCTCGAGCGAGTTGAGACGCGAGATGATCGGCCGCTCGTGCAGTCCCAGGCCGAGCCCGTGACCGAACTGCAGGCCGAACGCATTCATCTCGTTGGCGAAGCCGAACTCCGTCGCTTTCGGCCACAACTGCGCGATCTGGTCCGTGGTCGTCCCCGGCTTGACCATCTCGATGGCACTGTCGATCCACTCGCGGGCGCGGACGTACGCGTCGCGTTGCGCCTGGCTCGAACGGCCGACCGCGAACGTGCGGTAGTAGCACGTTCGGTAGCCGTTGAACGACTGGATGATGTCGAAATACGCCTGGTCTCCGGGGCGGATCAGCCGGTCGGAGAAGTTGTGGGGATGCGGGTTGCAACGCTCGCCGGACACCGCGTTGATCGCCTCGACATCGTCGGAGCCCATCTCGTACAGTCGCTTGTTGGCGAGCGCGACGATCTCGTTCTCGCGGATGCCGGGTTTGAGTGCCTCGGCGATGTCCTGGTACACCCCGTCGACCATCGCGGCCGCCGTGGACAGCAGCGAGATCTCGTCCGGTGACTTGATCAGGCGTGCGTCGAGCATCACCTGCTGCGCGTCGTGAACCTGGAGGCCGGCACGCTGGAGCTCGAGCAGCATCGGCGTCTCCGCGATGTCGACACCGAGCGGCATCCCGGCCACGCCCGCCGCGGTCAGCTCCGACTGGATCTCGGCGACAGCGCTTGCGATCAGGCCCGCGTCGGGTGCAACCGCGCCGCGAAGCCCGAGCATGCCGGCGCGGCTGTTCTCGGGCCGGATCCATGGCGCGAAGAGCTGATGATGACGGGCCGCTGAGCCGAAATCCCAGACGATCGGCTCGCCGCCACGTGTGAGGAGGACGTAGCGCGCAACCTTGTCGCGCGCCCACTCGCCGATCATGGTCGCCGAGACGTAGCGGATGTTGTTGATGTCGAAGAGCAGCAGCGCACCGAGCTCCGATGCGTCGAGCGCCGCACGGGTGCGCGCAAGCCGGTAGTCGCGCAGGCGCGTGAAGTCAACCCGCTCCTCGAAGTCAACGTTCATGCGACCCGGGCTCGGCGGCACTCCGCTGCGCGTGTCGACGCTCATGCGATGGTCTCCTCTGATGCCCTCTGTCGGGCGCACCTGCTCGCTAGCACAGCTGCTCGCGCATCCAGTCGGCCATGACCGGCCGGTACTTGTACGCGATGTTGTTGCAGACGTGGTTTCCGTCCGGATACATGACGAGGGTCGCGTTGGGTGCCTCCCGCGCGATCCGTTCGGCCTGCGC
>JBAUTG010000071.1:0-13960 GCA_049582105.1 Candidatus Dormiibacterota bacterium | reverse complement strand
CGCCGGGCCCGCAGGCGCGTGCCCGAGGCGCGCGCGGCACCGCGACGCGTGCACCTGTCCGGCCACGGCGCCCGCGAACGGCCGATCATCCGGTCGAGACGAGGATCGAGGGTCCCGGGCTGTAGGGCTGCCCCGTGCTCAGCCGAGGCGGGCGCGCGCGCGGCGCAGGCGCTGCAACGTCACGTCGCGCCCGAGAAAAGCCATCGACTCGATGACCGGGAGTCCCGTCGGGCTCCCGAGGATTGCGACGTAGAGGACGCGAAAGGCGTCGCGGGGCTTCGATCCATGGCTCTCGGCCACTGCGCGGATCCGCTCGAGCAGCGCGGCTTCGTCGTCGAGGCCGCCGTGTTCGACGGCGTTGATCGCAGCCTCGACGATCGCGACAGCTGTCGCCTGGTCGACCTTCTTCGGTGGGAACTCGACGGCAGGATCGACCACGACGTCGCCGAGCAGCGGCGCGCACAGGCGCGTTGCGTCGGCGAGCGTGACCATGCGTTCACGGAGCATTGGGATGAGTGCCCGGCGCACGTCCTTGCTCGTGCCGATCAGCGGAAACTCGAGCGCCTCGACGAGCGCCTCGGTGTCCATCCGCCGGATGTGCACGCCGTTGAGGTCGTCAAGGCGTCTGGGATCGAAGATCGCAGGGGCGGGGTTGACGCGGTCCAGCGTGAATCGTTCGCAGAGCTGTTGTGGTGTGAACACCTCCTCCTCGTCGCCGGATGACCAGCCGAGCAGCGCCATCGCGTTGACGATCGCTGACGGGAGATACCCGAGCTCCCCGTACTCGAGCACGTTGCGGGCACCTCGTCGTTTGCTGAGCTTCTGATGATCCGGTCCCAGAACCGCCGGCACGTGCGCGAAGCGAGGAGGATCCCAGCCGAATGCCCGATAGAGCGCAAGGTGTTTCGGCGTCGAGGGGATCCACTCCTCGGAGCGGATCACGTCGCTGATCTCCATGAGCTGGTCGTCGACGACCACCGCGAGGTGGTACGTCGGAAACCCGTCCGACTTGAGCAGCACCTGGTCATCGATGTCCGAGTTCTCGAAGCTCACGTGGCCGCGCACGGCGTCGTCCCACTCCGTCACGCCGTCGGGCATCCGAAGACGAACGACGGAAGCCATGCCGCTCGCGCGTTCCTTCGCGACCTCTTCCTGACGCGCGAGGCAGCGGCGGTCGTAGCGGGTCGGCTCCGACCGTGTCCGCTGCGCTTCGCGCATCGCCGCGAGCCGCGCCGGGGTGCAGGTGCACCAGTAGGCATTGCCGCTCGCGACGAGCAGGTCGGCGTGCTCGCGATACGTGTCGATCCGGAGCGACTGGATGTACGGATCGTGGGGGCCACCCACCTCCGGCCCCTCGTCCCAGTCGAGCCCGAGCCAGCTGAGCGTCTCGAGGATCAGCGCCTCTGTGCCGGGGATGTAGCGCTCCTGGTCCGTGTCCTCGATGCGCAGGATGAACGCGCCACCGGCGTGGCGCGCGGCGAGCCACGCGAAGAGGGCGGTGCGGACGGAGCCGAAATGCAGCGCCCCCGTGGGCGAGGGCGCGAACCGCGTCCGGATCTGCGTGCCGGCGCCGATCACCTAGTGCGGCGCGAAGAGCACGAGCGTCAGGACCGTCCAGGCGAGGAGTCCGACGATGAGCATCGGCGCGTCGAGGTTCGAGACGACCACGCTCATCACTCGTGGGGAGCCGCCACCGTGCGCACCTGCGGCCTCCCCGACACGGACGACTCCGGGTGGCTTGCCGACATCAGCCATCCCCCAGGGCGGCGGTGCCGCGGGTGGCGTGCCCCGCGGGGTGATGTGCACCTGCTCGTCCTGACGGCGCAGCTTCTCCTCATAGAGGATGCCGACGATCAGGAAGGTCCCGAGCGCACCGGTTCCGAGACCCATGAGGATGAGGATGATCCCGAGGGCGGCGTTCAAATAGTCGTTGTACACGTGCCCACCGACCAGGTCGAGGATGCCGCCGAGGATCAGGGCGAGGGAGACAAGGCCGAAGCCGACGGTCTTACCGACGATCTCGCGAACAGGCATGGCGCGAGTATACCGGCGCGATCCTGATGCTTCGCAAGGCGCGACGCGCTGCGTGCCCGAACCTAAGATTGCCCCGCGCGCCCGCATCGTCTAGCGGTGAGGACACCACCCTTTCAAGGTGGTAACCGGGGTTCGACTCCCCGTGCGGGTACGCGGAGAGAATATTGCCTCTTGCATCGTTTGACGCGATCCGGGATACTGAGGCTCAGGGCGCGGGGGCGCCGGAAGGGATGGGTCGCAGAAAGGGGGGTGCGCTGTGCCGACGATGCCGAGCCAGCTTCAGCGTCGTCAGCGCACCCGGGGATGGGCACTGTACGGGGTGACCCTGGTGACCATCGTGGTGATCATTGCAGCCGTGCAACTCGTCGGCCACGGCGCCGCCGACCTCGCCGCGAAGATCACCCGGGGCCTGACCGGCTGACCCGAGCCGGCCGGCCCGCCGGGCGGTGCAATCGTTCTGCAAATGCCCGCGGTCATCCTCGTGCTCGCAAACCCAACACGGGTGCGCCAAGCTGGAGGAACTCCCCGATATGACCACTGCCGTCGAGCGTTTCGTGCACGCCATCGAGCACGCGGAGATCCCCGCGTCGGCCGCGTTCGCCCCTGATGCAGTCCTCGATGCCACGGTTCCGCACTGGCGTTTCACGGTGACCGGTTCGACCAGCATCGAATCCGAGCTGGCGCGGTGGTTCGCGGACCCAGGTCGATTCGAGGACCTGAGCGTCACCGACATTCCAGGCGGGGCGCTGGTGCGTTTCGTGCTGACGTGGGAAGAGGCCGGCGAGCCGCACATGTGTCACCAGGCGCACGTGCTCACGCTCCGCGACGGGTTGATCGAGCGCGATGTCGCGTGGTGCGGCGGCAGATGGGGGGCGGCATTGCAGGCCGAGATGGCGGATGCCGCACTCGTTGGCTGAGCACGTCCGCGTGGCGTCATCGGTTGAGGAGATGCTCGCCGGCGCGACGCATCGTGAGGCCTGGAAGAACAGCGACTCGCTTTCGGGGAGCCGCCTGGAGCGCGTCCGGATCGACGGCGAACGGTACGTCGTCAAATACACGTGCGTCGACGAGGACTGGATCATGCGCGCGAGCGGCGATCTGCATTGCCGGCAGTTGACGCTGTTCATCTCGGGCGTGCTTGATGCCCTGCCACCGATGATCGACCATGCGATCGTCGCCTGTGCGCCGTACACATCCGAGCATGGACACCGTGGTGGCGCCTTCCTGATGCGGGACGTGTCCGCCGACCTCGTGCCGTCGGGAGATGCGCCGATCTCTCTGTCGCTGCATCACCGTTTCCTCGATCACATGGCGCGGATGCACGCCGCATATATGGGCTTCGAGCCTGCCGACGGTCTCTTTCCGAGGGCACATCACTACGTGGTGTTGACGCCGACGACTGCCGCGCTCGAGGCTGCAGAAGGTCGGACGGACCCCGTCCCTCCCGCAGTCGCGCGCGGATGGCAGCTGATGGCGGCGCGCCATCCGAAGCAGAGTCAGATTCTTCTGGATCTCGCACGAGATCCATGGCCGCTCGTGGCAGCGCTCGATGTGGGACCGGTCACCCTGCTGCACGGCGATTGGAAGCTCGGAAACCTCGGGTCGACCGACGACACGACCATCCTGCTGGACTGGGATCGATGCGGGGCAGGCGCGCCGCTCGTCGACGTCGCGTGGTACCTGGCCGTGAACTGCGACCGGCTGCCGGAAAGCAAGGAGGCGACCCTCGACACATACCGGCGCTCTCTCGATGCGGCCGGCGTCGACACCCCGTCCTGGTGGGAGGCTCAGCTCCGCCCCGCGCTCGCCGGTGCCTTCCTGCAGCTCGGATGGTCGAAGAACGACGACGAGATCGAGTTCGGCTGGTGGAGTGATCGCCTCAACGAGGCTCTGCGCATCCTCTGACTGGCCGACCGAGGTCAGCCCGTGCCCGCCTCGCGCTGCATCGTTGCGAGCCGATGATCCGCGTACTGCAGGAAGGCGCCTCGCATCGCCGGTTCGAGGTGCTCGGCGAGACGGTCGCGGTGGTGTCTCGCGGCCTCGAAGCACACGGCGAGCCGGGATCGTGCGCCGAGCTCACCGAGATGCCGCCACGCCTCGAGACCGGCGATTGTTGCGAGCGTCTCGCTCAGCGCATGGACGCCGGCCGCAGCCGGTTGCTTGCCCAGTGCCGCACGCGCCTGCATCGCGAGCGTGTGTCCGAGCGCTGTGTACCGCGGAGCGATCCGCGCACGTGCCTCGGCGGCGAGCGTCTCGGCCGCGGCGAGCGCCGTGCCCGGCGCGTCGCATTGCAGCGCAAGCCGCCCCTCGAGCAACTGCACGCGAAGCACGTGACGCCATCGGTACGCGTAGGGCTCCCGCATCAACGCGCGTGCTTCGACGAGCCGTTCATCCGCAGCGACGGTGTCTCCTGATGCGAGATCGTCGTCGCAGAGATCGAGCACCGCGTAAACCTCGAGCTCCGGGTAGCCGGTGGCTCTCGCGCTCTCGCGGGCACGGTGATTGCACTCGCGCGCTCGCTGTGACTCCCCGATATTGCGGAGCACCCAGGAGCTCATGTTGATGCCGAGGGATCCGTAGCGCACGAGACCCCGGCGGTGCGCCTCGTCGGATGCGCGCTCCAGGACTCGCAGAGCTTCGCCGGCGCGACCGCAGGTCGCGAGGGCATATCCATAGATGAAGTGCGCGTGCGCAGGTGTGTAGATCGTGGATGCAGTCTCCCGCGCGCCGAACGTGCTCGACTCGAGCGCGGTGATCGCCGCGTCAGGATCTCCGGCCTGCACCTTGAACCACGCGAACACCGCCGTGGGCTGCGGTATCCGGTACCGCCGGCAGATTCGCAGGGCACCGTCAACGTGGTGGGCGGCCGCGTGCAGATCACCCTCGGCGTGCAAAGCGCGCGCCTGGATGACGTGCGCCTGGACACTCTGCTCGTTGGTCTCGGCATTCTCGAGCAGTGCCGAACCGAGTGTCGCCGCTCGCGCGAAATCGCGACAGTAGTACGCGATCGCCCCCGCCACCTCATACGCTCGCAGCTGATCCCCTCGGGCCACCGCAACCTCGGCGTCATCGCGTGCGTCCGCGTAACGCGTCATGGCCAGCAGGACGGTCGCGCGCCGGAGACGCGCCGCGGTGGTGTCCATCGCCGTGATCGCCTCGTCGGCGAGTCGGAGCGCGGTCGCGTAGTCGAACCGTGCGGCGGCAATGCCGCTTGCCGCGGTCAGCGCATCACTCGCGAGACCGGCGGCGCCGCTCAGTCGCGCGTGATGTGCGATGAGCAGGGGATCCGCGCCGGGTTGCGCGGTCAGGGCTCGAGCCGCCTCGCGATGCAGGAGCGCGCGGCGCGGTGACCCGACCGAGAGCTCGAGGGCTTCCCGGACGATCTCGTGGCGGTACACGTACGTCCCATCGCGCTCCTCGAGGAGTTGGAGGCGGATCCCCTGCTCGAGCACGCCGAGCAGGGCGATCGGATCGATCCTCAGGACCTGGGCAACGAGGTCGACATCCACGTTCGTGCCAAGAACGGCAGTATCACGGAGGACGCCCGCATCAGCACCGGCCTCAGCGCACCGCTCGAGCACGGCGCTCTGGATGGATTCGGGGAGTGCCGTCTCCGCATCCGATTGTGCGAGTGCGGAGAGGAACAGCGGGTTGCCGCCGGTGCGCAGGTGCAGCGCGCCGGCACGCTCGGGTCCGACCATCAGCGATGTCGCCTCGAGCGAGAGCGGCGACACGGTGATCGTCTGCGCGCCCTGGGGCACGCGACCTTCGCCGGTGCGCCGGCTCAGGAGGATCAGCAGCGGCACATCGGGCATCCGTGCGAGCGTGTCGATCCAGTCCGATGTCAGCGGGTCGGCGCGCTGCACGTCGTCGATGAACAGCACGCTCGGCGCCGAGCAGACTCGCGCGACGACGCGGGTCAACGCAGCGAACACCATCGCGATGCCTGCCGGCGAGGATGCGAGCATCTGGAACGTGTCGCGGTTCGCGACCCTCGGCGTGACGCGCCAGTCGAGCACCGGTTCGAGCATCGCCGCGTCCTCGCCGATGAGCGCGGTGGCGTCCTCCGATCCCGCCTGACGGAGGAAGGAGCGGAGCATGAGCACCGCGGGTTGCAGCGGCAGCATTCGACTGAGTTGATCGCACCGCGTGTCGAGCACCCGCACTTCGGATTCGAGGCTCTCGAGCCAGGCCCTCGCCAGGGCGGTCTTGCCGGCGCCGGGCTCGCCCTCGATCACAGCGACCTGCGGCGTGCCACCTGCGGCGATCGCGAACAGGTGGTCCAGGGCTTGCAATTGCTCCGAGCGGTCGAACAGCCGCAGCACGGCGGCGGTCGGTGCGCGCTGGACGCGTGACGCGACCTCGATGCCGGCGATGGGGAGTCCCTTGAGCACGGCCCGATGGGCGGCGTCCGTCTCCGGCGATGGCGAAACGCCGAGGTCCTCGGCAAGCCGGCATCGGATCCGCTCGTGGAGGGCGAGCGCCGATGAGCTTCGCCCTTGCGCGCTCAGTCCGGCCATCGCGAGTCGCAGCGCCTCCTCGTCGTACGGATCGGCGTCGATCAGCTGCTCGGCGGCCTCGACGCCGGTCGCCAGGTCGCCGGCGAGCAGTGCGGCACGCGCGACGAGATGGCGTGCGCGCGCTGCAAGGCGGCTGACCGCGAGCCGTTCATGCTCGAGCCAGACCTCGCCGTCCAGCATGGTCACTGCGAGGAGCCCTCGAGCCGACAGTGCCGCGGCCAGCGCTGCAGCGGGATTTCGGGCGTCCAACCTTCGCTGCGCCTCCGTGACCAACTCCGCAGCCGCGGTGAGGTCGAGCCAGTCGACGTGCACCGCGTACCCGGTGTCGCCGTGGGAGATGCGCGAGGGTCCCAGCACGCGACGCAGCCGGCTCATGATCACGGCGATCTGCGCCCCCGGATCGCGGAGCTGTTCGGCATCGGGCCAGAGCACCTCGGCGATGCGATCGGTACCGACCGGCACGCCGGCCGCGATCGCCAGGAGGCGCAGCGCCTGGCGCGCCTTGCGGCTGCCGAGGTCGTGCTCGGTGAATCCCTCGACACGAAAGGTGCCGATGACGTGCACGCGCAGTGGCCCCGCACCTCCGCCCACGGCTCGTAACGATACGAGCCGTGGGCTCGGGTCGCAGGCTCAGGTCGGATCAGCCCTGCGCGTAGTTGCTCGCGCCGTTCCAGTCGATGACCACCACCTGCTCGTCACCGACGACCCAGGCGTCATGGCCGGATGGCAACGCGGTCACGTCGCCCGGGTGGGCGTCGAACTCACTGCCGTCAGCCATGACGACGTGCAGCACCCCTGAAGCGTGGTACTGGAAGTGCGGCGCCTCGCACAGCTCCGTGCCGGCGAGCGGCTTCACGTGCAGTGACCAACGCCAGCCGGGCTCGAGCGTCAAACGCCCGACTTCGCCGCCGCCGATGTTCACGAGCTCGAGACGTCCCTTCTCGAAGGTGCGAACTTCGTCCGGCTTCGTCAGGGATTTCTGCTCCGCCGCGATGCCTGTCTTCATGCCTTGTCCTCCAGATGCATGCTCTCGCGCCGTGTCGGACGCTCGAGCGCATCCTCGGGTGCGCTCATTGCAGCGCGATTGCAGCCGGCGATGTGTGAGTCGGCGCGATGCGTCTGGCGTCAGTCAGCGCCGCTCAGACCTGCTTTCGTGCAATGGAATGGCATCGATCTCGCTATTGCGCCGGAGCGGTGGGGCGTCCACCTCGCAGTGGTAGTGACCGTCGAGCTGCGGATTTCTCGCCGGAGGGGTCCGCGGATTGCGGATCGTCGCAGCCGCAAAGACACCGGCTGCGGCACAGACCGCCGCGGCGATCAGCGCTGCCCGTTGGAAACCGGACTCGAAGACCGCTGGATGCAGGTAGCTGTCTCCCGTGATCCCGGCGAGCGCGGGGAGGATCGCCACGGCAAGGAGGCTGCCGGTGCGCGCCACCGTGTTGTTGACAGCGGATGCGAGCCCGGTGCGTTTGGGCGGTGCCGAGGAGAGCGCCGTCGCAGTGAGCGGTGCGACCAGGATCGACAGCCCAAACCCGAAGACCAGCACCGCGGGCAGCACCTCGACGAGGTAGTTACCGGATGCATCGATGCGCGCGTAGAGCGCCATCCCCAGGGCCATCAGCAGCGGTCCGACGGACATCTGCAGCCGAGGTCCGATACGCGCAGACAGCCCGCCCGACCTCGACGAGAGCAGGAACATCAGCCCGGTGGCCGGAAGCAACGACGCTCCCGCCATCGTCGGGGTGTAATGGGAAACCTGCTGGAGCTCGATGGGCAGCAGGAAGAACACCCCGCCGAGCATGCCGTAGATGAGCAGCGTCTCCACATTGGTCGCGCTGAATTGTTTGGACCTGAAGATCTCGAGCGGCACGATCGGCGCGTGGACGCGCAACTCCACGACCAGAAAGACGAGGAGCGCGACGATGCCCGTGCCGAGGGCGCCGAGCACCACCGGTGACGTCCAGCTGCCCGCCGTCCCCTGGATGAGGCCGAAGGAGATGCCGACGAGCGCGGTGATCGTGAGCGCACTCCCCGCGATGTCGATATACCCGGTTGCGTCCGGATCCCGCGATTCGGGGACGTGGCGGAGCGAGATCCAGATCACCGCCACCGCGATCGGTGCGTTGATGAGGAAGATCAGCCGCCACGAGAAGGTGGTGATGAGGAATCCGCCCACAAACGGTCCGAGCGCGGTGGCCACGCCACCGAGACCCGACCACGCGCCGATCACCCGTCCGCGCTCGCCCCGCGTGAACGATGCCCCGAGGATCGCGAGGCTCCCCGGGGTGAGCAGCGCGCCGCCGACGCCCTGCAGGCCGCGTGCGGCGATCAGCAGCTCGATGTTTGGTGCCGTCGCGCAGATCAACGAGGCAACGGCGAACCACGCGACTCCGATGACGAAGAGGCGCCGGCGTCCGAAGCGATCGGCAAGCGCGCCGGAGAGCAGGAGCAGCCCTGCGAGGGAGAGCAGGTAGCCGACGGACACCCACTGCAGCCCGGCGATGTCCGCGTGGAACTCCTTGCCGATCGCCGGTTGGGCGATTCCGACGACGCTGCCGTCCAGCATCGCCATGGAGCTGCCGAGCACGGTCGCGGTGAGGACCCACCTGCCGCGTGCTGTGGACAGATGCAGGCCTTCAGCCCCGGTGCCGGCGTTTGCTCGGGGCTGTGCGGCCGGATCAGTCAACCCAGGCGACGTCGCCGTAGAAGCCGGCCGGCTTGGGGTGCCGGCTGTAGGTCGCGTATCCCTGCCGGCTCTCCCCGATCGTCGTGTTCACGCCGTGGCCCGGGAGTACGAGGGTCTTCTCCGGCAACGGGAGCAGCTTCGCGGTGATGCTCGCGAGGATCGTCTCAAGGTCGCCCCGAGCAGCGGTCTTGCCAGGGCCTCCATCGAACAGCGTGTCCCCGGTGATGACAGCGCGGCCGACTCGCAGCGAGATGCTCCCGGGCGTATGCCCCGGGGTGTGGATCACGGTGATGCGCACCGCCCCGACCGCGACCTCGGCGCCGTCCTCGAGGCGCCCGTCGATCCGTTCCTCCGGGATCTTGATCTCCGACGCGCCGACGAGCACCGGCGCGCCGGTTGCCGTGCGAACCGCGTCGTAGGTCATCCAGTGGTCGGGGTGCCAGTGCGTGGCGATCACAGTGCGCACGCCGCCTTCCGCCGCGATCGCCTCCAGCAGCGGACCCTCTTCCAGCGGCATGTCGACGAGCAGCCCCTCTCCGGCGTCGACATCGCGAATCACATAGGCGTTGTTGCCGTACGGTCCCATCGGTCCGATCTTCACGATCCGGACACCGCCGTCCTCGAAGACGTTGATGTCAGCGCCGGGCACGTCTCGCCGCCTGTGCGGTCTTCTTCTTCGGATCGGGCCCGGTGGACGACTTCGCCGCCGCCTCCGCGCGCATCGCCGCTTTGAATGCACGCTTCTGAGCCTGGTACGCCTCGCGTTCGGCGACGGTGCTCACGTCGGCGAGCGTGGGCCAGTCAGGCGCGACCGTCTCCCAGCCGGCAGGCCGCGTGCCGAGGTGCTTCGCGACGACGCCGACCATGACCCGGGCCTTGGCTGCGCCGAAACCGGGAAGCGCGGCGAAGCGCTTCTGCAAGTCCCTGGCATCCTTCGCGTCGTTCCAGATCCGCGTGGGATCGCCGCCGTACTCGTCGGCGATGGCCTGGCACAGACCGTAGACGCGGCGGGCCATGCTGGCCGGGAAGCGATGCAGCGCCGGCGGCTTCACGAACGCAGCCTCGACCCTGGCCGGATCCATCGCGGCGATCTTGGTGGCGTCGAAGGTGCCGAGCCGCTCCCGCATGCGCAGCGGCCCGAGGAACGCCCACTCGATCGGGACCTGCTGATCGAGGCAGAATCCGATCAGGAGAGCGGTGGGATCCTCGCTGACGAGTCGATCCGCCTCCGGGTCACCCGTCCATTCGAGCCGGGGCTTCAGCGCGGTGCGTGCCACGCACGTACGGTACCGCGCGACAGGCCGGATCTGAGGCAGCCTCGCGAGACTGCGTACACTCGGCGCATGTCGTGGCTGGGGAGACTCTTCGGGTCGAAGCCACCGCCTGCGCCGGCGAACAGCGTCGTGATCGCCGACGATCTCGTGACGCCGCTCGTCGCGACCGGCACCGATCTCTCCACGGCGGTCGACACCGCACTGCGCGCCTACCTGGATGCTCAGGCGAAGGCGCTCGCGGCGGGGGAACCGGAGCGAATCCCCTTCTGGCTGCGCCGGGATGCCGAGCACGCGGGGGACCTCGAGGATGAGCTTCGCGACCGGGTCATCCAGCGCCGCGCGGCCGAGGAAGAGACCCGTTGATCGCGGTGCTGATGGAAACGTGACGATGCGTGCATTGGTGTTCAAGGACTTCGACGCAGTCGAGGTGGTCGACGTCCCGAAGCCCGTGGTCGAGGAGCCGGGCGATGCGCTCGTCCGCGTGACGACCACCGCGATCTGCGGCAGCGACCTGCATGTGGTCCACGGGCGCATCCCGGGGATGAGCCCTGGCGGCATCCTCGGCCACGAATTCGTCGGCGTGGTGGAGGCTGCCGGCGCGGGCGTCAGCCGCTTCGCGGAAGGGGACCGGGTGGTCGGCTCGTTCACGATCCCCTGCGGTACCTGCTGGTACTGCGAGCGACGCTACTTCAGCCGGTGTCCTGATCAGCGGGTGTTCGGATACGGGTCGTTCTTCGGAGATGTGCCCGGCGCTCAGGCCGACTACGTCCGTGTCCCCAACGCCGATCTGGTGCTGCACCACCTCGATGCATCGATGAGCGACGAGCACGCGATCTTCATCGGCGACATCTTCACGACGGGGTATGACTGCGCGAAGGAAGCTCGCATCGAGCCTGGGGACTCGGTGACCGTCGTCGGCTGCGGACCGGTCGGATTGATGGCGATCCTCGCCGCGCGCAGCTTCGCGCCGTCAACGATCTATGCCGTGGACACGGTGTCGCAGCGCCTCGAGATGGCGGAGACGTTCGGGGCGGTACCGGTGGACGCACACGCGGTGCACGCGCCGAGCTTCATCCAGGACCACACCGGTGGTCGCGGGTCGGACGCGGTGCTCGAGTGCGTCGGTCTCGTTCCCGCACTGCTCGACTGCATCGATATCGCTCGCGCCGGCGGCCGGATCAGCGTGATCGGCGTGCACAGCGATCAGGAGCTCGTGCTGCCTCTGAACACCACCTTCGTCAAGGGGATCGACCTGAAGTTCTGCGGCACTGCCAATATCATCGGCAGGTGGGACGAGTCGCTCGCGCTGCTCGCGAAGGGCGACGTACACCCTGACTCGATCATCTCGCACCGCATGAAGCTTGAGGACGCGGTGCTCGGCTACGACCTCTTCGAGCGACGAGAAGCGTTGAAGGTCGTGCTGACGCCGTAGCGGCGGAGCCGGCGCCGGACCTGATGACGGACTCGGACGCGATACCGATACGCGGGGCGGGCGCCGTGTACGACGGAGTCGCTCGAGCTTGGGCGGACGGACCATCGCGTGTGTACGACCGGCTCGCGGAAGCGGTGGTCGGAGAGTATCCCGGTGCGATCGCCGGTCAACACGTCCTCGACATCGGTGCGGGGACCGGTGCCGTCTCGCGTGCAGTCCGCCGTCTGGGCGGCCGTCCGACGGCTGTTGACGCTGCCGGAGACATGGTCGAACACATGCGGGCGCAGGGTCTCGATGCTGCGACAGGGGATTTGCGTGCACTGCCCTTCGACGACGAGACCTTCGACGGGGCAATCGCCGCATTCGCGATCTCGCATGTCGCCGACCCCGTGCGCGCCCTCATGGAGGCGCGACGTGTCGTACATCACGGCGGTGTTGTCATGGTCGGGCAGTTCCGCGTCACCCCCGCGAACACGTCCAAGGACGTCGTGGATGCTGTCGCGCAGCGGTACGGGTACATCCGGCCCGGCTGGTATGAACTGTTGAAGCGCGACTACGAGCCGCTGGTCAACACGCCGGAGAAGCTGCGCGCATGCGCACTCGCCGCAGGTCTCGACGAGGTCGTCATCGCGGAGCGCACGGTGGACACGGGGGTTGCGACACCGGCGGATATCGTCGCAAGCCGCATCGGAATGGCTCACCTCGCGCCATTCGTCGCCGCATTGGACGATGCGACCCGACGCGAGTTCGTTGCCGCGGCGATCAGCGCCGTCGCCGTCGACCCGCAACCGTTGCGGCCCGACGTCCTGATCATGTCGAGCCGCGTTCGCGTGAGGGGGGTGGGCCGCTCCGCATCCTTACCCACGTGATGAACACTCCGGGAAAAGCGGATCAAGCGTCGGTCGCGACTTCTGTCGACCCTGGCAGCCGAGCAATCCCCGCGATCGGGCCTACGGAAGTCGCGGAACGTGGTATCCATCAGCACCGGGAAGCGACCCCTGCCGACACTCACCCTTGACGGAGGTACGGAACGTGTTTGAAAAGCACCGAGCCAAGAAGGCCGCAGAGGCGTACCAATCCGCGCTAGACAATTGGCAAGGACAGCGTGACGGATATGCGGAGTTGCTCGAGATCGCGCAGAGCTATAACGGAGAAGCTTCCAACGAGATCATGCTGGCGGTGGGAGAGGAGCTCTTTTACAAGGTGACCGGAGCCGCCTTGGTCGAAGAGCGCCGCGGCCCGACTCAATGGCGCGGTGGTTCGCATGGAGTTTCATTCCCGATCGGCAGTATCGGTGGCCGGTCTATTCGCTACCGAGTAGGAGCCACTCGCGGCCATATCGTTCAAGGCACCCCTAGCCCGACGGCGATCGATAGCGGCACGATATTCGTAACCAATCAGCGCGTCGTGTTTGAGGGCGCAAACCAGACTCGAGAATGTCTGTTCGCGAAGTTGATCGGCTTCCAACACGATGATGCCGAAGGTTTCACGACATTCTCCGTGTCGAATCGTCAGAAGCCGATGATCGTTCATTACGGCCCTCAGCTGTCCGGCGCCTTCGACTTTCGTCTCGACCTTGCGTTGGCTCACTTTCGCGGGACGGTCGCTGACTTCGTAACGCAATTGCAGCAAGGGCTGGCTCAACTCGACGCCGAGCGCCCGATCGCCCCAGTGGGCGTAGCCGGCTAGCGTCTTCACGCCTCATGGTGGCGATGTCCAGAGCCGACGCACGTTGCGGTGACGTGCCCGCGCTCCGCCAGGGTCTCCCACTCAACAAGGTTCGCTGGCGAACACACGGAGCCTGCGCGTTAGTGGCGCCGGCGCACGTTTGCGTGACACGGGGCCCACGCGCTTGACATCACGTACCTGACGTAGGCGGCGTACCAGTTCGAAGCGATGTCATGCTGCGCCACCGTCAAGCCGAGTTTGCCCGAGTGTGGTCCCAGGGGATGGAGTCGAACCATCGGTACACGGTTTTACAGACCGCTGCCTTGACCACTTGGCTACCCTGGGA
>JBAUTG010000070.1:0-34011 GCA_049582105.1 Candidatus Dormiibacterota bacterium | reverse complement strand
TAGCCTCACGGGAACGCCCGCATGAGATGCGCGGCGTCGGCCACCATAGAGGGGTGAGTGAGATCCCTCCCGTCATCGCGGATTGCGACCGCGCATTCGCCGCCGTGCAGCGTCTTGTCGAGCTCGTGCGTCCGGACCATACGGGAAACCTGGTGCACGCGGCGTTTCTCACCCCCGGGTTTCTCGATGGGAAGGTCGACGCCCCGCTGATGGGCGAGCAGCAGGGGACGACCATCGTCCACATGCGCATCAATGAGTTGCTTGTCCACGGCTGGGATCTCGCACATGCCATCGGGCAGCCGGCCGACCTCCCGGAGGATCTCGCCGCGGGCGCCCTGATCCTCTGGCAGCATCGTCTCGCCGGGAGAAGTCGCGACGTCATGCCGTTCGACGCCCCGGTTGCGGTGGCCGAGGACGCCCCGGCCATCGATCGCCTCGCAGCATTCCTCGGACGGCAGCCCTGAGCACGCCAGCGCCTCGCCGGCCCGGCAAGGATCAGTACTTCCTGCTGATCGCGCTCGCGGCGCGCACCCGTGCCGACTGCCTCGGCCGAAGAGTCGGCGCGGTCATCACCCGCGAGGCGCGAGTGCTCAGCACCGGCTACAACGGCACGCCCTTCGGGATGCCCAACTGCTCCGAGGGCGGCTGCCATCGCTGCTCGCGTCGCGACGACGACGGTCTCCGTGGCGGCGCATATGACATCTGCATCTGCGTGCACGCGGAGCAGAACGCGCTGCTCACCGCTGCACGCTTCGGTCAGCAGACGCTCGGCGCGTCGATGACCTCGACAACGCAACCATGTTTCGGATGCCTCAAGGAGATGCTGCAGGCGGGGATCACGGAGGTGCACTACCTCCACCCATGGGATCCCATGGAGGCGTACGACGACAAAGCCCTGGTCCAGCAGTACGCCGCGCTGCGAGCCAGGTTCGACAGCTTCTCGCAGGTCGGCGACCCGGCCATGGACACACCGGACCTCTTCGGAGCGTTCATCGAGCAGCACTGATCGTCGGCTGCGGCCCGCTTACGCGCCGATCCGCCCTTCAGCCATCTGATCCGCGAGATAGGCGGCAAGATCCGGCTCATCAGGGACGAGGACGTGGCGAACCCACGACGTGCGCTCGTACGCCATCGGCGGCAGCTCCCAGACGCAACCGATCCATGGCTTGCTCAGTGCCCTGAAGTTCGTGGAGTCCTCGTCGTCGCACCCGAGAAAGGGAATCCCTGCCGCTGACGTGTGGCACTCGATCACGTTGCCCCACACCCAGCTGTACGCGTTGAGGTAGGCGGCGCTTCCCTGGCCGCGATGCAGCACGACGAAGGATGCCGGCGGCGTCTCGTCGTCAACGCCGGGGAGCAAGCCGGGCAGGAAGGCGTACGCTGCGTCCTGGATCGCGGTATCGATGTCCGCATCGATGTTGTTGACGTGATAGCGCTTGATGTGCCGTCCGTTCATGTCGATCGGGGCAGGGGTCCGCAGGAACTTCTCATGGAATGGCATTGCGTCAGCCTACCCACCCAGCGTTCCGAATGATGGCCGGATCCGGCCAAGCGCGATGCCCGGCCGCTTACGCGCCGGGCTGGTCGACCAGCTGCACGCGCTCGCGCTCGACGGCTTGTGCGATATCGCGGACGCGCGACAGGGTGTCGATCTCGGCGGGCGACTTGTCGTGCCGCCACCGCGCGATGCGTGGAAAGCGCAACGCGAAGCCGGAGCGATGCCGTGCCGACGCCTGCACCGCATCGAATGCGACCTCGAGCACGATCCGCGGATCGACGGCGCGGTAGCGGCCATGATCGCTGACGGTGATCTCGAGGAGCAGCGCGGTCATCTCGTCGATCTCCGCATCGGTGAGCCCGGTGTACGCCTTGCCGATCGTCGCCAGCTCGTCCGTGCCGTCGACGCGCACCGCGAAGGTCACGTCGCTCAGCACCCCGCGCCGCTTGCCGTGCCCCCACTCCGCGCCGACGACGACAACGTCGAGCGTGTCGAGTGGCCGCTTCAACTTGAGCCAGTTCAAGCCGCGCCGACCCGGGGTGTACGTCGACTCCGGCTGTTTCAGAAGCAAGCCCTCGTTGAGCCGTGCCCGCGCATCATCGAATCGACGGTCCACCTCAGCCTCGCCACGCACGCGTTCGAGGTGCGCGAGCGCCAGCGGGTGCGGCATCGAGACCGCCTCGAGACGTTCGCGTCGCTCGTGCAGGGGGCGATCGAGGAGCACCTCGTCCCCGACCATGAGCAGATCCCACGCGACGTAGATCACCGGCACGGCCGACATGAGCGCAGCATCGGGCGCGACCCTGCCCAGCCGCGTCTGCAGGGCGTGGAACGGCATCACGCGACCCTCGTGGAACGCGAGGATCTCTCCGTCGAGCATCACGTCGGCGCCGAGCTGTGCCGCGCCCGCGCTGATCTCCGGGAATTGACGGGTGACGTTCTTGAGGTCACGGCTGTAGAGCGCGACCTCTGCCCCACGTCTGTGGAGCTGACATCTGATTCCGTCATACTTGTCCTCAACCCAGACGTCCTCGCCGAGGCGCGCGACCGCTTCCGCCGCGCCGGCAACCGGAGTCGCGAGCATCGGTCGCAGGGGCACGAACCAGCGCGGTGCGGCCGCGTCCAGGTTGCCCGCTCTCGCAAGCAGCGCCGCCTCGCCGAGGTCACCGGTGAGCATCACCGCGCGGCTCACCGCCAGCTGATCGGCGGCGAATGCGGCGGCGATCGCCTCCTCGACAAGTCCCTCACGCAATCCGATGCGCAACTCCCCGGTGATGAGCTTGGCGATGTACCGCGCCTCGTTCGGGCTGACTCCACTCAGGAGATCGCGGAGCAAGGCCGCGCGCGGCTTGGGGCCACGCGCATCGGCAATCTCCGCAAACGTGCGGTCGAGGTCGTGCAGAGAGATCGGCGTGAACTCGGTGCGCGCGTGGCGTTCGAGCAACTCGCGAGTCACGTCTCCCGTGTCTGAATGACGCCGCCACGCGGCGCCGATAGCAGCATCGTCCACGCCGCTGACGTCACGAAGCACCGACGAGAACGCAGCGCCGCCGATGTTGAGCGTCCGCTCGTCACCGGTTGGGAAGACGAAACCGGTGAAGTACCGCGCGCCGAGCGCGACCTCGTCACCATCCGTCGCCGCCAGGAAATCCGCGAGGATGCGCACCTTCGCGAGCTTCGACGAGGTGCCCGCGATCAGGTCGCCCGCGTTCGCCAACTGCAGCAGCGTGGTCACCCGGGGATCATCGCCCAGGCGTCGCGCCAACCGTCGTACAGCAGCGCGCTACGTCGTAGCGACTACGGTGTGTACACAGACGGCGGGTTCGCGGCGCAGCCGGCGCAGGCGGCGGACCACCAGAGAGTGCTTCCGCTTCCCTGCCAGAACGCAGCCACCGCGTTCGCGTACCAGTTCACAACCGACACGCTCGCCGCGGACGCCACCTTGTTGAGCAACTCCGGTCCGATCCAGCCGTTCCCCGGCGCGTAGATCGCTGAGGCGAGGCTGCCGCCGGGACGCTGCATCACGACCGTGACCGAGCTTGCTCCCGATGCGGCCGCTGCGGGCTGACCCATGCTCACCGCGGAATCGACCTCCGTCTGCGCCGGCCCACCCGTCGGAGTGAGGGCGGCCGCCCAGACCGAACCGGCAGTCGTGCGCCAGACGGCGTCGATCGTTGCCGTCCCGGCGACCACTGCGGTCGGATCACTCGCCAGCCCGCCGAGGCCGACCTTCTGCGCACCGAACCAACCGAAAGACGCGCCCAGGTCGGTCCAGAGATTGCCGGACGGATCGCGCCAGACGACTCCGATCGTTCCTCCAGGAGCGATCACGGCATCAGGATTGCCCGCCACGGGACCGCTGTTCAGTGGCAGCGCACCGGTCCAGATGCCGTTGACGTAGCTGTCCGTCCAGAGGGTGGTGTCGGTGGCCTTCCAGAACACCTGAAGCTCACCGGGGCCCTGGCTGACCACCGCCGGCGTCGACCCGAGCGCAAGCGTGCCGACGGTGAGCCGCTGCGGGGTCTGCCATGTCTCGGCGCCGTAGTAGCCGCTCTGCGATCGCACCTGCCAGAGATTGCCGGAGCTGTCCTCCCAGAACGCGTCGACCTCACCGGGGGCGGGCGACGCCACCGCGGGATTCGATGCGACATCAGCGGGGGTGATCGCGACAGGCGGGACCGCCTGCCACGCCTGGTTGCGGTACGCGAGGTCGTAGAGCTTCGAGTCGCCGCCGTGCCAGACCACATCCATATCGCCCGGCTGGTCGGAGACGCTCTGCGGTGTGCCGGCGACGTTGGACGTCGCGAGCTCGACCGGTGTCTGCTCGGTCTCACGAAGCCACCCGATGAGCGGAGTGTAGCCGCGAGCAGTCACCGTCGAGCCGTTCAGCGCGAATCGATCCGTGCCGGACGACGTCGCGTTCTGCTCCACCACATCCACATACCCGGGTCCAACATCGCGAACGATCGCGACATGTCCCGAGCCGTCCCAGTAGCTGCCCAGCCAGCCCGGGTTGAAGACCATCAGGTCACCCTGCATCGGCGGAGTTCCTGCGCCGTTTGGGAACTGCGCCAGCGGGATCGGCATTGAAGGTCCTGCACGCCACATCGTGTACGCGCCTCCGGTTGCGCCATACGGGTACCAGTTCGTCGGCTCGCCCCACGCGTAGTAGGCGTAGCGGGTGGCGAGCTCCGTGCACTGGAATTCCGGTCCGAACTCGCAGCCGTTGGGCGCGCCGCACCCGACGTTGTTGAAGCCCGAGCCGTTGCCGTACGCCGTCAGGTTGGAACAATTGGTGACCCACGTCGCCCACGCGCAGCCGCTGATCAGCGGCGCTCCGTAGTTGCCGGTTCCGCCGGCTTCGGCCGCGACCATGCCGTGAGCCACGATCGCAGGAGCGCCCGTCATGTAGGCGGGAGCAACTGCAATGGAATCGGTGCGACCGGAGCCGGTGAGTGCCACAACCGCGCCGATGCTCTTCGCAACCACCACCGGCGTTGCTGCAGGGCCCGATGCGCCCGCGCTCACGAGCGGCGCGAAGCCGGCAGATCCAGCGATCACGGCGGCAAGCACGAGTCGATGGATGTTGGAATGCATGCCGTCTGAGCCTGCCAGAGAAGATCTGACACTGCCGTTACACCGGCGCAACGATCGAGTTCGTCAGGCGATGACGCCCGTTACCCGACGACGGCCCTCGCTACTGGAACCAGCCCTCGATGTCGAGCACCGCATTGACGCTCCCCGCTCCGTTGGCGAGCTCGATGCATCCGAGATCGGCGCCGGCAGTGGTGTCGAGCTGGACGACCACGAGATTCGGAAGGATCTCCCCGGCGGTCAGGTTGATGTCGGACGCTCCCGGCTGCTTGAGCAGCCCTGCGGGAAACGCCACCATGTACGTGCCCGCCGTCGGTGCGATGGCGGTGAGGTTCGCGATCACCGCCTGCACGACCGTGCCCGTGCCCGGAACGCCTCCCTCACCCGCGACATGCACGAGACGGCTGCCGGCAAATCCGGCGACGATCGCTCCGGTCGTGCAGCCGGCCGAGGCGACTCGCGTGTCGCAGATCCTGCTCGGTGCGATCGCCTGGTATTCATAGCCGGTGGGTGCGGTGGCACTCCCGTACCACCCGCTGGCATCAAGGAGCACGTTGATCTTCCCGGAGGACGCGAAGACGCAGACCGATGTCGTGTGACCGCCGGTGGACGCAGGCCCGAGCGCGACCATGACCCGATTCGCGACGACGGTGCTGGCGAGCAGGTTGAGAGTCGAGATCCCCGGCACGTGACAGGACCCGTTTGACGACGTCGGGAACACGCTCAGGTAACCGGATACGGTTCCCGACACGCCGGTGATGTTGAGCACGACGGCTGCCGCGGTCCCGTCGCTCGGAATGGTGCCGCCGGTCACGTTCACGGCCATCGGCGTTCCGCCGACCAGCGCTCCGTGGGCTGTGCATGCAGGCGTCGCCGACTTTGGACGTGTATCGCACACGCGCACCGGCGGGATGGGATGGAACTCACCGGCGGTGGTCGCACTCCCCGGGGGCGCGAAGTAGCCCTCGACATCCGCGAGCACGTTGACCCTGCCAAGCGCATTGAAGATGTTCACGGCACCTCCCGTACCGAGCGTCACGGTCACCAGGTTCGCCTCGACGGTTGCCGGCGCGAAGTTCAGGTTGGAGGCGTTTGGCGCGACGGTTCCGGACGGGTAGACGGTCAGCAGACTGCCGGCCGTACCGTCGACCTCGGTGATGTTCAGCACCACCGCAACTGCTCCCGCAGGGACATGTGTGACCCCCACGGGGCCGGCGCCCACCACCGTCAAGGAGATGGTGGTCTTCGGTCCCAGCGCATGTACCGAACCAGCCCTCGTGTCCAGGATTCTGTACGGCGACAGCGGGAAGTAGTCGGCAAGAGGCACGTAGAGATACCCGGACCCGGTCGACGTCGCGGAGCTCGACCCGAGGGAGTCGGTCGCGACCACGTGCACCACGCCGCCCGCCGGCGGTCCCGGCGGAGTCGTGAACGTGAACGAATCGGGCGTGAGATTGCCGGGCGTGATCGGCGTGCTGCCGATCACCGCCGTCGTTCCCGAAGCGAAGTCCGATCCTGCGACCGTGACGAGCTGTCCACCCGCGCCGGTTCCCGAGGACGGTGTCAATGACGACACCGAAGGCGCGGCGAAGGTGTACCGCCCCACATATGTGTCCCAGCACGAATTCACGGTGGCGCAGTTCGGACTCGTGCCCGTGAGATCGTCGTCGCTCGACACCACCCACACATCGGTCGGATGGAGCGGGTCCTGCACGGCGTCGGAGTAGTCGCCCCAGCTGCAGTTCGAGCACCCGGCCGGACTGTAGAACGTGGTGCTCTGGCGGAGCTGGATGAAGCTGCTGAACGCACCTGCGCTGATGGTTGCGACCTGCATCGACTCGGCAGCCGAGCTCGATGATTCGTCGAACGTCACGAAGACATCGCTCGTGCTGTCGAGGGCCACGGAGGGGAAGTAGGCGTATGCGCCGTTGACACCCTCGGGAGACAGCTGCGTGCCGCCCGTGACCGTGCCCGTTGTGCTCGCGCCGGCGTTGACGACATTGAGACAGGACCGGACGTGGGTGTCACCTGCCGGGGTGCACCCCGTGTTGCCGGCAGCCCAGAGAACGCTGTTCACCCAGACGGCGTCGAGGAACCGGTCGTCGTCGGTCTGGAGAGTCGTCGCGGTACCGGCCTGTGCGGCGGGCGGTGGCACGGTGCTTCCGCTCGGCTCCGCAGCGGAGAGAACGCAGGTGATGGCGGCGTTATGCGTATCCGGTGTTCCGGTGATCCTGAACACGGCGAACGCGTTCGCGGTCGGACCTGAGCAGTTCGTGTCGTTGGCGATCTCATATGCAACGGCAGTCAACCCCAGTCCCATCACAGGCTGCACGCCCAAAGGGCCGGGGACGATGGCGACGACACTGCTGGTGGTCGTGTGACCGCTCATGATGTCGGCCTTCTGCATGATGTCGGTCTGACTCGCCACCGGCGTGCTCGTTGACCCGCCACACGTCTGGTAGTCACTGGATTCGATGATCAGCGTGCCGGTCAGCGCCATTGACACGTTCGCGAGCTCGAGTCCTGTGCCGAGGAAGGCTGAGATGCTCAGCGAACCGCGAGACGACCAGGGGAGCGCGGGATTCGACTGGGACACGAGAACGACGACCTGGCTCCCGCACACCATCGATGCGGGATTGAACTGCAATGCCATCAGGATGAAGAGCCCCGACGACGGGTCATATGCCACATGCGGATCCTTCACATCCCATCCGGAGGTTCCCGCCGACTGGATCAGGGTGTTGATCCCGAACGAGTTGATCAGACCCCCGGTGCGGCTGTATACGAACACCGCGCTGTTCACAGCCTCGACGACATCGCTTGCTCCCGCGGCAATGCTTGGATCCGCAGGCGTCGTGACCGCAGGGTTTCCGGTACCGGCTGCTGTGATGGCCGCCTGTTCACCGCCCCCTGCGAAGGCTCCGAGTTGCGTGGGTGTCGACGCAACAGCGGGTGTTGAGGCCAAACGAGCGCGCGCGACGTGCCGCGGCGCGCTCAAGGATGACTGTGACGTTGCGGCGCGCACTTCCGGATGTGTCAGCTTCGCAGCTGACACCGGGCTCGCGGACCATGCGAGGGACTGTGCGAGGACAAGTGCGGATGCAAACGTGAAGAAGGGACGGCGCACTGCTTCGATTCTAGAAGCCAATCGCGACAGTGACACGCCGCTGTCACAGAGGTCACCGATTCGTGACATCGGAATGGCGATCACACCACCACTGTCCGGGCGTCCGGCAGCGGCGATGGCGTATAAATTGCCGCAGCGGTCACATCGCCGTCGCTTCACCCAATCAGGAGGTTCCATGATCGACCGTGCAGGCTGGAAGCCCGTTTCGCCGGCCGAGGACGACGAAGCGGGTGACGAGGACGAAGAGAGCGAGGACGACGACGAGTAGTTCGCTCCACGCGGCGGAGCGATTCCGCCAGGTCAACCTCATCGCCGACCCGCTCTACGGCTATATCGAGATCACCAAGGACCAGCCGGGTGAGGCGAGCGAGCGACAGCTGCTGGACACGGTCTGGCTGCAACGTCTGCGGCGTGTGCATCAGCTTCAGTCGGCGTGGTGGGTGTTTCCAAGCGCCGAGCACTCCCGCTTCACGCACCTGCTCGGTGCGATGCACCTTGCGAGCCTCTTCGCGCGTCGCGTGGACGGGTCGCTGCGCGCCGCGTTTCCAGAGGCACCGTCACCTGCGCTCGTCGAGGAGACACTGCGCATCGCAGGCCTGCTCCACGACGTCGGCCACGGTCCGTTCGGACACTTCTTCGACCACGAGGTGCTCGAGCAGTGGAATCTCGATCATGAGGTCGTCGGCCGCCACCTCGTGACGCATCAGCTCGCCGACATCATCGCGTCGTTGCGCGCCAGCCCCACCGATCGTTTCGCGCCCGGTGAGCAGATCGATCCGCAATGGGTGTCATGGGTCATGGCGGACGCGGATATCGACGGCTACACACCGCCGAGGTGGCTGCACGCGCTCAAGCCGATCCTCTGCGGGCCCGCAACAGTCGACAACCTCGACTACGTGCCGCGCGATGCCTACATGTGCGGGATCAGCCTCGGCGCCGTCGAGGTGCAGCGGCTCATCCACTACACGTTCGTCAGCGGCGACAGCATCGTGCTGCACGCGCATGCGACCGGCGCGCTCGAGATGTTCCTCGCGTCCCGTCTCTACATGTACCTGCAGGTGTATCACCATCGCACGGGGCGGAGATTCGATCTCTCGATGCGCGAGATCTTCGCCGACACGATCGCGCAGCTTCTGCATGGCAACCCGCTGGAGCACCTCGACGAGTACGAGCTGCTCAACGACTGGTCGGTGCTCGTTGCGGTGCAGCAGTGGTTGCACGAGGCGCCCGGTACCGAGCGACGCCGGCTCGCTGACGCATGGGCCCGCATCGCCGCTCGGGACCTGCGCTGGCACCTTGCGTACGAAAGCGTCGTCCACAAGGAGATGGACACATCAGCCCTGCAGAAGCAACTCGACGCCCAGCTTGCGTCGAAGCGTCTGGGCGCTCGAGTCGAGGTCGACGTGGCCATCGCCAGCATCGCCCCGCAGAACCCGATGACTGACGACGGGATGGTGCGGATCTACGACCCGCTCAATGACACGATCGAGGCCGCGCGTACCGCGGAGCTGGTTGCGCGACTCCCGCAGCACAACCAGGTGATTCGCGTGTTCACCGACGATGTCGGGTCGCTGCGGACCGTCCGCGACGCCGTGGAGACCGTGCTCGGGCGCTGATCAGTCGCGGATGATCAGGACGCGACGACCGGGAGACGAGGACCTGACGGCATCACGGGGCCGGTCGTTGCGTTGAAGTTCTCCTGGCTCACCTGCGCGGCGATGTGCGACGCCACCTCACGGAACACCTCACCGAGCGGGCTCGACGGCGCGGTGGACATGATCGGACGACCATCGCCGTCAGCGCCGCGGATGCGCGGGTCGAGCGGCACTGCGCCGAGGAAGGGCAGTTCATAGCGCGCCGCGAGATCGCGTCCACCGCCGGAGCCGAAGATGTCGGTGCGCTCGTCGCAGTGCGGGCAGATGAATCCGCTCATGTTCTCCACGACCCCGAGCACCGGCACGTTGAGCTTGCGGAACATCTCGATGCCCCGGCTCACGTCTGCGAGGGACACGTCCTGCGGCGTCGTGCAGATCACCGCACCGGTCATCGGCATGCTCTGCGCGAGGCTCAACTGCACGTCGCCCGTCCCGGGGGGCAGGTCGATGACGAGATAGTCCAGCTCGCCCCACGAGACCTCGTACAGGAACTCGCGCAATGCCTTGGCAAGCATCGGCCCGCGCCAGATCACCGGCTGACCGGGGTCGAGGATCGTTCCGAACGACACCACCTTCAGGCCGTGCGCCTCGAGCGGCGCCATCCTGCCGTCCGGCCCCGCATGGGGACGCTCGCGGATGCCGAGCATGATCGGGACGTTGGGACCGTAGACATCCGCGTCGAGCAACCCGACGCGTGCCCCGGCGAGACGCAGCGCGATCGCGACGTTCACGGCAACCGTGGTCTTGCCCACGCCGCCCTTGCCGGCGCTGATCGCGATCGCGTTGCGCACACCGGGGATCTCCTGGCGTCCCGGCAGGCCACGGGTGGTGCTCACATCCGAGTCCCAGCGAATCTCGACGCGCGTGATTGCCGGGACCACGTCGATGACCGCGGCTTCGATGTCGGCGCGGATGCGATCCTTGAGCGGACAGGCGGGAGTCGTGAGCACGACTCTGATCGAGGCGACACCACCGTCGATGGCGAGGTCGCGCAGCATGCCGAGCTGCATCATCGGCTTGTGCAGCTCGGGGTCGATCACGGTTGCGAGCGCGCGCTCGAGGGCGTCAAGCGCCCGGGGATCACCCATCTGCGTTCGAGTATACCCACGGCCCCTTCTCTCGAAGCCTGGCCGGGGGTCCCGACCCGCGCACCGGAATTGGCGTGCTCTCTACAATGCGGCCGGAATGCTCGAACGCCGCGTGATCCGCGACCTCGAGGGTCAGGTGTCGGCGTCGCACGTCTACACCCGCCCGGCGGACCTCGCCGCGTATGCCTACGACTCGTGGGGAGCGTCCGGGGAGCGCCATCTCCCGGATGCGGTCGTCTTCCCGGCATCGACCCAGGAAGTCGCCGGGGTCGTGAGCGTCTGCGCGGTGCACCGCGTGGCCATCGTGCCGCGAGGGGCCGGCACCGGCTACGCGGCCGGCGCGTCGCCCGCACGTGGCGGCGTGATCCTGAGCCTTGCCCGGCTCAACCGCGTGCTCGGCATCGAATCGGAAGCGATGCGCCTGCACGCCCAGGCAGGGGCGATCACCGCGGGCATCCACGCCGAGGCGGCCGCCTCGGGGCTGTACTACCCGCCGGACCCCGGGTCATCGTCGACCTGCACCATCGGCGGCAACGTCGCGTGCAATGCCGCAGGGCCGCACACGCTGCGGTACGGCGTCACCGCGGACTTCGTTGCCGGCATCACCGCCGTCCTCTCCGACGGCCGGATCGTGCGCCTCGGCGAAGGTGGCGACGCATCGGCGTCCGGCCTGCTCTCCCTCCTGGTGGGCTCTGAGGGGACGCTCGGCGTCATCACCGAGGTGCTCCTGCGCCTCGTGCCCGCACCGAAAGCGCGCTCGACACTCGCCGCGACGTTCACCGGCATGGATCGCGCGGCTGCGGCTGTCGCGGAGATCAGCGCAGCCGGAATCGTGCCGGCCGCCCTGGAATTCCTCGACGCCGCCGCGCTCGCCGCGGTACGCCGAGCCGGGGGCGGTGACGTCGGCGGTGATGCCGAGGCGTTGCTGATCGTCGAGCTGGAAGGCGATGTCACAGCAGTTGCGGGAGATACCGACGCATCGTGCACCGCGATCACGCGGGCCGGCGCGTCACAGCTGCAGCGGGCGACGGAACCCGGTCAGGCGCAGAGGCTTTGGGCCGCCCGCAAGGCGGTGAGCGCCGCCGTCGCCAAGGTGCAGATCGGCAAGGTGAACGAGGATGTTGTCGTCCCTCGCGACCGCGTCGCCGAGCTCGTCGCCCGCACACGGGAGCTCGGCGTCAAGCACGAGCTGCAGGTCGTGAACTTCGGCCATCTCGGCGACGGCAACGTGCACGCCACCTTCCTGATCGACCCGCGCGTCGCCGGGGAGCGAGCCCGCGCCGACGCGGCGGCGGGGGAGCTGTTCGAGACCGTCCTGCAGATGGGTGGGTCACTCTCGGGCGAGCACGGCGTCGGCGCGGCGAAGCTCGAATACGTGGAGCGGCAGCTCGGACCGGGTACCGTCGAGTTGATGCGCAGGATCAAGTCCGCACTCGATCCGCACGGCGTCCTCAACCCCGGAAAGAAGATTCCGCCGGCTCAGTCCTCGTCGAGCACTGCGAGCAACGAGGCCGCGTAGTCGGTCTCATCGATGCGGCGGGCAAGTTCGCGCCCGTCGTCGACCGGAAGCTCCATCGATGCGTCGTAGACGAAGCTGTACACGTTCGGCAGTGTCCATGCACCGAATCCCAGCGAAGCCAGGGCACGAGCGATGCGAGGTTCCTTCTCGTCGGCCGCGAATGTCTCGCTTGCCGCGCGATACAGCGAGCTGAGGTTGCGGTACTCCGTCTCGTATTCCTCGATCAGCGCAGGATCAGCGTCCTCCTCGCGGAGCCGAGCGAGCGTCCGGCGCAACGACTGGATCTCCAGCTGGTACTCGTCCACCCCCGAGCGATTGTAGAGGACGGCGCTCTGCGGCCGGTCGTCGCGTCAGATGTGGTGGCGGGGCAGCTCGTTGGGGTAGGAGCGCCCGAAGCGGCGGCGCTCGAGGGTGAAAAAGGCGGCGGCGCCGGCGCCCATGAGGAGGACAACGACCATGGCACCGAGCCCGAACCAGCCGCCCGGGACCTCCTTGAGAAACCCGATCTGACCCGTGCTGGTGGTCACCGGACCGGGGACCGCGCAGACCTTGTACGTGAGGAACTTCGCGTAGACGCCGCGTATGAAATCGGTCTCGTATGCCGGGCTGTCCACGATCGAGGTCACCACCCCGGATTGCCAGGCGGAGGTGTGCGGCAAGGGCTCACGGAGATACGTCAGGGCGTCATCAGTCGTGGGCGTCCGCATGAGCAGGGTGGCGATCGTGCGCACGACAAAGCGGCTCGGCGTTCCCCCGGTATCGGCGAGGTACTCGGGCGTTGCGACGATCTGTTCGAGCAACGTCTGGTCCGGTGTCTGCAGCGACGGCACATCCCCACCGAGCACACCCTCGCCCGACGCCGTCTCCGAGGCCAGCGGCGCTCGAAGCAGGAATTGCTGGTAGGAGAGCGAGACGACGAGGTCCTTGTACTGCGACGATGACACCATCGACTGCACGAACTCCGAGTCGCCGAGCGGATCGTTCGGGTACTTGTCGAGCGCGGCCGACACCTCGACATTTGTCGGCGGCCGGCCGAACAGGTCCTGGTAGACCCCGTCGACAAGCCCGGTCTGGGTGCTGCCATGGTTCGCGTAGTACTGCGTGCTCGAGAGCACCCCGGCGATGATGTCCTCCTCGGTGGACGTGCCCGCGAGGGCCGTGAGCGCCGCGGACAGATCCGCCGACGACGGCGTGCCGACCGCGCCGCCGCACTCCTGGATCGCAAGGGCGTGGCATGTCGGATGGAGATAGTTCGCGTAGAACGAGACGATCTGGTCGGTTAGGAACTCCGTGCTCGAGACCACCTTCTCCGCGAGTGACAGACGGGCGGACACGCTGCCGGCGCTCGCGATCAGCGACGCATCGTCCTTCAGCTCAGTTGATGTGGGCGAGCGACTCAAGAGTGCCTGATAGAGCTTGTCGATGAACGTCGCGCCTTTGCTGCCGACCAGCGCGTAGAAGGCGCCGGAGGCGGCGACTTCCTCGACCATCGTGTTGTCCGAGATGCCTTTGGTGCCCACGCCTGCCTGCCGGTTCACCCAGATCGCAAGCTCGGCGCTGCTGGGATAGGTGTCGAGCAGCGTGTGGAAAGCCTGGTCGACGCGGATCGCGCGTGCCTCGGGGCTGAGAACGACCTCCTCCGCGAGCTGGCTCCGTCCTGACTGGCCCGCTCCGGTGAGCATCGACAGCCCGATCGAGACCTCGACGGGAGTCGGATCGTGTCGGAGCACGTCGTCGTAGAGGCGGTTCACGAAGTCGAGGTCGGTGCCGCCGGCATCCCGGTAATACTCTTCCGACGAGAGCAGTCCGATCTGCACAGCAGTGGGATCGGTCCCCTGCACGATCATGGCGATGTCGTTCGAGAGCTCTGTCGAGGTGGGGCTCCGTCCGATCCCGCCGGAACACGCGGCGCCGCCCTCAGGAGAGCCGCCGCCCGATCCACCGCCACCGCCACCGCCGATGAACGGAGGCGGAGTCGGGAGCGGTTTCGGCGTGGGTGTGGGCGGAGGAGTCGGCTTTGGAGTGAAGGTCGGACCCTGTGTCGGCGTCGGCCGGGGGGTGGGGGTGGGCCTGGGGGTTGGAGTCGGCGTCGGTGGTGGCGTCGGTGGTGGCGTCGGTGGTGGCGTGACGGTCACGTTCGCGCTGGCGCCGCTGTCGGGGACACCGGTGCCCCCGCCGATTGTCGCGGTCACCGTGTAAGAGCCCGGCGTCGCATCGTTCGGGATGGCACCGTTCACGGTGCCGGTGCAGTCGGCGGTCGCGGGGTCGGAGCTGATTGATCCTGACCCGATGTTCTCGAGTGAGGCGTTGTCCCATGTGAGCTCGATGACCTCGCCTTGGGTCACACCCGCCGCGGAGCAGTCAGCTTGATCCCAGAAGTAGTTGTACGAGAGGCCCGTACCGATCGGCCCGGACGCCGGGCCACCGGCAAGCGTCGCCGGGGCCTGACCCGCCACCGGCGTCGCACCGAGAATCGGGATCGCGAGCGCGCCGACAACGACAAGCACCGTCACTCCTGCCGCTCTACGCATCCCTCGACTCTAGCCCCGTGGTTCTGATGGCCTCGCGAACGCGAGTGGAATGGATCAGGCGCGCAGGTCGACGAGGTTGCCGACGACGTGCCCAACGCCGAAGGCCACCCCCGCGGCAACGGTCGCGAAGGCGAGCTGGCGCAGTGCGGAGCGAACCCGCGAGCGACCGGTGAAGATGGCGACGGTCCAGCCGACTGCGAGGACTGCGATGGCTCCGACGACGATCGACACGAGGGCGGCCTGAATCCCGCCGATGAAGAACCAGGGGATGAGCGGCAGGGCGGCTCCGATCGAGAACGTCACGAACGAGGACCACGCAGCCTGCCACGGGTTCCCGGTCTTTCCCGGCCGGAGCCCGAGCTCCTCGCGGGCGTGCACCTCGAGGGCGACGGCCGGATCCTTCATCACCGCCTCGGCGAGGCGACGGGCATCCATCTCCTCGATGCCTCGGAGACGGTAGACGGCCGCGAGCTCGCCGGTCTCCGCCTCCGGATGACGTTCCAGCTCGCGGCGCTCGATGTCGAGCTCGCGCTGGAGCAGCTCGGATTGCGCCGACATCGACACGTACTCTCCCGCGGCCATCGAGAACGCTCCGGCAACAAGGCCCGCGAGGCCGGCGAGCAATACGACCGCCGCGGGTGGGTTGGCGCCGGCGACCCCGAGGATGAGCGAGACGTTGGTGAGCAGACCGTCGCTGATCCCGAAGACCGCAGCCCGCGCAGCGCCACCCTGGAGGTCGCGGTGATGCGAGTGCGACGTGCTTCCGTGGCGGTCGCCGCCGTGATCGCTGGACGCAGCAGTCGGAGCCACGCCGGAAGTATGCCCAGGTTCCGCGGTCGACGCGCCGGCGCTGCGATCAGAAGAAGAGGTGATGCAGCGCGACCGTAGGGATGGCGAGGATCGCGATGATGTTCATCACCTTGATCATCGGGTTGATCGCGGGGCCCGCGGTGTCCTTGTAGGGGTCGCCCACGGTGTCACCGGTCACTGCAGCGGCATGCGCAGGAGAGCCCTTGCCGCCGTAGTTGCCTTCCTCGATGTACTTCTTGGCGTTGTCCCATGCCCCGCCACCGGTCGTCATCTGGAGGGCGACGAAGAGGCCGACGACGATCGTCCCGAGGAGCATCGCGCCGAGCGCCTGCGCGCCGAGCACGAACCCGACGACGAGCGGCGCGATCACCGGGAGAATGCCGGGGACGATCATCTCCCGCTGCGCTGCAGCAGTGACCAGCGCAACGCACTTGCCGTACTCGGGTTTGGCGGTGCCCTCCATGATGCCCGGTATCTCGCGGAACTGACGTCGAACCTCGATGACGACCTCGCCTGCCGCGCGACCCACTGCAAGCATCGCGAGCGAACCGAAGAGGAACGGCATGATGCCGCCGAGCAGCAGTCCGGCGATGACCGGCGGGGCGGTGAGATCGAACGTCACGAGCGGGAGCTGATGCGCGGTCAGCGTGTTGTTGAGAATGTCGGTGTAGCTTGCGAAGAGCACCAGCGCGGCGAGCCCGGCGGAGCCGATTGCATATCCCTTCGTTACCGCCTTGGTCGTGTTGCCGACGGCGTCGAGAGGATCGGTGACCTGACGCACGCTCTCGGGGAGATCCGCCATCTCGGCGATCCCACCGGCGTTATCGGTGATCGGCCCGTACGAGTCGATGGCGACAACGATCCCCGTCATGCTCAGGAGCGCGGTCGCCGCGATGCCGATGCCGTAGAGGCCACCGAGCGACGCCGAGGCAAGGATTCCGATCGCGATGATCAGCACTGGGATCGCAGTGCCCTCCATGCCGATCGCAAGCCCCGCGATGATGTTGGTGGCGTGCCCCGTCTGCGATGCGCGGGCGATGGTGCGCACCGGCCAGAACTGCGCGCCCGTGAAGAACTCGGTGACCGCCACGATGAGCACGGTGATGACGATGCCGATCACCGCGCACCAGAAGAGGTTGAACACCGGGTGATCGAACCCGCTGAGGTAACCGCCGTTGTTGAGCAGCACGGTGACCAGGAGGAATCCCGCCAGCGCCACGATCGCTGAGACGATCAGGCCTCTGTAGAGCGCGCCCATGATCCATGTGCCCCTGCCCATGCGCACAAAGAAGGTGCCGATGATCGAGGCGACGATGCTCACGGCACCGAGCATCAACGGGTAGAAGACGAACACGAGGTCCGGCTTGCCGCCAACCTTGTAGAGCAGGCTGCCGAGCAGCATCGTCGCCACCGCGGTGACCGCATATGTCTCGAACAGGTCGGCCGCCATGCCGGCGCAGTCGCCGACGTTGTCACCGACGTTGTCGGCGATGACCGCAGGGTTCCGGGGGTCGTCCTCGGGGATTCCGGCCTCGAGCTTGCCGACCAGGTCGGCCCCGACATCGGCTGCCTTTGTGTAGATGCCACCACCAAGCCGGGCGAAGACCGAGATCAGCGATGCCCCGAAGGCGAATCCGACCAGCGCGTTGAAGTCCTGGAAGAGCCCATACGCGAGCGCGACGCCGATCAGGCCGAAGCCGACGACGAAGAAGCCCGTCACCGCTCCACCGCGGAACGCCAGCTGGAGTGCTGGGTTGATGCCGCCCCGCGCAGCTTCAGCGGTGCGCAGGTTCGAGCGCACCGAGATGTTCATGCCCACGTAGCCGGCGGCGCCGCTGAGCACTGCGCCGATCAGGAAAAGGACGCCCGTCTTCCACCCGAGGGTGAACGTCAGGAAGAGGAAGATCACCGCCCCGATGCCGGCGATGATCGTGTACTGGCGGTTCAGGTACGCCTGCGCGCCTTCCTGAATTGCCTTGGCGATCTCCTTCATCCGGTCGTTTCCCTCCGCCCTGCGGAGGACCCAGAAGATCAGAAAGACGGCGAAGAGGAGAGCGAGCACTCCTGCTGCGGCGATCGGAAGCAGGATGGCGCGGTCAAGGGTCGGCATGCGCTCAAGTCTCCTAGGACATTGACTGAAGGTGCCCGGGCGGCTTCAGTCCGCGCCGCCCCGGGGCCGCCGCATTGTACCCGGCCGGTCATAGCGTTTACCCACGCGCCTATGCTGAACCCGTGGCGAACGCCCCAGGACTCACCGCGATCGTGACAGTCGGCGACGAGATCCTGAGCGGGCACACGCAGGACACCAACTCGAGCCTCTTGGCCCGTCAGGCGTTCGCCGCGGGCCGGCCGGTCGCCCACATCGAGGTGGTTGCCGACACACCGGCCGACATCATCGCGGCGATCCGCCGGGCAATCGACGACCCCGCGATCACGAGGATCGCCGTCTGCGGCGGGATCGGCCCGACACCGGATGACCGGACCTTCCAGGCGGTCGCCGATGCGCTCGGACGTCCGCTCGAGCTGAATCCCGTGGCGTTCGCACACATCGAGGCACTCGCGAAACGGATGCACGCGGCAGGGTGGATCGAGCAGCCCGTGGTGTCCGAGGCCAACCGGCGCTGCGCCATGGTGCCGGCCGGGGCGACGGTGCTCACCAACCGCCGAGGCATGGCACCGCCTCTTGCGATCGACCTCGGCGACGACCGGTGGCTCTTCGTCCTCCCGGGGATTCCCCGCGAGTTCAGCACCATCGTCGAGGAGGAGTTGATCCCTCAGTACTTCGGCGGCGCGTCAGCTCCGGTCGTGCGCGAGGTGCACTACCGATCGGTGCCCGAGTCGGAGATGTCGGAGCCGATGCTCGTGCTCGAGCGGGAGTTCCCCGACGTGACCGTCGGCTCCTATCCGCATGTCGAGCAACGCGAGCTCGTCATCCGCCTGAAGGGGCGCGAACCCGATCGCGTCGATGCCGCGGTGGCACGGCTGCGCTCGATGCGCAGCGACACCTAGCCGCCTCCCGGTCGAAGCGGGTCGCCCCGCTGCGATCAGACCTTCTGCAGGTTGCGCGCGCGAGGGCCCTTGGGCGAATCGACGATGTCGAACGTCACCTGCTCGCCTTCCTGGAGGGAGTCGAAATCGACGGTGGTCAGCTCGGTGCGATGAAAGAACACCTCGTTGCCATCATCCGCACGGACGAAACCAAATCCACGGTCGGGGATGATCTTCTTGATACGGCCAGCGGTCACAGCATGTCCTCCAGGACTCTCGCCGACACGGACGTCCCACCGCGTTCACGACCACATGTGGGAATGTTCCCTGTCAGCAACGGGAACCCGCAAAGACCGCGATGGAAGCACCGTAGGATGACGATTACCCGCCGTTCCGGTGCTCACCGCAGCATAGCAGGGTGCTCCGTTGAGCCGCGCTCCCATGCCGCGCGGAGTTCGTGCAGGCTCTCGGGGAGATTCGCGTAGTAGTCGTCGACGTCGAGAGTCGCGGGCCACGGAGCGCGCTCGGAACGTTCATGCTCGCGGCGCGTCTGTTCGAGCCACGCACTCCCGAATGCGGTGGGCGATCCCGCGGTGTCGACGACGCCGAGCGCGCGCAGGTCCATGTCGTTGTCGAACGGCGGCACCGCCACGGCGCGCGGTCCGGGGTTGCTCCACATCGACGCGAAGACTCCGGCGCAGCCGAGGTTGATGAGCGCATCGACGGCGGCCGCCCCAAACCGGCGTGCGGATGCGTCGGCGTCGTCGGTGGTTTCCGCGTCGGAGTGACCGCTGCCACCGTCCACCGCACGGTGCGTACCGAGGTGCGCGATCAACGGCGCGTCACCGGCGAGCGATTGCGCAACTTGCGCAAGAAACGCGGCGCTCGACGGATCCGAGATCCCGCCTGCCTGCTCGAGCGCGCGACGGGAGAGGTCGATACCGACTGCGTCGACGAGACCCGCGACGAGCGCGGGTCGCACCGCGCGTGCGATCACGACGTCGTCCGCGCTGAGCGTGAGCATGCATCGCTCCTCACGCTCGTGGATTCGTTCGCTCAGCAATGCGACCCACGAACCCACGTGCTCGATGCGATGCGGTCGCATGCCGCCGGCAGGATCGTGCCCGAGATCCCACGTCGCGATTGCGTGATGCCCGGCGAAGGCGCCGAGCATGTCGTCGATCCAGCGAACACAGGTCTCGAGCATGAGTGGATCCGTGTAGAGATACCGTGGTCCGCCCGGTTGTTGCACCGCACCGGAGATCGCGCGCAGTCCGGGGCGCCGCGCGTCCACGTCGATCGCATAGGCAGGCAGCATCACGCACCCGCCGAGGGTCTGCAGGAACAGCACGGGGATCACCTGCAGCGCAAGGTCTGACGCGACGCCCAGGAGATGTTCGAAGTCGCGGAGCCGCGCGGGCTCGACGCGCTCCGGCGTCGGCATGAAGGCGTCCCAGAGCAGGTGCGTGCGTACGACGCCGTGCCCTGCCGACTTGATCGCGCGCAACTCCGAGGCAACGCGCGCGGCGTCGTACTCGTGCCAGATGTACGGCCCAACCTCGCGCGACCAGTACGTCACGCCGATGTCGACCGCCTCTCGTGACGTCGCGCTGCGCACGGGCGGGTCAGTAGACGAAGAGGTCGATGCCTCCCGCGACCGTGAGCACCTGGCCCGTGATGTAGCGGGCTTCCGGCGAGCAGAAGAACACGATCGCGTTGGCGATGTCCTCGGGCTCGCCCGCGCTCCGCATGGCTGTGCGCAGCACCATGCGGTCATTCATCTTCGCGTCGCCTATCTTCCACGCCTCGGTACCGATGACTCCCGGCGCGATGATGTTCGCGGTGATGCCGAAGCGCGCGCCCTCGAGCGCCATCGATTTGCCGAGTCCGATGACCGAGGCCTTCGTCGCCGCGTACGACGCCTGACCGAAACCACCGAGCGTCCCTGCGACGGATGCCATGTAGATCACGCGTCCCCAGCCCTGCTCGCGCATATAGGGCCACGCCGCCTTCGTGCAGTTGAAGGCGCCGGACAGATTCACGCGCAGGTCGCGATCCCACAGGTCGTCGCTCTGATGCTCGATCTGTGCGATGTGATCGAGCGTGCCGGCGTTGTTGACGAGGATGTCGATGGAACCGAAGTCCTTCTTGATGGACGCGAACACCTCACGAATCTGCTCGCGGTTGGTCACGTCCATCTTGATGGCGGCGGAACGCCGGCCCATCTGACGGATCTCTTCGCTCGTCTTCTCCGCGTAGACGACGTGCTGCGACGTGAAGAGCTGGGCGAGCGCCGATTGCGACGCCTCCGCGCTCTGTTCGATGTCCGGGTCGGATTCGATGAGGATGTCGGTGACGACGACGTCCGCCCCTGCCCTGGCAAGTGCAAGGCAGTCCGCCCTCCCCAGGCCGCGCGATCCGCCGGTGACGACGGCGACCTTCCCGGTCAGCTCGAACATGCAACGCTCCTCGAAAGCCTGGTGATGCGATCGGAGAGCTTAGCGCTCGCTCCGATGCGCAGGCTCATGACAGCGCTGCGGCGCCGGCGGCATGGACGCAGCGGGCGTGGTGGCGTCAGCGTGCGGCGGCGACCTGGATCGGCGGGGCGTCCGCCACGAGCTTCGGGCGCGCGGTCGCGGTCCGCTCTCCGAGCACGTAGCGGCTGATCACCAGCCGCTGGATCTCCGCGGTGCCTTCCCAGATCTGATAGATCTTAGCGTCGCGCATGAACCGCTCGACCGGGTAGTCCTTGATGTAGCCGTAGCCGCCGAGGATCTGGACGGCGTCGACGGTGACCCGCATCGCCACGTCGCCGGCGAAGAGCTTCGCCATGGAACCCTCGCCGCGAGCGAACGGAATCCCGTTCATCGCCATCCAGCCGGCACGCCAGATGAGCAACCGCGCGGCATCGATCTCGGTCGCCATGTCGGCGAGCTTGAAGGCGATTGCCTCGTGCTTGGCGATCGGCTTGCCGAACGCGATCCGCTGGAGCGAGTAGTCACGCGCGAATTCGAACGCGGCGCGGGCGATGCCGAGCGCCCCCGCACCGACCATGGGTCGGGTTGCCTCGAGCATGATCATCGCCCCGACAGCTCCGGGTCCGGTCGCTCTCCCTTCCCTGTCCGTCCCCAGACGCTGCTCCTCGGGGACGAAGCAGTCCTCGAAGATCACCTGCGCCGTGTGCGAAGCGCGAACGCCGAGCTTCCGCTCCTTCCGCCCCTGGCGCATCCCGGGCGTTCCCTTCTCGATGACGAACCCGGCGATGCCCGCCGGCCCGAGCGACTTGTCGGTGGTGGCGAACGCCACCTGGACGTCGGCGATGCCGCCGTTGGTGCAGAACTGCTTGGTGCCGTTGAGGACGTAGCCACCGTCGACATGGGTGGCGGTGGTCTCGAGCGCCAGTGAGTCCGAGCCGCTGTTGGGCTCAGTCAGCCCCATGGCGCCGATCTTCAACTCCTTGGGGTCGGTGAACATGCCGATGTACTTCTGCTTCTGCTCCTCGGTGCCCATGGCGACGATCGCGGCGCCGCAGAGCCCGGTTGCCCCGATCGCGACGGCGATGCCGGCATCACCCCAGGAGAGCTCCTCTTCGCGAATGAGGTTGGTGACGAGATCGATCCCGCCGCCCCCGTACTGCTCGGGGAAGCTGGAGGTGGCGTCGAGACCGAGCGCATGCGCTTTGCGCATCACCTCCCACGGGGTCTCCTCCGCCTCGTCGTAGCGCTCGGCGACCGGACGCATCTCCTTCTCGGCGAATTCGTGCGCGAGATCGCGGATCTCCTCCTGCTCCCGGGTCAGCGAGAAGTCGACGCCCATGGTGCTTGTCCCTCAGCGTGAGAGCCGGACAGTGGCCCGGCCGTTGGTCAACACTCGATCGCCGCGGTCCGAGGACGCGCCCACCTCCAGAGTAGCGACTCCTTCGGCCTCGTCCACGCCGACGACAGTTCCGGTACAGATGATCGTGTCGCCGGCGCGCAGCGGCTTGCTGAAGCGGCACGAGAGGCTGGCGAGGTTCGAGCTCCCACCCGCCCAGACCGAGATCGCTTCGGCGAGGATGCCGAGCTCGAGCATCCCGTGAGCGATGGTCCCCGGCAGCCCGACCGACTGTGCGAACGCCGCGTCGAGGTGGATCGGGTTGTGGTCCCCGGACGCGTCCGCGTACGCGTTGATCTGCTCCTGCGAGACGGTGCGCGAGAGCGGGGTCACGACGTCGCCGACCGTGATCGTCGACACGCCGGGGCCGCTCATGCGGCGGACCGCACGACCATGAGCGCACTCCCCCGACAGACCACCGCCGCGTCCGAGGGCCTCACGGCCTCCATCGCCAGCCGGACGAAGGTCATGCCGCGCTTGGTGTCGACACCCACGATTTCGGCCATGGAGTCGACGACGTCGCCCGGGTGCACCGGCTCCGGCCACTCGAAGGACTGTTCGGCATGGATGAGCCCGGCAAGGTCGATGCCGACCTCGGAGTCGCTGAAAAGCTGCGCCAGCGTCGGACCGAGGCAGTACACGGCCGCAAAAGTGGGTGGAACGGCTCCAGGCTCGGCGACAGGGTTGGGGCCGGCGATCGCCGCCGCCAGATTCTCGGCGGACTCCGGGGCGATCCGCTGTCCCGGGGCGCTGTAGCGGCGGCCGACGTGGCTCAGGTTAGGCACCGGTCCCCTCAAAAAATTGACATCCGTATCAACTATTCCGTTCCGAACGATACACCGGGTCCCGGTAGCCGTCAAAAAGGAACCCACGACCGGGTCGATGTGATCGGCGACGTCGCCTCAAACTCGGCGGAGGTAAAGCCGACAGTCGCGCCTGCCCAGTTGCGCAGCGGCAGGCGGGCGAATGACTGCAATGCGTCGGGGAGTTCGGCGCTGAGGATGCCGAGGCGCTGGAGCACGGCGATCGCCACGACGGGAATGGCGTCGAACGCACCCGACTCGAGCTTGATGGCGATCGCCTGGCCCGCAGGCCGGACGACCGCGGCCCACACCGCGGCTCCGCCGATCTTCGCCGTGAGCCGGGTTCCCACTTCGCTCAGGAGTGCGGTGTCGAAACGCCCGGTCCCGGCGACGAGGTGCGGACGCGCAGCCATCGCTTCCTGGCAGCGCTGGAACGCGGGGTCCGAGCCGGCCGCGGCGAATCCGCGAGCGATCAACTCCAGCGGCAGGCCGTAGGTGGTGAGCCCGCAGCCGTCTATCCCACTCGGCCGCGTCGTGAGATCGACGCCGATCGCGTCAGACATCGCCGATGTGACCGCCCGCTGGCACGGGTGCGAAGGATCCATGTAGCCGTCCAGCGGCCATCCCATGACGGCGCATGTGGCCAGCATCGCCGCGTGCTTTCCGGAGCAGTTGTTGTGGATCGGCAGGGGCGCCCCTCCCGACGCCAGCAGACGGCGGGCAGTCGCCTCATCGGACGGAAGCTGGGGGCCGCACCCGAGCGCGCTCTCCGCAACACCGGCTTTCGCGAGCAATCCGCGCACGGTCGCCACATGCTCGTCCTCACCCTGATGGGAAGCGCAGGCGATCGCAACCTCAGCCTCGGTCACGCCCAGGGGATCAGCCGCCAGCCGCACGTACGGAAGCGCCTGGAGCGGTTTCACGCAGCTGCGGAGCGTCGTGACGGTCCGGGGATCGCCAACCGACGATCGCACCGCGCCTTTCGCGTCGGTGACCGCGACGTGGCCGCGGATCCGAGCCTCGCGGACCTTGCCCCGCCAGACCGTGGCGAGGACAGGGGGCGTCAGGTCGTCCACGCCCTCACTTTGACGGGGGAACGCCCGTTTTGGTACGGTCGCGCGGATCTACCGGGGAAGAGGGTCGATGCCCCCCGGGCACGGTCCCGAGTCACTGCACTAGCGAGGGAGCAGCGATCGCGACACACGTTCATCGATTCGCGAGGCACCTCTGGGTGCTCGCCGTTGCGGTCATCCTCGTCGTGCTCGTCGCACGGCCGACGACCGTGCCGGCGGCGCCCATCCTTCGCAATCTCGCCGCGATCCAGATCAACGCCGTCGTCGAGAACTCGGCAACGGTCACCGCGGTCGCCGCGAAGCCGGCCCAGACGATTGTCGTCCAGCCCGGACAGACCCTCACGACGCTCGCGAAACACTACGACGTCTCAGCGACGACCATCGAGTGGGGCAACGAGCTCAACGCGACGATGGCGCCCAGGGTGGGATCGACCCTGCTCATCCCGCCGGGACCCGGCGCGCTTGTCGAGGTCCTCCCCGGCGAGACGCCGACGAGCTTTGCGAAGCGCGTGCACCTCGACCCCGCGGTGATCCTCGAGTACAACGCGCTGACAAGCAACGCGCCCATGACCGGTGGCTCCTACCTGCAGGTGCCGCTCAATCACGCGCCCTCGGGCTCGCTCATCGCTTCATATTTTGTGGACGCGCAGAACGGCGTTCCCTCCGTTCCCGCGGCGGTCCCGCTGAAGGATGGTTTCCCCTACGGACAGTGCACGTATTACGTCGCAACACGACGCGCCGTCAACTGGAGCGGGAACGCCGGCAACTGGTGGTGGAACGCACGCGGTCATCGCCCCGAGGGACAGGTTCCCGTGCAGGGTGCGATCGTCGTCTTCAACATCGGATGGGTCGGACACGTCGCCTACGTCGAGCACGTGAATCTCGACGGAACATTCGTCGTGTCGGAGATGAACTACCGGGCTGATGGTGGTGGATGGGGACGCATCGACTACCGCACCGTCAGCGCTTCTGATCCCGCGATTCTGGGGTACATCTACTAACCAAGCCTGACCGGACGCTTTGTGGTGCGGGATGGATGGGGAGGCGGGCGCTCTGCTCAGCTTGTCCACTCGCTCCTTCGTGCTACTGGATTTTCGCACGCCCTCGCTCGCTCCCAAATTCGCTGATCGTCCGCCTCCCCATCCATCCCATCGGGCGCGTCGCGCCGCAAGAGCGTGCTTCGCAGAATCGCTGACTGGGGTGCCTGTGGTGCGCTCTCTCCGCCAGACAGAAGCTTGAATGGAGTGCTTGGCTCCGCACTCTCTTTCCCCCTTGCTGAACGTCCAGATGCGCGACTGCGATTCAGCCCGCGTGGCCTCGCGCGGTCACTGCACGTCGTCCGCCGGTCTTGTCGCGAGGGAGTGCGCGGAAGCCACAATTGCGTCGTGACATCGAAGCGACGAGCCGACATGTTTCTGGACTTCAAGGACGATCCGCGCGAAGAGGGCGGCGTCGTGGTCGGCGAACGCAGTGCACTTGTGGAATATCTGCGCGCCGTTCGGCTGACGACCGAGATCAAGTGCTCCGGACTTGATGCCGATGCGATGGCGCGACGCTCCGTGGAGCCGTCGACGATGTCACTGCTGGGACTGGTCCGGCACCTGGCGGAGATGGAGCGTCATGCGTTTCGGAACGTCATGGCGGGAGAGGGCGCATCCCGCCTGTACTGCACGGACACCGACCCTGACGGGGATTTCGACGGCGCCGTTGCCGACCCCGACGTCGTCGCCGAAGCGTGGGACGCATGGCGGGCTGAGGTCGACTTCGCGGATCGGTTCGTCGCCGCGGCCCCCAGTCTCGAGATCACCGGGAAGGATCGCGACGGCGTCGGCTCGGGTCAGGGCCCGATCTCGCTCCGTGAGGTGATGCTCGAGATGATCCACGAGTACGCACGCCACAACGGCCATGCCGACCTGTTGCGTGAGCGGATCGACGGGCGCATCGGGCAGTAGCTGTCCTTATAGGAGATCTACGTAGCCGACCGCGATTCGCTCGGCGTCGCCAAGTGCGAGAAGCTCGATCACGTCGCGATGTTCGCGTTCGGCATCAGCATCGCTCTGCGTGCCGATCACCGTCTCCAGCTCGACGAATCGTCCGAGCCCCACCACGTCGTCCAGATGGATGCGGGTGTTCCGGAGTATCAGCAGATGGCGGGTCTTCTCGACGACTCCGATGCGCGGGAGTGCGCGCTCAAGAACGTCAGCAAGGGACGTGGGGTCTTGCGTCGCGTAGCGTCCGTATTCGGACGCACGAGTTGCCGGTGTGTCTTCGCGTTCATACGCGATGAGCTCGCTCCCCTGCCCCTCAATCGTGCGGAGTTTCAGGCGGCCGTGAGGCACGGAATAGAACTGATCGAGCTGATGCAAGCGTCCTGCGTCCGCAGCCCCAGCTTCGAGAGCAAGCGCAAGAACAATCTCGTGCTCACTCCAACGAAATTTACTCTCGACGTTGCGCACGCCAGGATACTAACGAGGACGTCTCAAGGGCAGGCGATCCACACCACCTGTCGCCACTCGACTGTGGGACCTTGGACAGTCGTGTAGCCGAAGCGCGCGGTGCGGAGCGCGCCCACCGGTCCCAGGCACGTCGGCCAGCCATCCTCATGCCACGTGTTGTCTGAGCCCAGCCATGGGACGCTGTCCACGATTCCGTAATTCCAGCCGTCAACTGCGGCTGTCGCCTGGTGGTCCCCCACACGGAAGGTGCCGGTCACGACGGAAACATTGGAACGCGCGGCAATGACATAACCTGCGACGCCTCCCGCAATGACCCCGACCCCGACGCCGGCGCCGACTATCAGGGTTGCCAGTAGCGGTGACTGCCGTGGTCGCATGAGCTCTCCTCCTGATCCGTCGTCCCAACCAGTGACATCGGCGGGCGGGCGGCCAACGATAACAGCGGGGAATCTCCTTTTCTCAAGGAGTATCCGCCCCACAGCGAAGCGACGGCATCACGCCCCCGACGGATGGGAGGGTGACTGGGGTCACTGCGAATTTGTGAGCGAGGGAGAGAGCGCGAAAATTCATGTGCGCGAACGACCGAGCGGGCAAGCTGAGCAAGGGACCCCAGTCACCCTCCCATCCGTCCACGCAGAGTGGGGTCCTCTGCGGAGCGCGGTTACCCGCTGAACCGGTACCCGATCCCCGGCACGGAGTGGATGTACGTCGGCTTCTCCGCGTCCGGCTCGATCTTCCGCCGCAACCGGTAGACGTGCGCGTCGACGGTCCGGGTCTCGATCTCGACCTCGTAGCCCCACACGCGGCGGAGCAACTCTCCGCGGCTCATGACCTGCCCCGGGCGCGACGCGAGGAGCGCGAGGAGGTTGAACTCGGTGAGCGTGAGCATCACTTCCTCGCCGTCGCGGAACACCTGGCGGCGTCCCAGGTCGATCGTGAGCCCGGGGAACTCGAAGCGATCGCGAGGCTGCTCCTGCGCTGAGATCTCACTGCGGCGGAGGTGCGCTCCGATGCGTGCCATCAGCTCGCGAACCTCGAACGGCTTGGTCACGTAGTCGTCGGCGCCGAGCTCGAGACCGACCACCACGTCGATGGTGTCGCTCTTCGCGGTGAGCATGATGATCGGCACGCGCGCGCCTTCGGCACGCAGGCGCCGGCACACGTCGAGCCCGCTCATCCCGGGGAGGTTGACGTCCAGGATGATCAGGTCGGGATTCTGCTCACGTGCGAGGTTGAGCCCCTCGACGCCTGTCGCGGCCTCGATCAGCGTGTGGTTCTGCGCGCTGACTGCGAGCCGCACGACCTCGCGGCTCGGCGGGTCGTCCTCGACGATGAGGATTGTCTTTCCGGCTCCGCTCATCAGGCGGGCACCTCGATGAATGTGGAGATGCGCTTCACGAAGTTGGCCACCTCGATTGGTTTGGTGATGTAGCCGGAGCACCCGGCGGCGAGGGCTTCCTGTTCGTTGCCCTTCATGGCATTGGCAGTCAGGGCGACCACGGGGACTCCGGATGTCTTCGGATCTGCCTTCAGCATCCGAGTCAGAGTCAACCCGTCCATGCCGGGCAGCTCCACATCCATGAGCACGAGATCGTAGACCTTGGACCTGACCTTGTGGAGGCCTTCCTCGCCATCGACCGCGATATCGACGTCGAAGCCGCTGCCGAGCAGCACCATCTTGGCCAGATCTCGATTGCTCGCGTTGTCCTCGACCAGGAGGATGCGGTTGTGCCGGTATCCGTTCAGCACCTCAATTCCTGTCAGAGGTAGCCGGAACGTGAAGACGGATCCGTGGCCGGGGTCGCTCTCGAGCGAGATGCTCCCGCCGTGGAGGTCCACGAGCCTCCGGGTCAGCGAGAGCCCGAGCCCCGTGCCCTCAACCTGGCGGGTGGTTGCGGTGTCGAGCTGGTAGAACTCGTCGAAGATCCGCGTCTGGTGCTCGAGCGGGATGCCGACGCCCGTGTCGCCGACATCGACGATCAGGTCCTCGGCGTCGGCGCGAGCGGCAACCCAGACCTTGCCGCCCTGCGGCGTGAACTTGATCGCGTTGCTCAGCAGGTTGTAGAGCACCTGCTTGAACTTGCTCTTGTCCGCTCGAATCTCGAGGTTGGCCGGAACCACGTCGATGCTGAGGTCGATATCACGTCGCTCGCTGAGGGAGCGGATGACGTTGTGGACCTCCTTGACCGCATCCTGGACGCCGAAGCGGTCGTAGGAAAGCTCCATCCGACCGGCCTCGATCTTGCTCAGGTCGAGCACGTCGTTGACCAGCTCGAGCAGATGCTTCCCCGACGCGTGGATGTTCTGCAGGCATTCCTGTCGCTGCTGCGGCGTCAGGTCGACGAGGTTGTCCTTGAGGATCTCGCTGAACCCGAGGATCGCGTTGAGCGGTGTGCGCAACTCGTGGCTCATGTTCGCGAGGAACTCGCTCTTCAGGCGGGAGATCTCCGCGATCTGGGCGTTCGCAACCTCGACCTCACGCTTCTGCGTCGCGATCTCGCCGAGCTGGGCGCGTTGCGCCGTGTACAAGCGCGCGTTGTCGATGCTGATGGCGGCCTGGCTCGCGATGATCCGCATCAACGCCTGCTCGATGCTGGTGAACGGCTGCACCTCGCGACGCGCCAGCGTGAGCGCTCCGACCAGTCGCTGCGGCGACTCGAGCGGCATCACCAGGCAGGAGCGCGGGGCGTATGCGAGGCCGAGCGTCTTGAAGCGCCGGTCCTTGGTCGCATCCGCAACGGAGACGAGCTTGCGCCGCTGTGCCGCCCACCCGACGATGCCCTCACCGAGCTCGAATCGCGCGACCTGGCCAAGGTTGTCCGTAAATGGGAATGTCGCGATGGCGGACAGGGCACGACCGTCCTCATCGAGGAGGAAGACCGTGGCAGCATCGCAGTCGACCAGGTCGGCTGCGGCCTTGAGCATGAAGTCGATCGTCTCCTTCAGCTCCAGACTCGACGTGAAGAGGTTACCGACCTGGCCCAGAAGGTCGACAATGACCTTGTCGTCCATCGCAGACCCGAGTATACCCGCGAATTTCGACCCCGGCTGACTGTCGCGCAATTGAAATCGATCCAGCGCAGCGCTCATGACGACCGACGCCTTTGCAGCTCTTCCACAAGCGCAGGCAGGACTTTCAAGGCATCACCGACGATGCCCAAATCCGCGAGTTTGAAGATTGGCGCGTTCTCGTCTCTGTTGACCGCAACAATTGCCTTTGCACCCTTCATGCCGACGGTGTGCTGCATCGCACCGCTGATGCCAAAGGCGAGGTAAACAGCCGGCTTCACCGTCTTGCCGGTCTGGCCGACCTGCATCGCATAGGGCACCCAGCCGGCGTCCACCACCGCTCTGCTCGCGCCGACGGCGGCGTTGCCGAGCACCGCCGCGAGCTGGTCGAGGAGCTCGAAGTTCTTGGGGTCGCCGAGGCCGCGTCCGCCGCTGATGACGATCGGCGCCTCCTCGAGCTTGGGGCCGGCTGCGACATCCGCCACCCGGTCGGTGACCCGAGCCTTCAGATGCTTCGGATCGATCGCCGCGGTGACGGGCGACACCGCCGCGGGTGCGCCGCCGCCGGGCTCGGCGACGAACGACTTGGGTCTGACGATCGCGATGGCCGGTCCCGGAGCCTCGAAGCGGGTGGTCACGTTGAGCGTCGCGCCGAACACCGATGAGTTCACCGAGATACCGCCGGCGTCACTCAGATCGAGGCCGTTGGCGATCACCGGCACGCCCAGCCTGGCGGCGAGACGGCCGGCCACATCCCTGGAGTTGTACGTCATCCCGAACAGCACGAGATCGGGCTTGTGCTCCTGGACGAGAGTGGCGAGGGCGTCCGCGGCAGGACCGCCGAGGAGGAGCTCACCCCAGAGCGGGTCGGTCCCCGCGTACAGCGTGGTGGCTCCGTGCGCCCCCAGCTCGGCGGCCGCATCGGCGGCGTCCGGCGCGAACGCGACAGCCTCGACGGTGGCAGCAAGTGACCGCGCTTTGGTCAGCAGCTCGAGCGTCACCGGAGCGGGTTTGCCGCCCGCCACCTCCGCAAAAACCCAGATCTTTCCGAGGGCCATCGGGTCAGATCACCTTCTTTTCGGCAAGGAAGTCGGCGATGCGCTTGTAGCCCTCGCCATCGTCCTTGACGATCGAGCCGGCGGCACGCTGCGCCGCGGGCTCGACGCTCGTGATGCTCTGACCGGCGGTCCCACCGCCGGCGCCGTCGAGCCCGAGATCGCCGGGTGTGATCCGGTCCAACGGCTTCGATTTGGCCCCCATGATTCCCTTGAGTGACGGGTACCGGGGCTCATTGACCCCCGCGGTCACGCTGACCACCGCCGGCAGGGGCGCCTCGACGAGGTCGTACCCCGCCTCGGTCTGCCGCTTCACCTTGAGCATCGTCCCGTCGACCTCGACCGTCTTCGCGAACGTGACGGCGGGCACATCGAGCAGTTCCGCGATCATCTGCGGGACCACGCCCGTGTAGCCGTCTGTGGACTCGGTGGCGGTGATCACCAGGTCGAATCCCTCTCGCCGGATCGCCGCGGCGAGCACTCGCGCGGTCGTCAGCGCATCCGAGCCGCGAAGTCCGTCGTCGCTGATGAGCACGCCCTTGCCGGCGCCCATCGCCAGAGCCTTCCGGACGGCGTCGAGACCCCGCTCGGGCCCCATCGACACCACGGTCACGTCGCCGCCATGGGCGTCGACGAGTTGCAGGCCGGCCTCGACCCCGAACTCATCCCCGGGGTCCATGACGACCTCGACGCCGTCGCGCTTGAGCAGGTGCGTGGTCGGATCCAGCTGCCCGGTCGTGTTCGGGTCGGGGATCTGCTTGACGCAGACGACGACCTTCATGAGAGCCTCCGATGAATACCTGGTCGGATTCGAAACTCTAACGCACCCACGCCGGAATTCCCGATCCGGGACGACCGAGCATGGCGGCCAGCGCTCCCAGATCGACGGTTTCACCGACCTCGACGCGGATTGCCTGCGGCTGCGTGGCAGTCAACGCGGAGTCCAGCAGACCGCTCGTCCAGCGTGCGTCCGAGATCGCAATGACTCCGTAATGGTGGCGGCGGTGCCCGAGCCACGCCTCCCAGGACCCGGCTCCAGTCACCGCCTCGATCCCGGCATCGCCGAGCGCGTCGGTCCGCGTCACCGCTTCACCGTCGAGCGATGCCACCGTCCAGCGCGCCTCCGGCCAGCGCCCGGCCGCCTCGCCGATCAGGGCGCGAAGCCGGCGCTGCTCGGCAGTCCCCTCCGGATCCGGTCGCGGCCCGGTGAGGAGGAGCACACGCTCGCAGGTCATCGCGTCGCGGCCTCCGAGGATGCCGCTCGGCTCGACCCTGCGGCTTTCCGGCGGCCGGCGGTCCAGGATCGATCGCCAGCGAGCTCGGAGCAGCCGCCGGTTGCGCTCGATCCGCGCGGCCTGCACGCCTCCGGAACCCGACGCGCCGCGAATGTGCTCGACCACCGATCGGGGCTGATAGACGACGCGGCCCGGTCCCGCCGCCAGCGCGAGACAGAGGTCGACATCCTCGCAGTACATCGGCGCAAAGAGCGGGTCAAACCCGCCGACCGCGATGAAGGCGGAGCGGCGGACCAGGAGACATGCGGCCGAGGCGTAGTCGACGGTGCGTCGGAACAGGTATTCGGGCTTGTTCGGGAGGTCGCCGTCGCCGTAGTTCCGAACCCGCGCGTCGCGCCAGATGATCGATCCGGCCTCCTGCAGCCGGGCATCAGGGTAGAGGAGCTTCGGCGCCACCGCCGCCACGGCCGGGTCGGCTTCAACGATGTCGACCAGCGGATCGAGCCAGCCGGGCCGGACCCAGGCGTCGCTGTTGAGGAGCAGCAGGTGGCGCCCCCTGGCCATCGCGGCTCCCTGGTTGTTGGCGGGTCCGAATCCGAGATTGCGCGCGTTTCGCAGCACCTTCGCCCCGGCGACCGATGTGAGGTGTTCCGCGGTGCCGTCGCTCGACGCGTTGTCGACCACGATCACCTCGAATCGTGGCTCGGTCACCTCCGCCAGGAGCGACAGCGCCTGGCGGGTGAGGTCCCATCGATTGAAGGTGACCATGACGACGCTGACGTCCGGATCGGCGACGTCTGGGAAACGGATCACGTTCTGCGCCGCCGCCACCGCTGATACCCCTCACGGAGGGGACGGGCAAGCCGGTGCTCCGGTGACGCCTGGAGATGCTCGAGCTCCGCCTGCACGCGCGAGAGCTCGGCCTGGAGCGCGGTCCGCTCATCGACCAGGCGTCGCTGGAGGACGGTGAGCGCCGATTCCACCGGTTCTCCCGGCTCAGCACGGCGCAGCCCCGCCGACCTCGGCAGCCGTGCGGCCAGCTCGGTGAACGCAGCGTCCAGGGTGCTGACGGCATCGCTGATGTCGAGCGGCTTTCCCTTCGTCAGAAGCGCCTGCACCTGGGGCCGAAGATCGCCGTCGAGGACCGGGATTCCATCCGCGAATCGCGCGCCGACCCCGGTCTCGATCGCCACGACCGGCGACCCGAGCGCCGCGGCGATGTGGGCGCCTGCCGGTGACGTTGCGAGGACGCCGGAAGCCCCGGAAAGCCCCGCTGCCAGATCGTCGAGCCCGCTCCAGAACGGGAAGTGGTGCACCCGCTCGGCCAGCAGCCCGCCGAGCCGGAAGGCCGCGTCCGCCGGCCTGCCGATCGGGTCGAGCGTGAGGACGATCACCAAGAGCTTGGGATCCGCTCGCAGCGCCGCCTGCAGCGCCTCGACGAGTTGCGCCTCCACGGCGACCGAGCCGGTTCCGCGCGTTGCCTCGATCACGAGGCGACGCCCGGCCGGCAGCGCACCGCACATCCGGAGCAGGTCGGCACGGCGCCGAAGAGCATCCGCAGCGAAGACCCGCGAGGCGAGGAGCAACGGGTCGCCCGATTGGACTGCCGTGCCGCTGAGCCGCTCCTGGGTTGCCCGGTCACGCACCCAGATGTCCCGGCCCTCGGGCGCGGCGACGTCCGCGGGCGCATCATCCGG
>JBAUTG010000069.1:0-3539 GCA_049582105.1 Candidatus Dormiibacterota bacterium | reverse complement strand
ATCGGGTTCCGGCCCGAGGTTGCGGCGGTTGGAGGCGTCAGCGTCCCCGGCGGCGAGGGCTGGAACATCCGGCGCCGCGATGAGGCGGACGCGCAGCGCGGTCACGCCGAGCCGATCGAACCGGCGTGGACGACCCGCGAAACCAAAAAGAGGCGCGCCGATCACTCGGCCTGGGACGTGCCCGCCGCTCCCCGCCGCCGCCGTCATCTCACCGGTCGCGGCGTTGTCGGAATCCTGCTCTCGATCGTCCTGGTCGGCATGCTCGGCTTCGCTGCATTCGAATGGGCGTCGAGCAGGGGTCACGCCACGACGACCATCGCGACACCGGCGGCCATCGGCAACCTCGCCGTGATCAACACGCCGGCGACCGCCACCGTCACCGCGCAGATGGAAAAGGTGATGCTCGCGTACGGGGCGACCCGCGTCGTCAGCGGCGTGTACGGCGTCGGCGGTCATCCGAGGCTGGTCGTGCTGCTGGCGCAGGGCTTGAACATCCAGACGAGCAGCACGCAGTTCTTCGACGATTTCACGAGCGGTCTCAAGACCGACGGCCTGACCGTGAACCGCAGCAAGACCGTGCAGGCGACGGCGAACGGAAGTCAGTTCGTGTGCTCGCTCGCGACGCGTCCATCGCCGCTCACCGCCGTCTCACTCTGCGGCTGGGACGACGGCGCCGCGATCGGGCTGGTCATGGACGTCAGCGGGCAGCCGGTGAACACCACGCTCCAGGAGGCCGAGCAGGCCCGGAGCGCAGGCGAGCACTGAGCCTCCCGCTCAGGGAGTGCCGGTGATCGTCACCTCTTTGGTCACCGCCGGTCCGGTGCCGCCGGTCGTCGTGAAGAAATACGTGTGCTTGAACGTGTCCGAGCAGGCGAAGGGGACAGGATCGCTCTGCTGGTCGGTAGCGCCTGAGGTGCCGTAGCTGTCGAAGAGGCCGCCCGGGGTGTCGATCGAGATCGTGATCCCGGTGGCATTCACGACCGACCACGTCATGTGGGGGTGGATCGTGGACTGCCCGTTGCACGAGACCTTGTGCGGCGCGTTGAAGCTCGTGAATGCGGGTGACGTCCCGATCGGTGTCGGAGTCGGCGCCGCCGTCGGTGGGAGCGTCACCGGCACCGCAGTCGGGGTGGCTGCGGCCGACGCCGACGGGCTCGTGCCGACGATGGCGATCGGCGTGACCTGCTTCGGCTTCTGCAGCAGCAGGAAGACCACCACCGCGAGCACGAGGACGATCACGGCGGCGAGTGCGATCAACGCCGGGTGCGTGCCGCGCTCCCCTTGACGGGCGCCATGACGACAGCGCTCGACGCGCCTCCCTCGTTCCACGACTGCGTAGTCTGCCGGACCGCACTGCCGTGTGGCGCCAACGGCGTCGCGACCGCTGATTCGCGCGAGCCGACTAGCATGCAGGGGTGACCGAGGAACGCGACGGCGCGGGGCGCCTCGCCCGCATCACGGACCGCAGGCGCATCGCCGTGCTGCAGATCCGCGGTGCGATCGGCGGCGCGGTGCGTACCGACGAGCTCATACGCACGATCGGGCAGGCGCGGCGCAACGCTCACGTTCGCGCGGTGCTGCTCTCGATCGACTCGCCGGGCGGCACGGCCATCGCGTCGGAGCAGCTCTTCGTCGCGGTGCGGCGTCTCGCCGCACGCAAACCCGTCGTCGCCTGGATCAAGGGCACCGGTGCATCGGGCGCGTACTTTCTCGCCTGTGGGGCGACGCGGCTGCTCGCGTTCCCGAGCGCGATCGTCGGCTCGATCGGTGTCATCAGCGTCCGGCCGATCGTCGTCGACGCGCTGCGTCGCGCCGGCGCGCGGATGGTGGTCACCAAAACCGGTCCGTTCAAGGACCTCGGCGCGCCCTGGCGCGAACCGACCGAGGAGGACGAGGCACACGAGCGCGAGCTCGTCGATGCGATCTTCCAGCGTTTCACCGGAGCTGTCCGGACGGCCCGCGGCTACGACGACGACGCGCTGGCCCGGGTGACCACCGGCGAGGTGTGGCTCGGCACGCGCGCCGTGGAGCTCGGGCTCATCGACGGCCTCGCGGACGACGAGGAGACGGCGCTCGAAGCTGCGAAGGACCTCGCCGGGCTGCCGCATCAGCTGACCGTCCGCCTGGGCGGCCGAAGGACGATCTTTCAGCGCCTCGGCGTCCCCGGTGCCGGGATGGGTCCGCCGGGCGAGCGCTGGCTGATCGAGATGGAGAGCTGGATGGGGACGCCGAGGCTTCGCGCCTAGCCGGCGCGGCGGCGTCCGCGGTCGAGGCTGAAGAGCACGACGATCGCGACGACCAGGAGTAGCACGAGCGCGCCGACAATCACCACGACGGGAAAACCGCCACTCGAGGCTGCGGGTGGCGGAGCCCTGCTCCCCCCGGGCGCGACCGCGGCGAACTCGCCCAACCGGGTCGAGGTCAACTCGAACGTGTTGCCGCACCCCGAGTTGAAGGTCGGCTGCGGAGTCCATGCTGTCCCGTCGAAGCGGTCGATGACCGGCGTCGGGGTGGACGCGGTCGCGCGCAGCACGATGGTCACCGGGATGCCCGCCTTGGGCTGGAGCGCCACCCCCGCGGCGTTGACCGCCGCGAACTTGTAGACGTTGCCCTCGATCGTCCCGTTCGGCGGCTTCACCGCCGGCGCGGGCACCGGCGTGATGCTGATCGTCAGCGCCGTCGAGTTGTCGAAGGTGCCCGGTTCCATGAGCAGTTGCGCCTGTGGCGGGGTCTCGCCGGTGAAGACCTCCGAGGTTGGGAACTGACTGCTCGCCGGAAAGCTGGTCGAGGCCGGCTGCGGGGCTGGGCTGCCGCCCAGCGTCTCGTAGGGGTTCGCGATGCAGTTGCCGTCGTAGATCGCCGGCGATCCTGAGGGGAGCACGCGCGAGACACCGGCGACCGCGGCGATCGCGACGACGACCACGACCCAGCCGCCACGGCGGGTCACAGCAGCCAGCCGCCGGCGAGGTCGGCGATCACGTGGGCGGCAGCAGGTGCGAGCACGCCGCCGCTGACGATGCGCAGCCCGCCGAGCAGCAGACCCACCGCGAGATCGAGTGGCAGGGACCCGGCGCCGTAGAGCGGAAGGTGGATGAGCGCGAAGAGCACCGTGGTCGCGACGAGCGCCCAGCCGACCCCGCCCCAGTCGCGAACGGCGTCGAACAGGACCCCGCGGAGCACCACCTCCTCGGCGATCGCCACGATCGCGACCACCGGGGTCCAGAGTGCGATCGCCCCGTTGACCGGGGCGAGATCGATGGGCATCCCGGGGTGCGCCGTCAGCCACGCGACCACCAGTACGGCCGCACCGGCGACGCCGAGGAGTGCGGCGCCCAGGCGCGGACGTCCCGCTCGCCATCCCGCGCCCGCGGCGAGGCCGAGCAGCACCACGGCGAACACCGCTCCGGCCGGCATCGACGCAGCCGGGCTCGGGCTGCCGATCGCGACGCGGAGGCCGACCGCAACGGCGATCCCCGCGATCAGGACGAGCGAGCGGAGCCCTCTGTGACCGTGTCTCCCCTGAGCGCGCCCCCGCGCGA
>JBAUTG010000068.1:0-4709 GCA_049582105.1 Candidatus Dormiibacterota bacterium | reverse complement strand
CGGCATGAATGACTTCGAGGGACTCGTCGCTGTGGTCACCGGCGGCGCGAGCGGCATCGGCGCCGCCACGGCAACGGAGCTTCGCAGCCGCGGTGCGAGGGTCGCCGTGCTCGATCTCGCGTTTTCGAGCGTCTCGAGCACGGGAGTGCTCGAGGTCCCCTGCAACGTTGCGGACCCGGACTCGGTGGGTGTCGCGATCGACACGGTGGCGAGCGCGTTCGGCGCCATCGACGTGCTCATCAACAATGCCGGGATCGGTGCCACGGGAGATGTCACCGAGAACGACGATGAGGAGTGGCACCGCGTGCTGAGCGTCAACGTCATCGGCATGGCTCGCGTGACCCGCGCCGCGCTGCCGTACCTGGAGCGATCGAGCCACGCGGCGATCGTGAACACGTGCTCGGTGCTTGCCGACGTCGGCGTGCCGAAACGCGCGCTGTACTCCGCGAGCAAGGGTGCGGTGCGGTCACTGACGCTGGCGATGGCGGCCGATCACATCGGTCAGGGGATCCGGGTCAACGCGGTGACTCCGGGGACGGCGGACACGCCGTGGGTGCAGCGGCTGCTCGGCCAGGCGCCCGATGCGGTCGCCGCGGCGAAGGCACTGCGAGCGCGCCAGCCGATGGGCCGGCTTGTCACCGCTGAGGAGGTCGCCTTCGCGATCGCCTATCTGGCGAGCCCCCTGGCCGGGTCGACCACCGGCACGCTCCTCGGAGTGGACGGTGGCATGGGGTCCGTCCGGCTCTTGTAGCCGTTCGGCTAGAGGGTCTCGACCCAGGCGACGGCGACACCCCAGACGATCGCCCAGGCCAGGAGCACGGTCACCCACTTCCAGCCCGACGTCATCGGGGAGCGGCGCTGCTCCTTCGGCAGCGAGAACCAGGCGATCGTGTCGCGCTTGAGCAGGCTCCAGATCACAAACGGGGGATAGGAGAGCTCGATCGCCGTTGTGAACACGAGGGTCCAGCCGCCACGTCCGGTGACGAGCGGCACGAGTGACCCGATGCCGATCAGCGTGATCAGCACCATGAGCCCGACCTGGACGAGGCGGAGGACCGCCACCCCCCGGCGCAATCCCTCGCCGAGCGCGAAGAGACCTGCCCCGGCGAGCAGTCCTCCGGCGATGACCAGGGGGTTCGGCGTGAACCCGAGGTTCCGCGTCGCCGACGCGAATGCCTGCGTGAGGAGCTGCGCGGTGAGCGCCCAGTCGAAGACAACGGCGATGCCGAGGCCGTGCGCGCGCGGTCGCACCGCCGCGGTCACCGCCGGCTCACCGATCGCGCGATCGGTCATGGCTGCAAATAGCGGCGCGGGTTACGCGGCGCCGGTTACGCGGCGCCGGCGGGCACCTTCGGCAGCTCGGCGAGCGCGCTGTCGAGCCGCTCCTGCGGGAGCTCGACGTCCTGGAGCTGGCCTGCGAAGTACGCGTCGTACGCCGCCAGGTCGAAATGCCCGTGCCCCGAGAGGTTGAAGAGGATCACGCGCTCATCACCCGCTTCACGTGCCGCCGCGGCCTCCTCGGCAACGGCGCGCAGGGCATGCGACGGCTCCGGCGCCGGGAGAATGCCCTCGCTGCGCGCGAAGCGCACCGCCTCCGCGAAGCACTCGTTCTGCTTGTACGCCCGGGCCTCGATGAACCCGTTCTTCACGAGGAGGCAGAGTGACGGCGCATCGCCGTGATACCGCAGGCCGCCGGCGTGGATCGAGTCCGGGATGAAGTTGTGCCCAAGCGTGTACATCGGCACGACCGGCCCCATGCCGGCGGTGTCGCCGAAGTCGTATGCGTAGAGACCACGCGTCAGCGTCGGGCACGCCGCGGGCTCGGCGGCGATGAAGCGCGTCTTGGTGTTCCCGGCAAGGCGGTCGGCAAGGAACGGATAGGCGACGCCGGCAAAGTTCGAGCCGCCGCCGACGCACCCGATGACCACATCGGGGTACGCGTCGGCCATCTCCATCTGCTTCTTGGCCTCCTGGCCGATCACGGTCTGGTGGAGCAGGACGTGATTGACCACCGACCCGAGCGAGTAGTGGCTGTCGTCGCGTGTCGCCGCATCCTCGACCGCTTCGGAGATCGCGATCCCGAGGCTGCCGGGCGAGTCGGGATCCTTGGCGAGGACGCTGCGCCCGAATTCGGTGCGGTCGGTCGGGGAGGGGAGGACGTTGGCTCCCCACGTCTCCATGAGCGCGCGCCGGTACGGCTTCTGCTGATACGAGACCTTGACCATGTAGACCATGACCTCGAGGCCGAAGAGGCCGCCGGCGAACGCAAGCGCCGAGCCCCACTGCCCGGCGCCGGTCTCCGTGGTGAGCCGCTTGATCCCCTCTTCGGCGTTGTAGTAGGCCTGTGCAACCGCGGTGTTCGGCTTGTGCGATCCGGCCGGCGACACGCCCTCGTACTTGAAGAAGATCCTGGCCGGGGTGTCGAGCGCCTTCTCCAGACGCGTCGCACGGTAGAGGGGAGTCGGCCGCCAGAGCTTGTAGATCTCGCGCACGCGATCCGGGATCTCGATCCACCGCTCGGTCGACACCTCCTGACCGATGATCGCCATGGGAAAGATGGGCGTCAGATCCGGCGGCGTGAGGGGCTCGAGCGTGCGCGGGCTCAGGAACGCGCCCATCGGCTCGGGGATGTCGGCAAGGATGTTGTACCAGTGCGACGGGAGATCGTCTTCCGTCAGCAGGAACTTCGTCGTCATCGTCTCCACCTCTAACCGCGTTCCGGCAGCGCAACTGTCTCTGCCCTTGATCTCAGCGAGCAATCGGCAGCAGGAGTGTACGTCGGGAGGAAGATCGTCATCACCCGCACCGGGTGCGGCGTCGCCACGAACCGCTCACGTCCGGGTGCCGTCGCGGACGTTCCTGATGTCCCACCCGCGGTGCGGAACTACGCCCCGTACATGGGCCGGAAGGCGAGGTACAGGACGATGACGAGCAGAGTCACCGCCGTTGCGATCGCGCCCAGCACGATACCGCTGATTGCAAGCCCCTTTCCCGAGCCGCCGGTCTGGTTGGCTTTCGACACTCCCAGGATGCCGAGGATGAACGCGGGGACGCTGAGCACGACATCAAAGATCGGGACCCAGCAGAACACGATGGCCACGATGCCGATGACAAGCGAGGAGATCGCAAGGCCGTTGGTCGGCGGCGCCTGCACGTACGGATACGGCGGAGCGCCGTAGGGGTATGACGGCGGGGAGTACGGATTTGGCGGTGGCGGCGTCGCTCCCGGGTACGGATAGGGCTGGCCCAGCGGGGGCTGGCTCGGAGGGGGATCCATCCCGGCCATCTAGTTGGCCGGCGTGGTGGCGGAGGCGACGCGCTCGCTCGTCATCTGCCGAGTGTGGCCCCATCGATGCGGGTATGCAAACGGGTCGCACTGGGCGTGCAAAGCAGCCAGATGAGTGTTACAATCATGAGAAGGTAGCTGTCAGATTGAGGTGGCTGTCATGAAGGCGACTGGACCTCGGCGGTGGTGGGCGCTTGCTGCGGTGAGCCTCGGCGTCCTCGCGGTTGGACTGGATGGCACGGTGCTGAGCGTCGCCCTTCCAACGCTTGCCAGGGCCCTGCACGCATCGGAGTCGGACCTCCAGTGGTTCTCATCGGGGTATCTCCTGGTGCTGGCAGCCGCGATGCTGCCGGCCGGTCTCCTGGGCGACCGCTTCGGTCACAAGCGGGTGCTGCTCATCGGACTCGGTCTGTTCGGCGTCGGATCCCTCGCGTGCGCACTGTCGACCTCGGTTGCCGAGTTCCTTGCGGCCCGGGTGCTGCTCGGGTTGGGTGGGGCGGGGGTGATCGTCATGGCCATCTCAGCCCTCACGGTGCTGTTCAGCCAGGAGGAGCGACCCAAGGCCGTCGGGATCTGGGCTGCTGCGAACTTCCTCGCGCTACCGGCCGGTCCGATCCTGGGGGGCTGGCTGCTCACGAACTTCTGGTGGGGCTGGGTGTTCCTCATCAATGTGCCGGTCGCGGTGATCGGGGTGGTGGCGATCGCGACCCTGGTGCCGGAGTCGCGCGCCGGCGAGCGCCCCGGCATCGACCTTGTCGGTGTGGGGCTGTCGGTTGCCGGTCTCGTTGCGTTGACCTATGGCCTGATCAGCGCAGGCGAGGACGGATGGACCGAGGCGCGGGCGCTCGTGTCGATATTCGCCGGCATCGCGGTGCTTGCCGGCTTCTTCGGCTGGGAGCGCCGTCTGACACGGCGGCCCGGTCGTCAGCCGCTCCTCGACCTCTCGCTGTTCCATTCGGCCTCCTTCACCTGGGGCGTCCTGCTGGCGGCGTTCGCGGTGCTCTCCCTGATCGGCGTGATCTTCACGTTGCCCCAGTACTTCCAGGGGGTGGTCGGCACCGACGCCATGGGCTCCGGGCTGCGGCTGCTCCCGCTGATCGGTGGCCTGGTCGTCGGGGCGATTCCCGCCGATCGTGTGGCGCAGGTCGTCGGCGCGAAGATGACCGCGGCGGCCGGTTTCGTCCTCCTCGCGGTCGGGCTCACCGTCGGCGCGACCACAGCGGTTGAGTCGAGCACGCTGTTCGTGGCGATATGGATGGCGGTCGTCGGAGCCGGCATGGGCATCGCGATGTCGACGACGACCTCCGCGGCACTCGTCGAGCTCTCGGAGGAGCGGAGTGGCGTTGGTTCAGCGGTGCTCCAGGCGGTCAACAAGACTGGCGCTCCCTTCGGGACCGCGATCCTCGGGAGCGTGCTCAGCACC
>JBAUTG010000067.1:0-6804 GCA_049582105.1 Candidatus Dormiibacterota bacterium | reverse complement strand
ATGCCGATGAGCCCGACCTGGAGGACGAAGATCCGCCAGCGCATTCCCGTGGTCATGGTGCTGCTCCTTGATATTTCTCTGCGGCCATCTGACCGTGCATTCATGGTCACCCGCATCCACCCTCCCCCAGTAGAGGCGGAAGCCACGAGATTTGGGATGCCTAAGAACGCTCTCGGCGTGGCCCTGTGCCCTGGCCCGACGGGACCTCTGGCCCCATGCTCATCTCAGCGGAGCCGGCGCACCTCGGTTTCGCTGTGGCGGAGCCAGGGCACGACGCGGATTCGCGCATCGACCACGACGGCCCCGCGCTGAGTGGCGATCACCGGATTGAGATCCATCTCGGCGAGTTGCGGCATGTCATCCGCGAGCCGGGCGATCCGCAACAGCACCTCCTCCACCGCGGACACGTCGGATGGGGTCGAACCGCGATGTCCGAAGAGTAGCGGTGCGCCTCGAATGGAGCGAACCATCTCGCGGGCGTCCTGGTCGGTGAGCGGCAGGATGCGGAGCACTCGGTCGGCGAACAGCTCCACGGCCGTCCCGCCGCTGCCAAACATGACCACTGGTCCGAAGAGGGGGTCGGACATGAGCCCAGCGATCAGCTCGACACCATGGAGCATCGGTTGCACGAGCGCGCCCTGCATCGAGTCGCCGAGGCGTTCGGCCATCGCCGCGAACGCCCCACGGACCTCGTCCGGAGTGTTGAGATCGACGGCAACACCGCCGACGTCTGACTTGTGGAGGATCCGATCTCCCGTCGCCTTGAGGACGACCGGGAATCCCAACGCACCGGCCGCATTGGCCGCTTCATCCATGGATGCCACGACCCGTTCCGGAACGCACGGGATCCCGAACGCCTGGAGCAGCTCCACGCAGTGCTGGGGCGGCAACCACCCGCCGTCGGCATGCTCCGCGAGCTGTGCCTCGACTATCTCGCGAGCCTTGGCAAGGTCGACGGTCGGGAAGCTGGGAATCGTCCCGATCGGCCGGCGCTTCCAGTCCGAGTGGCCGGCAATGCGGCCGAGCGCGCGCACGGCACGTTCGGGAAAGGCGTACGTTGGAATCACCATCCCAGCGTCGCCGCGAGTCGCAGCAGGCGAGTTGTCGCCCAGGTGGACGAGCACGATAGGACGGCCGGCGGCGGGGACTTTCGCGATCGCCGCCGTGACGTCGGCGACGCTTGCGGTAGCGATCGGCGCGAGGATGACAATCGCTCCGGCGATGGACGGCGAACGCAGCGCGGCGCGGAGCGCCTCCTCGAACAGCTGTGGCGTGGCTCCTGCTCCCAGATCCACCGGGTTGCTGACGGCGGCGTTCTGCCCGGCGATCGTTCGAATGGTCTCGCAGGTCGTGCTGTCGAATTCGGGGACGCGCAATCCAGCCGCGTCGCAGGCGTCCGCCGCAAGCACCGCCGCGCCCCCGGCATTGCCGATGATGGCAAGGTCACGGCCGTCTATCGCCGGCTGATGTGCGAGCAGCGCGCCGCAGTCGATGAGCTCCTCGAGCGTATCGACGCGGATGACCCCGGCTTGTCTGAACAGCGCGTCGACAACGGCGTCGGGGCTCGCAAGCGCAGCCGTGTGCGACGCCGCCGCCCGAGTCCCGGCGGCGCTCCGGCCGGACTTGACCGCGACGATAGGAGTTGTCGCGGAGACGACCGGAGCCACCCGAGCGAATGCGCGTGGGTTTCCGAAGGACTCGAGATAGAGCAGGACGGCCTTGGTCTGACCGTCCTGGTGCCAGTAGCGCAGCAGGTCGTTGCTGCTGACATCGGCCTTGTTGCCCATGCTGACGAAGCTCGAGACGCCGAGCCCTGAGGATTCGGCCTGCTCGAGGATGGCGATGCCGAGTGCTCCCGACTGCGAGGCGAACGCGATGTTCCCGGGTACCGGGACCTGCGACGCAAACGTCGCGTTGAGGCGGACTTCAGGAGCCGTGTTGATCACGCCGAAGCAGTTCGGGCCGACCACGCGCATACCGCCGCGATGAGCGCGATGGAGCAAATCCTTCTGGAGGTCGGCGCCCGATGCGCCGGTCTCGGCGAACCCCGAGGTGATCACCACGAGCCCGTGGACCCCTTTGCGTGCGCACGTGTCGACGGCTTCGAGGCAGCGTGAGGGGGGAACAGCAAGGACCGCCAGGTCGACCGGCCCTTCGACCATGTCGACGCTTGGAGCACACGCCAAGCCGAGCAGGGTGTCGACGTTGGGGTTGATGGGATAGATCGGACCGCTGAAGCCACCCTCGATCAGATTCCGCAGCACGGCGTGGCCGATGCCGTTCGGATCGCGTCCGGCCCCGATCACGGCGACCGAACGCGGCTCGAGGATGCGCGCGATGCTGTGGACACCGGCCGTCCACGCGCGTCGTTCGACGGCTGCGAGCGACGCCCCGGTCGGTTCGATGTCGAAGGCAAGCTGCACGACGCCGAACTCAATCGAATGACGCTCGCTGCGAAATCCCGCTGCCCTGAAGACTTCGAGCATCCGGCGGTTCTCCATCAGGGTGTCCGCGGAGAAGCGCGTGATCCCGTTGTCGCTCGCGTACGACGCGAGATACTCGAGCAGCAGCGTCGCGAGACCGCGTCCCTGGTGCTCATCCGCGACCGAGAATGCCACCTCCGCCTCGTGGCCGCTGGCGAGTCGATCGTAGCGGCCCACCGCGATGATGTCCTCGCCGAGGAGCGCGACGAACGCCATCCGGTCGTGGTAGTCGACCGTCGTGAAGCGCGTGACCTCGGCGTCGCTGAGCTCGGTTTTGGGTCCGAAGAATCGGAAGTACACGCTCTCCGGGGAGAGACGACTGAAGAAGACACGATGCCTCGGAGCATCGTCCGGCCTGATGGGACGGATGTGCACGGTCCCGCCGTCCGCAAGGATCGCGTCGAAGGCCCACGCAGACGGAAAGTCGGTGGCGAGCGTTTCCGTCATCAACCTGCGTTCCGACGCATGCGTGCACCCTACACAAACGATTCAGACCCGTGAATGGCGGCGCGGCGGACGGGCCGCGCGGCTTACGCTCGGAGCGGGATGGTGATGCGCACCGCGGTGCCTTGACCCGGCTCGGACTGGACGTTCAGCGTTCCGTGGATGGCCTCGGCCCGTTGCGCGAGATTCCCCATGCCCATCCCGCGATGCGCGTTCTCGACGTCGAATCCCTGGCCATCGTCGTCGATCTCGACGACCGCGGACTCCCCGTCTCTCCGGATGCTGACACGGCAGGTTGCGGCTCCCGCGTGCCGGCCGACGTTGGAAAGAGCTTCACGCACGATGTGGGCGATCTGTGCAGCCTCGTCGGCGAGCGCCGGCTCGAGCGAGATGTCCACGTCGACCGCGACCGTCACGCCGGTGCGTTCCTGCATCTCGTGGGCGAGCTGTTCGATCATGTTCGTCAGGTTGCCCGGCATGAGGACGCTCGGTCGCAGGCCGAAGATGTAGCTGCGCACGTCACCGATGACGCGGTCGATCTCTGTCACGTACTGCTGGATGCGGTCGGCGATGCGAGTGTCGCCGACGAGCCCGGCGGTACCCTGGAGGCCGAGCCCGACTGCGAAGAGCGACTGGATGACGCCGTCATGCAGGTCTCGCGCAATCCGTTCCCGGTCCTCGACCATGCCCAACCGCGAGAGCTCGGAGAGCGCACGGGCATACTCGAGCGCGAGGCTCGCCTGTTCCGCGAAGCTTTCCAAAACCGGGATCTCCGATGGGGTGAATGTTGGGCGACCGGCGCGCCGCCCAACTGCAAGCACGCCCGCCGCGCTGGTTCGCAGCGCCAGTGGGACGAGGATCATTGGCCCGACGCCGGCGATGCGCACCATCGGCTGTGTGAGCTTCGATCTGCTCGCGTCGGCGACGAGCATCGTCTTCTCGGTGCGAATGACCTCCCCCGAGAGCGAATCTGCCAGTGGCACCTCGACATCCAACAACTCCGCTGCGCCCTCCCCGTCGGCGACGATGATGCGGAGGCGTCCGGCGTCGGGAACGCTGATCGTCGCCATGTCGGCATCGCCGAGCTCTCGGGCGTGGCGCGCGACCAGCTGGAGTGTGGATCTGGACGTGCCCCCGCCAAGCAGCGTCGTCGCGACCTCGCGCACCGAGTCCAGCCATCGCTCGCGCAGGCGAAGCTCGGCGTAGAGCTGCGCGTTCGCGAGCGCGACCCCGGCCTGGGTGGCGAGCACACGGACCGCTGATTCGTCGTCCTCGGTGAATTCCGCGGCGCCGCGCTTGTCGGTGAGATAGATGTTGCCGAAGACGCGCCCGTGCGCGCTGATGGGAGCGCCGAGGAAGGAGTGCATCGGCGGGTGGTGGGGCGGAAAGCCGAAGGAGCGGGGATGCGATGCGATCGACGCGAGGCGGAGGATCTCGGGCTCGCGGATGAGCACGCCGAGGATGCCCTCGCCTCGCGGGAGCGCGCCGATCGCCGCGCGCTCCGCCTGACTCATTCCGGAGGTGATGAAGTCTGAAAGTCCCGACCCATCGGTCGACAGCACGCCGAGCGCGCCGTATCGAGCGTCGGTGATCTCAGCCGCGAGATCGATGATTTGCTGGAGCAACGCGGGAAGCGAAAGCTCCGCGGCGAGAGCGAGCCCCGTCTCAAGCAGCCGCTCCGCGCGAGTGCCGCTCACTCCCATGGCAGTGGATCATAGCTGCGCAGCCAACCCGGACCCGCACGGAACATCCGGAGTACGAGTGGCGGCTCCGGCCGCGTCGCGCACAGAACCTCTAACTGGCGGTGACCCCCTCGAGTGCTGCGAGGCGCTCCGCCAGACGGCTCAGGAAGCTCCGGACACTTGCTTCGGCAACGCGGTGCATGAGCAGGCGGTCGATTCGCTGCCCGATCGCACCGAGCGGCGGGTCGTATCTTCCCTGCAGCGTCAGCTGGGTCAGGTCATTCCCGAGGCCTGCGACCTCGAGGTCGGCGCTCAGCACCGGAAACAACCCGGGTGTGCTTGTCGCCTGCCAGGTGAGCGGTACCACGGTGATCTCGCCTCGATCGATCGGCTGACCGACGTGCACGCTCACTGTCTTGCCGAGCATCGGCAGCGCCTCCAGCGGGCCGACGCGGAGCCGAAGCGCCTCACCTTCTCCGGCGGCGGCCGTGACGAGGGGCGCGAGCCACGCGCCGTGGTCGGCGAGGATGCGGTCTCGCACCTTGTCCGCAGGGGCCGGTACGTACGCGAAATCGTGGACGAGCATTGTGTTCATCTGGTGGTTCCCGGATCCGATCATGTCGCCTCGCACAAGGCGCGGCCAGAGCATAAGGTCACGAAATTCGTGGCCTTTGGTCCGGCCGACCCTCCGTTCGCTGCTACAGTGCAGTCGTGCCCGATGAGCAGGTGATCCGGGTGCTGCTGTGCGACGACCACGAGCTGGTCCGGCGGGGCCTCAGCAGCATCCTCGACGGCGTGGGTGGGATACGCATCGTCGCGGAGGCGGCCGACGCGGATGCGGCGCTCAAGGCGGTGTCCGCAGATCCTCCTGACGTGGTGATCATGGATGTGCGACTGCCGGGACGCTCGGGGATCGAAGCATGTCGCGACATCCGGTCCGCGTTTCCGGACACCAAGGTGCTCATGCTCACCGCGCACTCGGACGACGAGGCGCTGTTCAGTTCCATCATGGCCGGCGCCGCCGGCTTTGTCCTGAAGCAGGTCCGGGGTGGAGATCTCGTCGGCGCGATCCAGCAGGTTGCCCGCGGCGACTCACTCCTGGATCCCACGGTCACCGCGCGTGTGCTGGCGCGCCTGCGGGGGGAGGGATCCGACGCCAACGACGGCATCGGCGACCTCACGGCACAGGAACGGAAGATCCTCGACCTCGTCGCCGAAGGGATGACCAACCGGCAGATCGCGGAGAAGGTCTTCCTGGCCGAGAAGACGGTGAAGAACTACGTGTCGAACATCCTCCTCAAGCTCGGTCTTTCCCGCCGGGCCGAGGCGGCGGCGTTCATGGCTCGTCGCAACGCGAAGAACCGGGGTAAGAGCGACTGGAGCTGACCCTCTGATGAGAGGGGTTCACACGAGCCGAGCCCGTGTGTATTCTTAGACCGACAGTCGGTCTATGGAGTCGCTGATGTCACGGACGGTCAACCTCGCGGAGCAGACGGTTCGGCGCGACGCGTTCATCGACGTCGCTCAGCACCTGATTCAGACGAAGGCTTACGAGCAGATGAGTGTCCAGGACATCCTGGATGGGGTCGGTGCTTCCCGGGGCGCCTTCTACCACTACTTCGACTCGAAGCAACAGCTCCTCGATGCGGTGGTGACACGCATGGGGGAGGCCGCAATCGCATCCCTCGATTCAACGGTCCGTGATCCGTCCCTCTCTGCGCTCGCGAAACTGCAGCGCGTGTTCTCCGGGATTGCGGGATGGAAAGCCGAGCGCAGGGACCTGGTGCTCGGAATTGCCGAGATCTGGTTGTCGGATGACAACGCGCTCGTCCGCGAGAAACTCCGCCAGCGCATGATGCAAGATCTCGCGCCGGTGCTCGGCTCGATCATCGCGCAGGGCAAGAGCGAAGGCGTCTTCGCGGTGAGCGCGCCCCGCGATGCGGCGCTCGTGCTCGTCTCGCTGATGTTCGGCGCCAACCTTCTCGCCACCGAGCTCTTCATCGGCCGCCGGTCCAATCGCGTGACGCTCGAGGAGGTCGAGCGCCTCCTTGGCGCATATGCGGAGGCGTATGAGCGAGTCCTCGGTGTCCGAGAGGGATCGCTGCGGATCGACGGCGAGCTGATTCGCCTCTGGTATCAGTAACGATGCATGCCGAAGGGAATGCTGCGTGAGCAGTGCAATTGAAACGGAGGGT
>JBAUTG010000066.1:0-78394 GCA_049582105.1 Candidatus Dormiibacterota bacterium | reverse complement strand
CACCTAGAATCGGCCCGGACATGCACCCGGGCTCGACGAGTACGACGATTGATACCGCATGGGCTCTCGCTCGTGATGCCGCATCGCGGGCAGGCGTCGAGGTTCGTGAACTCAAGGGCGATGACGTCGCACTCGCTCAGGTGGTTGTCGGTGAGGTGTGGGGACCGCAGCAGATCCCCCAGACAAATCTGCTCCGAGCTTTCGCTCATGCCGGGTCCACGCTGCTCGCGGCCCTCGTCGACGGGCGTCCCGTCGGGATGACCCTCGGATTCGCAGGGTGGGCCGGGGGGATGCATCTCCACTCCCACATGACCGCGGTGGTGCCGTCACACCTCTCGTCGGGTGTCGGCTACGCGCTCAAGCTCACGCAACGCGCGGTGTGCCTCCGCGAGGGTATCAACGAGGTCCGCTGGACGTTTGACCCACTGGTCGCGCGCAACGCCCGGTTCAATCTGGTCAAGCTGGGAGCCGTTGTGATGGCGCTGTATCCGAACTTCTACGGCGAGATGGACGACATCGTCAATGCCGGCGAGGACAGCGATCGCTTCGAGGTCTCGTGGCAGCTGGAGTCCCCTCGTGTGCTCCTCGCGCTCGCCGAGCAACCCCAGCCGCCGGCTGATGTCGTGCGTTCGCATGCCATTCCTCGGGACTACACCATGCTCTCCCGAACCGACTCCGCCGCCGCGCAAGCAGCGCGTGCGGCGGCACGAGAGGCGGTGATGCAGGCCCAGCGCGAGGGTCTCGGCGTGGAGTGGGATGACGGCGCCTATCGGTTCACCCGCCGGCGATCGGGAGATGCAGATGCGTGACGCCGGGGAAGCCGAGATGGTCGCCGCGCTGGAACGGCTCGTCACCGCGGAAACACCGAGTGACGACCGGGACCTGATGCGCAGCGGCATGGAGGTCGCTGCCGAGATGGTCGAGTCGACCATCGGCGTCGTGCCCGAGGCGCTCGAGATCGACGGGCGGCGGCATCTCCGGGTGCGCGGCAGTGACAGCGGCGTGCTGGTGCTCTGCCACCTTGACACGGTGTGGCCGGCGCGGACCATCGAGCGCTGGCCGTTCTCCGTCACCGACGGCCGCGCCACCGGCCCGGGCGCTTTCGACATGAAGGCCGGACTTGTCCAGGCTCTCTTTGCGCTGCGGGGGTTCGAGGGTCTTTCCGCAGTGACGATTCTCATCACGTCCGACGAGGAGATCGGCTCGCCGTCGTCGCAGGCACTGATCGAATCGGAGGCGCGACGCGCCCGCTGTGTTCTCGTGCTCGAACCTGGTCTGGGTGGCCGCGTCAAGGTGGCGCGCAAGGGCATCTCCATGTACCGTCTCGTCATCCACGGCCGTGCGGCACACGCCGGGCTGGAGCCGGAGCGTGGCGTCAACGCGCTGTTCGAGCTCGCGGCGCAGGTGCCGAGGATCGCGGCGATCGGCGCTCCGGACCTCGGGACCACCGTGACGCCGACCACCGCGCACGCCGGCACGACCATCAATACCGTCCCGGCGCTTGCGGAAGTGGACATCGATGTCCGCGCCTGGAGCGTCGACGAGCAGCGACGGGTCGACAGCGCCATCCGCAGCCTCGAGCCCGCGGTCGCCGGTGCGCGTCTCGAGGTGACGGGCGGCATCAACCGGCCGCCGCTCGAGGAGCGTCGCTCCACCGCGCTCGTGCGGCTTGCCGAGGAGTGCGCGGCGACCTTGAGAGAATCCCCGCTCGGCACCGCGCGGGTCGGAGGTGCGTCGGACGGCAACTTCACCGGCGCACTCGGTGTGCCGACTCTCGACGGCCTCGGCGCGGTCGGCGACGGCGCTCACGCCGAGGGTGAATACGTTGAGATTGCAATGATGCCGATGCGGGCTGCGTTGCTCCGCGCGCTCATCGGTCGCATTGTCGCCGGAGCTCCCGTCGAGGAATCAGACCGACCGGCACCCGAGGGCACGTCATCGTGAAGGTGCGCGCCATCGAGTTGCGACGGATCGGTGTGCCGCTCGTGCGTCCATTCCGGACGTCGTTCGGCTCACAGTCGGCCCGCGACGTCCTGCTGGTGCGCGTCATCACCGACGACGGCGAAGGGCTTGGCGAGTGCGTCGCGCTCGCGGATCCCGTGTACAGCAGCGAGTACGTTGTCGCGGCGCAGGCCGTGATCAGTGAGCACCTCGCCCCCAGGCTCTTCGCGGTGGACGACCTCTCCGGGCGCGGGGTCCAGCCCGCACTCGCCGGCGTGATCGGGCATCGCATGGCCAAGGCGGCCGTCGAGACCGCGGTGCTCGACGCAGAGCTGCGCGGGTACGGCGTGTCATTCGGACGCTACCTCGGCGCGGTGCGCGATCGTGTGCAGTGCGGCGTGTCCGTCGGCATCGCCTCGACGATCGACGCGCTGCTCGAGGAGGTCGCCGGTTACATCAAGCAGGGATACGTCCGCATCAAGCTCAAGATCGAGCCGGGCTGGGACTGGGAGCCCGTGCAGGCGGTGCGTGACGCCTTCGGAGAGGATCTGCTGCTGCAGGTCGACGCCAACACTGCGTACGACGCCGCCAGTGCACCGCGGCTGCGCCGCCTCGATGAATACAACCTGATGCTCATCGAACAGCCCTTCGTCGAGGAGGACATCGCCGGTCACGCGGCGCTCGCGGCCACGATGTCGACGCCGATCTGCCTCGACGAGTCGATCGTGTCCGCGCCGGTCGCAGCGGACGCGGTGCAGCGCGGCGCGTGCAGCATCGTGAACATCAAGGCAGGACGGGTCGGCGGCTACATCGAAGCGGTGCGCATCCACGACGTCTGCGCCGCTCTGGGCGCACCGGTGTGGTGCGGCGGCATGCTCGAGACGGGCGTTGGACGTGCCGCCAACCTGGCACTCGCAGCGCTGCCGAACTTCAAGCTTCCCGGTGACACGTCAGCTTCCGACCGCTACTTCGCCGAGGACATCACCGAGCCGTTCGTGCTCGAGGATGGGTGCCTTCGCGTTCCTGTTGGCCCGGGAAGCGGTGTCGAGGTGCGCAAGGACCTCGTCGAGCAACTGACCACGAGCGTGGCACTGATCAAGCCCTGATCCGGCGCGGTTTTGCCTCCACCAAAAAATCCCACGCGGTCGCTATAGTCCGCACCACACATCCGGTGGCGTTGTCTTCATGGGGATGAAAGATGAACGATCCAATTGGCGTGGGCGGTGTCCCGAGCACTGTTGTCGAGCATCACGGATTGGAGCGGTCCGTCGGCTTCCTCGGCCACATAGCCCTGGTGCTGTCGGACATCACGCCGACGGCATCGCTGCTCGTCATCGGGCCGGTGGTGATCCTGACCGCCGGAACCGGTTCGGTGCTCGCGTACGTCCTCGGCGGTCTCATCGCCGTCTGCATCGCGCTCTGCATGGGCGAGCTGGGTTCGATGTACCCGACCGCCGGGGGCCTCTACTCCATCGTCACAAACGTCCTCGGGAAGGAGCTCGGCTTCCTGGCGATGCTCGACTACATGGGGCAGGCGATCTTCCTCCCCGCCAGCGTCGCCTTCGGGGTCGGCACCTATGTGACCTCGTTGAACCCCAGCATCCCGACGAACCTGACGGCCGCGGCGATCATGGTCGTCGTCACCATCCTGGCGCTGCTGCAGATTCGTTTCAACGCCGTCCTGACCGGCATCTTCCTCCTGATCGAGCTGCTCGTCGTGACGGCGCTGCTGGTCTCCGGTCTCGCGCACATCCACCAGCCACTCTCCATCCTCACCCAGGGCGTCGTGGCCTCCGGGAATGGGCTGGGGCCGGTCACAGCATCCATCGTCATCGCAGCCCTCGCGGTGGCGCTCTTCTCCGTGAACGGCTACGACAGCGCGATCAACTTCGCCGAGGAAACGACAGGTGGTGCGGCACGAGTGGGTCGTGCAGTTGTCACCGCGGCCCTGATCGGCATCGTGTTCGAGGTGATTCCGTTTGTCGCCGTTGTGTTCGGCGCTCAGAATCTCAGCAGCTTCCTGCACTCGACGACGCCCCTCACCGACGTCGCGCGTGACTCGTTCGGCAGCACCTTCGTCACCATCATCATCTGGGGCGGGATCCTCGCGATCTTCAATGCCTCGCTGGCGATCACGCTGCAGTTCGCGCGCATCGTGTGGGCGGGAGGCCGCGACCGCGCATGGCCCGAGCCGGTCAGTTCCTGGCTCGGTAAGGTGTCGGTGACCCGCAAGTCACCGTGGGTGGCAACGCTCGTGGTGGGCGGCCTCGCGACCATCCTGTGCCTGCAGTCATCGCTTGTCACCGTCGTGACGTTCACCGCAGTGCTCCTGATCGTCCTGTACTCGTTGATCGCAATTTCGTCGCTGGTCAGCCGGATCCGGCAACGGGATCTCGAGCGCCCATCCAGAATGCCGCTCTGGCCCGTGCCGCCGATCATCGCCCTGGTCGGATGCGGGCTCGCGATCACTCAGCAGAAGGGCAGCGACCTGCTGGTCGTGCTCGGCATCATCGTCGCCGGCGTCATCTACTACTACGCATTCCTCAGGCCGCATCGCGACCGCTACTGGATTCACGACTCGACGCCCAAGAGTTAGGCACGCGGCTGAGCCGAGGAGTCGAAATGCCTGATGTCGCGGTGATCCGGTCGATCGTTCCACGCCCCGACCAGTACGCATGGACGTTCGGTGGCGTGAACCCCGTGTGGCGCGTGCGTCCCGGTGAGGTGCTTCGTGTGTACACCGAGGATTGCTTCGCGGGCAACATCCGCGGCATCGACGATATTCCGAGCAAGTGCATCGAGTATCCGTTCATCAACCCGCAGACCGGACCCTTCTATGTCGAGGGCGCCGAACCCGGGGACACGCTCGCGATTCACCTCATCGATGTGCAACCGGCGCGTGACTGGGCGGTGAGCACCACGGTGTCGCTGTTCGGATCCTTGACCGGAACGAAGTACACCGCAACACTGCAACCCCCACTGCCCGAGCGGACGTGGCTGTATCACGTCGACGCGTCGACCGCCGAAGTGCTCTACCACGCCCTGGACTCGGACTGCGAGATCCGCTTGCCCTTGCAACCGTTTCACGGCACGATCGGCGTCGCCCCCGCCGCATACGAGGCGCGAAATGTGCTCGTGCCCGAGGCGTTCGGCGGGAACATGGACACGCCGGAAGCATGTGCCGGGGCGACGCTGTACCTGGGCGTCAACGTTCCCGGTGCGCTCTTCTCGCTTGGCGACGGCCACTACACGATGGGCGAAGGCGAAGTCTGTGGTTCTGCCGTCGAGGGAGCGATGACCACGACACTCACCGTTGACGTGATCAAGGGAGTGTTCTGCGAATGGCCGCGGCTCGAGAGCGATGACGCGATCATGGTCGCGGGCTCGTATCGCCCTCTCGAGGACGCGTTCCGGATCGCGCACACGCAGCTCGTCACATGGATCTCGACCGCCACGGGGCTGAGCCTCATGGACGCGTATCAGCTGTTGTCGCAGGCATCGCGGTCACGCATCGCCAACGTCGTCGACGCCAACTACACGATCGTCGCCAAGGCCCCGAAGCGCTACCTGCCGCGTGACATTCCATGGATGGACGGCACCCACGAGCGGCTGCGCGACCGCGGCCGGGCCGCTTTGGCCGCGATCTCCGGTGGTCGGGTGCACGTCGAGGAAGGGTGAGCGCAAGCACACCGCCACCCGGCCGCGGCAGGGTGCGCGATCACGGCATCGTCATCGGCGCGCTTCCCACCGGGAGCCTGAATGCGCTGACCGACGTCCCGGGCGTGCGCGTCGGCCACGAGACGGTCTGGCGCGGCGAGCCGGGAACGGACGAGCCCGTTGCGCGGACCGGCGTCACCGCGATCTGGCCGCATGCTGGCGATCCCTTCCGCGAGCGGGTGTACGCCGGCAGCTCCGCGCTGAACGGATACGGGGTGTCCACCGGGGAGTTGGTGATCGCCGAGTGGGGTCTGCTCGCATCCCCGATCCTGCTCTCCGACACGCGGCACATCGGCATCGCATACGAGGCCGGGGTCACGTACGCGACCGAGCGCGACCCAGACGTCGGCATCCTTGATGTGGCGATCCCCGTGGTGCTCGAGTGCGATGCGGGGTTCCTCAGCGACAACCGTCACCAGACGCTGACCGCGGAGGACGTGCATCGCGCGCTGCGCAACGCCGGCACCGGACCAGTCGGCGAGGGCTGTGTGGGGGCGGGCACGGGTACCCAGCAGTTCGACTTCAAGGGTGGCATCGGCACGTCGTCACGGCTTGTGGAAATCGGCGGCACCACGTACACCGTTGGAGTGTTGCTGCAGACCAACTACGGGAGCCGGCGTCAGCTCTCGATCCTCGGACGGCCGGTGGGCCGGCAGATCACCGACCTGATGCCTTCCCACCATCAGGAGGGGTCGTGCGTCGGCATCGTCGCGACCGATCTCCCGCTGAACCCGCTGCAACTCCAGCGGTTGACACGGCGCGTCGGTGTCGGGCTGGCGCGCACCGGGTCAGTCGGGAATGACGGGAGCGGCGAGGTCTTCGTGGCATTCTCCACGGCAAACCGCGTCCCGCGTGCCTCGGTCACGCAGACGCTCGAGGTCCGGACGATGATCGAAGGTCAGTTCTGGACGCAGGGCTCGCCCTTCGACCTCATCTTCGAGGCCGTCGCCGACGCGACCGAGGAAGCTGCCCTCAACGCCCTGTTCCAGGCGGACACCACCACGGGACGGGACGGCAACGTCCTGCACGGCGCTCCCATCCAGCGAATCCTCGATCTTCTGCACTGACGGGAGACCGACACCCCGCGTGCTAGTGGTCGATGGTCGGGAACGGCCGCAGGAAGCGCGCCGGCGTGAAGGCGACGTACGCCGGCGGAGCAATGTTGAACGTCGGACCGAGTGCCGCTGCCGCCGCGTTGAGGGCACTCGGGGTCGTCCTGTCACCCCAGTGACCGGTGTTCACGCGATGAATCAGCGCCTGGAAGGCAGCGATCGTTTCCGCCGGTGTGAAGGTGCAGTGCCCCGCGCGGCTGACAAAGTCCTGACGGAGCAGCCCTGAGTCCCCCGCCGCTCGAACGCTCGCGCTGTACGCCGCCTCGTCCTCATTGACCACGAGCCCGTCGCCGGTCGTGTGGAGGGTGAGAACGGGCATGTCGAGGTCACCGGTGTAGGTGATGTTGTGCTGCAGGTAGGCGACCGAGCTCGGATCGGCGCTGATCCGTGGTGCCGCGCCGAGCGTCCGCATGTCGCTGCTGAGGCTCAGCCCCGCCGCCAGGTAGAGGGCCTTCACCTCGGCATAGTCGACCGACCCCTTGAGCTGCGCCCAGAAGTTGACGCCGGTGGTCCAGGACGGGTTGCCGCCGGCGCGGGCCTCGAGCTCCGCCCGGAGCGCGAAGGCGAACGGGCCGTCGACCTGGGTTTCCCAGAGGAACTGATTCGCCTCCTGAGAGGCGTAGTCGGTAGCCGCGGGCTCAGGGCTCGCCGGGTCGAACCAGCCGGGAAGGTCGCCGAGCGCACTGGCCAGCGCGATCCGCGCCCGCCCCTGGGGGGTGGCCTGCGCTGCCGCGAACAGTCCTTCGGCCAGGGTCAGGTTGGCAGTGGGATCGGTGATGTTCACGACCTGCAAGCCGGAGCCGGTCCCGAGCAACTGCTGCACTGCGAATGCGGAGTCGAGTGCAACGTTCCACGTGCCGACTCCCCCGGCGAGGACGCCGCACATCGGCAGCGCCGCTGCGAAGCGACCGGGGTCGTCCTGGACGAGGCCCGCGGTGATCATGCCGCCGAGGGAGTGGCCCCACGCGATCGAGCGGCGAGGCTTGCCGACCAAACGGTCGAAGGCGTTCAGGGTCCTGATCTGGTCTGGGATCGCCTGCTGGATCGCCCAGCCCGTTGTGGCGTACGACGATCCTGCAAGCGCATACCCGTTGCTCAGGAGCCACGCACCGGTGAGGGGGTCACCGACATCGGTCGCGGGGTTCGGGCTTCCCGGGGTGACATAGCCGTGGCTGTAGAGAACGAGAGTCCCATTCCAGTCGGCGGGCACCTGAATCAGGTACGTCGCGCCGTCGGCGAACGTCCCGGTGAGCGTCTCCGGACCGGCCGCCAACGCCTGCGTCGGGCTCGCGCCGAACGCGGCGAATCCGACGCCGAGCGTGATCACACTGAGTCGTGCGATGGCGATTCGACCGCGTCGTGCCGCTCGTATGGGATGCATGGCGCCCCCTCGTGTCAAACCCGGACGAATACGTGCACCGCCGACGCTAGCTCGCGCGATTCACCTTCGTCAAGGTGGCGACGTGGCCGATCTGGCCGACGCTCACCCACCGTCACGAAAGGCTTGCTGAGAACTCCTGGACCAGGACGTTGAACCGCTCTGCCTCCTCGAGGAACGGGACGTGACTCGAGTGCTCGAACACCTCGAATCGAGCGCCCGGAATCTGGCTTGCGATGTACTCCCCCGCCTCGGGGGGCGTCAGCTTCGGATCCCTTCCGAAGGCCACGAGTGCGGGACACGAAATCTCGTGCAGGAACGTCCGGTAGTCGCGCAGCGTCTGGTTCACCAGGATCGTCGAGGCAACCGCCGCAGGCACGCGCATGATCTCCTCGACCATCCAGGCGCTCACCTCGGGCTTCGGCTCGTGCTGCATCAGCCCGGCAAACTCCTCGGCAACCGCTCGCTGATCCAACTGCAGCCCCTCAACCATCTCGGCCAGCGCCTCGACGGTGAGCACCCCGAACGGATAACCCTCCCAGGCGAAGTCCGACGGCGGCTGGTCGACGATCACGACTCCCGCGACGGAATCCGACCCGAACGCCTTCAGGTACTCGTACACGACCATTGCACCCATCGACCAGCCGACGAGCACCGGACGCGCGATCGACCGGGCGGCGAAGAGCAGCTGCAGGTCCTGCGCATAGTTGCCCACCGTGTGACCCGACAGCACCTTTTCCGACTGGCCATGACCGCGCAGGTCGGGCACGACAACGCGATGCTTCGCTCGGAGTCCGCTCACCTGTTTCTCGAAGAAGCGCCCGCTCATCATCACGCCGTGCACGAACACGATCGGTGAACCGTCACCCTCGTCGACGACATGCAGCGTGACGTCGCTGGAAAGCCTTTGCTCCATCTCGAAATTCTCCTCGCTCAGGCCCCGGCGCTCAGGCCGCCGTCGACCACCATTGCGGTGCCGTTCACGTAACGGCTGTCATCGCTCGCCAGGAAGAGCGCCATGTAGGCCATCTCCTCCGGCTCTCCTCCCCTGCCGGCCGGGATCCATTCCGGCAGTGAGGCCCGGATCTTGTCGATACCGCCCAACCGGTTGTAGTGCGGGATGTTGATCGGCGTGTCGACGAATCCCGGGCACAGGCAATTGCACCGGATGCCCTCCGCCGCGTAGTCGAGGGCGATGCTCTTGGTCAGCATGAGCACCGCACCCTTGCTCGTCGTGTACGCGCAGAGCGCGTGCTCGGCGAGAAAGCTGTTCACCGACCCGGTGTTGATGATGCTCCCGCCACCGGCGCGTCGCATCGCGGGGATCGCGCACTTCGCGCCGAGAAACGGCCCGCGGACATTGACCGCGAAGATTCGCTCCAGGTCGGCGAGACTGGTCTCCTCGAGGGTCCCGGCCATCGAGATACCCGCGTTCGAGCACCAGGTGGTGAGCTTGCCCCACGTGGATTCGGCGCGGTCGACCAGGCCTTGCACCTGCGCCTCGTCGGAGATGTCCGCCACCACCGTCTCAATCGAGCCGGAGCCGGAGGGCGAGGACGCGTTGGCGCGGCGCAGGGTCTCCTCCAGTCCCTGCGCATCCCGATCCGCCGCGAGCACCTGCGCGCCCTCGGCGGCGAACACCGTGGCGATGCCCCGACCGATACCGCTGCCTGCCCCGGTCACGACAGCGACCTTGCCGTCGAGCCGGCCCATGTCAGCCTGCCCCGGCACCCACGGCAGCCGGCGCGGTCCCCGTGTCCATGCTCCCATCGTCACCGAGCGTCTCTCCCATCGCGACGACGCGGTCCGGGTGTGTGGACCAGTGATAGACGACGACGACGAGCCCGATCACGTAGAGCGCGATGACGACCGGGCCGGCATAGCTGATCGGCGGCGTGAGCGGCGCGATGAACGAGACGACAGCCAGGCCCAGGCCCGCAAGGAACGGGAAGACGAACGCGGCAACGCCCAGCACCGGGATCACCACGTGCTTCACCACATTGAAGTCCGAGCGAGCGTAGCGCCAGTAGTAGCCGAAGCTCGCGACGTTCAGGATCATGTAGATCGGGATGACGAGGCCGACGACCATGGTGCCGAGCAGCCCGTACGCGACCGTCGGCGTGTACGCCTCACCGAGCCACACCGTGAGAATGACGGCGAGCGCGAAGATCCCGATCGTCGCGACGCGCGGTGTCCCGAGCCGGGGATGCGTGTCCGAGAGCGCCTTCGGCAGGATGCGCGCGCGACCAAGTGCCCAGAACACGCGGGTCGATGCGTTGGCGATCCCGTTGGTGTTCGCGACCGCGCTGTTGAGCAGGGCGAGCAGGATGATCAGCCATCCGATCCCCCACACGTCCTTTGCCAGCAGGATCCACGGGTCGCTGCTGTTGAGCGTGCCGAAGGTGGAGAAACCCTGCGGGCCGAGGTACGCCTCGGCGCCATACATCGCGAACAGGTAGTAGACACCCACCATGAGGGCTGATCCGATGACGGCGAACTTCACTGCGCGCTTCGGGTTTCTCGCCTCCTCACCGAGCGGTGCCGCAGCGTCGAAGCCGATGAACGCCAGGATCGCGTAGACCGATCCGGCGAACACGCCCGAGATTCCCACGAACCCCGGGACGTTGGCGTATTTCGTGCTGAGGTTGTCAATGCCGTTGTGCTTGCCGACGACGATCAGGGTGATCGCCAGGGCGGTGAAGGCTGCGATCTCGAACGCCCCGAGGACCACACCGACCCGGGTGTTCTCCTTGATGCCCCCGTAGTTGATGACGAAGCTGATCGCGAGCCCGAGCATCGCGCAGGCCACCCAGGAGACCCCGAAGTCCCAGCCGAACTGCGTCACGAGAATGCCCGCCGGAAAGAAGCCCATGAGCAGTGCCAGGAACGGCAATGCGAGCAGGTAGGTGAAGCTGTATCCCCAGGCGACGATCGCACCCACGATCGGGTGGAGACCACGCGCTGCGTACGCCGCGGGACCGCCGGCGGAAGGGAGATGCTGGGCGAGCTGACCGATGCTGAACGCCACGAGCAGGCATGCGATCAGCGCGATGATCACCGAGAGGGTCAAGCCACCCCCGGCGAAGCCTGCACCCACGCCGATCGAGAAGGCGAGCCCGACGCCGGGGCCCATGGTGGTCACCGACTGGAACAGAACCCCCCGCGCGGACACTGCGTTGCGAACCAGTGCATGGCCGGGATCAGCAATGCTCATCCAAGTACTCCCCTACATGTGAGCCAAGGGCGGACGCGGGCGACCGGTCGCAGGGTGTGCTACAGCCTGCACAGGTGGACTCATTCCCGTACGTCGGTACGACGGCACGCAGTATGCCGTCTTGCCCGGACGATTGCCAAGGGGTCGGGTGGACCGATTGCGTCGCTGTCGGTCCCGTGGCTACCCTGTGGGTGCAACGACTTCCAGCATCAGCCCACAGGAGTGCCGATGAACGCTGCGACGTACCTCGACAACTCAGGCAGGGACGACATCCTCTCGGGCGGCGTGAAGATGATCCCGTTGAAGACACCAAAGGGCGACTTTCACGTCTGGACCAAGCGGGCCGGCAACAACCCGACGGCCAAGCTGCTGCTCCTGCACGGCGGCCCCGCGGCCACCCACGAGTACTTCGAGATCTTCGACAGCTTCCTCCCCGCCGCCGGCATCGAGTACTACTACTACGACCAGCTGGGCTCGTTCTACAGCGACCAACCCGACGACCCGGACCTGTGGCAGATCGATCGCTTCGTCGATGAGGTGGAGCAGGTGCGCGTCGCGCTCGGTCTCGACTCCGGGAACTTCTTCCTGTTGGGCCACTCGTGGGGCGGCATCCTCGCGACCGAGTACGCGCTCAAGCACCAGCAGCATCTGAAGGGGCTCGTCATCTCGAGCATGATGTCGAGCATTCCCGCGTACAACGAGTACGCGCGCACGGTGCTCATGCCGGCGATGGATCAGGAGCAGCTCGCGAAGATCAAGAGCCTCGAGGCAAGCGGCGACACCGAGACCCCGGAGTACATGGCACTCCTCGACGACCATTACATGGCGCACGTGTTGCGCAAGCCGCTCGAGGAGTGGCCCGAGCCGGTCACGCGCTCCTTCGGGCACGTCAACCGGTCGATCTACGTGCCGATGCAGGGTCCGAGCGAGCTCGGTGCGAGCGGTCTGCTCGCTGACTGGGATCGCACCGAGTCGCAGAAGGACATCCACGTGCCGACGCTCGTGATCGGCGCAACCGACGACACGATGGATCCGGTGCACATGGAGCAGATGGCCCACCGCTTCCCGAACGGGCGATTCGTGCTCTGTCACAACGCCGGTCACATGGCGATGTACGACGACCCGACCACCTACTTCCGAGGCCTCATCGACTTCATCAACGACGTCGATCACGGCAGCGCGGCGGCGTCGAGCTGAACCCGGAGGTCGCGCGGCACGCCGGTCGCGTCGCTTTCGTCACCGGTGCCGGGTCTGGCATCGGCAGGGCGATCGCACATCGTCTTGCCGCGGAGGGATCCGGGGTCGCATGCAGCGATGCCCGGACCGAGAGTGCCGAGGCCACGGCCGCATCGATCGTGGCGCAGGGCCACGACGCCCTCGCGATGTGCGTTGACGTGCGTGATCGCGCAGGCGTGCAGGCGGGACTCGAACAGACGGTCGCGCGCTGGGGTCACATCAACTACGTGGTCAACAACGCGGGTCTGGTGACCATGAGCTCCCTCAAGGATCTCACCGACGAGGAGTGGGACCTCGTCCTCGACGTGAACCTGAAAGGCCAGTTCATCGTCACCCAGGTGGCGGCGCCGATGCTGGCGCTGAGCACGCCGAGCGCGATCGTCAATCTGTCCACCGTCGAAGCAGAGGTGGTCGTGTCGTCGAGCGGGTTTGCGCAGCCGCACTACAACGCGAGCAAGGGCGGCGTGAAGATGCTCACGAAAGCCTGCGCCGTCGAGCTGGCTGCGCAGGGAACTCGAGTCAACGCGGTGGCACCGGGGCCCGTGCAGACAGGCTTCATCCCCGGCGTCGACCCGAACCATTTCGAGATCCCGAGTGTCGTGCTCGACCGGCTACTCGTGAAGCGGATGGGACAGCCGGAGGACATCGCCGCCGCGGTGTCGTTCCTGCTCTCCGACGATGCAACGTTCATCACCGGCACGCAGCTCGTCGTCGACGGCGGGTGGCTCGCGCGATGACCGACCGCCTCGAGATCGGCGACCTCGAGCGTCTCGGCATCGACACGGTCATCATCGCCGGCACGGACATCCAGGGAAGGATGTTCGGCAAACGAATGAGCCCACGCGTGTTCGCGCACAAGATCGACGAGGGACTGCACATCTGCACCTGCGTCTTCGCGTGGGACATGGCGCAATCGCTCGAGGGACTCCGCGTTGATTTCGCCGGCGCGCACACGGGCTGGCACGACTTCGGGCTGGTTCCGGATCTCGCGACGCTGCGTCGCGCGGCCTGGCTCGAGAACACGGCGATCTGCCTCGCCGACTGCGTCGACGAACATGACCGCGCACCCCTTCCGATCGCGCCTCGCACCATTCTGCGACGTCAGGTCGCCGCAGTCGGGGACTGCCGGCTGCAGGCATTCACTGCGACGGAGCTCGAGTTCTATCTCTATCGCGGCACCCCGAGCGAACTTCGCGCCGGCGGCTATCGATCGATGGTGCCGACCACGGACGTGCACGCCGACTACAACATCACCGAAGGCAACACGATGGAGGCCTTCTTCCAGGGACTCCGGCGAGCACTCGATGAGAGCGGCGTCCCGGTGGACGTCGCACAGGTGGAGTACGGCCTCGGACAGTGGGAGATCAACCTCGAGTACGCGGATCCACTGGAGATGGCCGACCGGCACGTCCTCTACAAGCAGGCGGTGAAGGACCACGCCACCCGCAACGGATACACGGCGACCTTCATGCCGCGGCCGATGACCGGCGATCTCGGCTCCTCCTGCCACATTCACGCATCACTCCGGAATGCGTCGGGCGCTGCCGTCTTTCACGACGAGGCAGGCGAACGGGGCATCAGCGACGTCATGCGTCACGCGGTGGGAGGAGTGCTCGCCCACGCCGGCGACCTGATGTGCTGGTACGCACCGAGCATCAACGCATACCGCCGCACTTCGAGCCAGGACTTCGCCGGCAATGGCCTCACCTGGGGCTTCGACAATCGGACGGTCACGACGCGCGTGCTCACGGGCGCACCGATGGCGACGCGTCTCGAGTTCCGTCTTCCGGGCGCCGACGTCAACCCATATCTCGCCCTCGCCGGCCTGCTCGCATCGATGCGCGACGGCATCGACAGCCGGCTCGATCCCGGCCCTCCCAGCATCGGGGACGCGTACGAGCGCGTACCGAGCGCCCTGCCGGACACGCTGCTCGCCGCGGCCGAGGCGATGCGGCACAGCACCTTTGCCAACCATGCGTTCGGCGAGGACGTCGTGAAGCACTATCACGCGCTTGCCGAGTATGAGTGGCGCGACTTCATGCGCTCGGTGACGGATTGGGAGCGCGAACGGTACCTGGACACCATCTGACGTGACCGACCGGCCGCCGCTGCCGCCGCAACGCGACCTGGTCGACGGCGAGTGGATCGATGCACCGTTGGATGGCGTCCCGCTCGTGGACCCGGACACCGGTGAGGAACTGGCGCGCTCCGCGACGTCGACCGCGGAGACGGTCGAGCGCGCGCTCGCCGCAGCCGCGCGCGATCACGCCGCGGGGCGCTGGGCGGAATGCCCGATCGACGAACGCGCCGTGCTGCTCCTTGACCTTGCGAACCGCCTGGATGACATGCGCGACGAGTTCGCCGCCGCGGACGCATTCGACAGTGGCGTGCCGATCGCGGTGACCGGGATGTTCGCCGCAGCGCTGGCCGGCATCGTGCGGGATGCCGTCGAGCATGCGCACACCCTGATGCGCGAACGCGTGCTCCCGTCTCCGGGTGGCGACGCCCATCTGCTGCGCCTGCCGTGGGGGCCTGCGGCCGTCCTCGCGCCCTTCAACGCTCCGGGGTTCACCGCGGTGAAGAAGAGTGCGTACGCGCTCGCGGCGGGGTGCCCGGTTCTCCTGAAACCATCGCAGCACTCGCCGCACTCTGCGGGACTTCTTGCGACCGCGATGGCGGAAACCATCGCAGCGCACGACGCCCCACGGGCACTCTTTCAAATCCTGCACGGCGAGGCCGAGGTGGGGATGACCCTCGCGTCGGACAGGCGCGTGCGGTGTCTCACATTCACGGGAAGCCGGAGGGCGGGACGGTCTGTCGCCTCGGCAGCCGCGCAGGACCTGAAAGCGCTGCAGCTCGAATGCGGGAGCAACAATCCCGCGATCGTGTGCGCGGATGCGGACGTCAACGCAGCCGCGGAAGCACTTGCGCTCGGCTTCACCAAGCTCAACGGGCAGTGGTGCGAGCGTCCGGGCACCGTGTTCGTGGCTGCACAGCTGCACGATGCGCTGCTCGACGCCTTGCGTGCCGCCATCGGTCGTCTGCGACCCGGATCGTGCCTCGACCCGGCAACGACCTTTGGCCCGCAGGCGAACCGGCAGCAGGCTGACGCCGTGACCGGCGACGTCCGGCGCCTGGAAACCCTTGGCGCGACGGCGCACATCGCGTTCACCGATCACCCGTCACGCGGATGCTTCGTTCGCCCGGTCGTCGTCACCGGCGCGCGCCCGGCCGACACGATCGAGGAGATCTTCGGGCCGGTGCTCGTCCTGCATGCCGTCCAGGATGAGGCGCAGGCGCTGGAGCTCGCCGCTCATCTCGCGGGCGGGCTCGCCGCCTACGTCTTCACTGCCGACGTCCAGGCCGGCGTCGCGCTCGGCGCGCGTGTGGCCGCGGGCGAGGTGAAGATCAACGGCGCGAGCGTGCTCGACCTGAGCCCCGAGTCGGCGCAGAGCTTCTGGAACGGAAGCGGCATCGGCGGTCACGGCAACGCCGACCTGCTCCGTTTCTTCACCGGCACACGCATCGTCGGGCCCGACCTGCCGGGCGCCGCGCTCTGACACCCCTCCGCGCGACCTACCTCTGGTATTCAGCGAGTGATCGATCGGAAGAAGCAGCTTCGCTCGCCGGTGTGGCACGCCGGGCCGTCGGGTTCGACGCGGAGGAGCACCGCGTCGCCGTCACAGTCGATGCGGATCTCCTGGACGTGCATCGTGTTGCCACTCGTCTCCCCCTTCTCCCAGAGACGCTGCCGGGAGCGACTGAAGAACGTGGCCCGTCCGCTGCGCAGGGTGGCGCTCCAGGCTTCGTGGTTCATGTGGCCCACCATCAGCACGTCCGATGTGGCCGCGTCCTGCAGCACCGCGGTGATCAGCCCGTCATCGCCGAATCGCGGCGCGGCCTCATCGCTCACACACGCACCTCCACGCCATGATCGCGGAGATATCGCTTGGTCTCGGGGATCGGGTGCGCGTCGAAGTGGAAGATCGACGCGGCGAGCGCGGCGTCCGCACCGCCGTCGGTGAACGCGAGGCGGAGGTGCTCCGGCTCGCCGGCGCCGCCACTGGCGATGACGGGCACCGTGACGGCTGACGACACCGCGGCAGTCAACTCGAGGTCATAGCCGTTGCCGGTGCCGTCGCGATCCATCGACGTGACCAGGATCTCCCCGGCGCCACGCTCCACGGCCTCGACCGCCCATGCGATCGCGTCACGTCCCGTGTCGACGCGCCCGCCGCGAACGTGCACGGCATGGCGGCCGTCGGTCCGCCGGGAGTCGACTGCGACGACGACGCACTGCGACCCGAAGATATTCGCTGCCTCCTCGATGAGCGCCGGCCTGGCGAGCGCGGCCGTGTTCAGCGACACCTTGTCGGCCCCTGCACGCAACAGCGCGTCGACGTCGTCGATGCTGCGAACTCCTCCACCGACTGTCATGGGGATGAAGACCCGATCGGCCGTGCGACGCACGACGTCGAGCAGAATCGCGCGGTCATCACTCGACGCGGTGATATCGAGAAAGACCAGTTCGTCGGCACCCTCCTGGTCATATCTGGCCGCGAGCTCGGCGGGGTCACCGGCATCGCGAAGGTCGACGAAAGCGACGCCCTTGACCACCCTCCCCGCCGTCACATCCAGGCAGGGGATGACGCGCTTCGCGAGTGCCATCAGGCCGGTTCCGCTACGGCGCGGAGCGCCGCGACGAGATCGACTCGACCTTCGTAGAGCGCCTTGCCGACCACGACCCCATCAACGCCGGCCGCCGCGCAGGCGGTGAGGTCCTCGAGGCGGCTGACCCCGCCGGACAGGTACAGCGGACCGCCGTACACAGCGCGATAGCGTTGCAGGCCTTCGAGGTCCGGGCCGCTCAGGAGCCCATCGCGAGTCGTGTCCGTGTACACGACACCCGCCGCGCCCCAACCGCTCCAGGTGCGCAGCAACTCCACCGCGACCTCGCCGTCCTCCGTCCAGCCGTGTACGCGCGCGACGCCGTCGCGGACATCGAGTCCGAGCAGGACTCGTCCACCCGCCACTTCGCAGATCGCCTGAGCGAGCTCGGGATCACGGGCGGCCACGCTGCCGAGGATCACCAGTGCGGCACCGGCGTCCAGCCACCCGAGCGCGGAGGCAACATCGCGGACCCCACCCCCCACCTCCACCTCGCACCTCGCGGCGGCGCACACCGAGACCACGCGTGCGACGGCGCGGGTGCTCTCGCGTACCGGGTCCCCACGCGCGGCGTCGAGGTTGACGACGTGCACGCGTGTGACGCCGCAATCGAGGAAGCGCCGCGCGGCTTCGGCGGGATCGCGGTCGTACACGATCACATTGGAGTATTCGCCGCGGGCGAGACGCACACACCGGCCCTCGAGCACGTCGATCGCCGGGATGACGAGCACTGTCAGCCGGCTCGGGTGACGGGGGTTTGCGCGGCGCACAGCGCTACGAAGTTCGCGTAGACGCGCAAGCCGGCGGTGCCGCTCTTCTCGGGGTGGAACTGCGTGCCCATGAGGTTCTCGCGCTCCACCGCCGCAGCAAATGGGTGGCCGTGTTCCGTCATGGCCACGACATCCTCCTGTGCGGGCGCTGCGGCATAGGAGTGCACGAAGTACATGTAGGTCCCGGGCGCGATACCGTCCAGGAGCCTTGACGTTCTGACCGGCAGCAGCGTGTTCCATCCCATGTGCGGCACCTTGGCGCCGTCTCCCGGCACGAGCCGTACGACCCTTCCATCGAGCAGCCCGAGGCCTTGCACGCTGTCCCCTTCCTCGCTCCGCTCAAAGAGGAGCTGATGACCGAGACACACGCCGAGCACGGGAACGCCGGTCGCTGCAACGTGGCGGACCGCCCCACCGAGACCCGTGTCGTTGAGCGCCCGCGCCGCGATCGCGAACGCGCCAACTCCGGGAAGCACAAGGGCGTCGCATCCTGCGATTGCGTCCGGGTCATCGCTGGTGAGCGTCCGCGCACCGGACGCGCGCAGCGCGCGCTCGACGCTCCGCAGGTTGCCGACGCCGTAATCGCAGATGCCGACCACCGGGCTCACAGCGTCCCCTTGGTCGAGGGCACGCCTCCACCGATCACGCGGAACGCGTCGCGACTTGCGAGCCCGAGTGCCTTGAACGCAGCTTCCGCGATGTGGTGCAGATTGTCGCCGCGGATGCAATCCATGTGGATGGTGGCCCCGGCAGCCTGCGCGTACCCCTTGACGAACTCCGCGATGACCGCAACGTCGAAATCGTTGATCCGCCCCTGCAACGCGTCCATCGCATACACGACGTTGGGACGCCGGCCGTAGTCGACAACGCAGCGCACCAGCGACTCGTCGAGCGGCGCGTGCGCCTCGCCGAAGCGCCGGATCCCGTCGCGATCGCCGAGCGCGTCGCTCACTGCACCACCGAGCACCAGCCCCACATCCTCGACGAGATGGTGCGCGTCCACATCGATATCGCCCGACCCATCGAGCGTGACGTCCATCCCGCTGTACTTCACGAAGGCCTCGATCATGTGGCGGAAGAACGGCAGCGGCAATGTGATCGCCGCCACCCCCGTCCCGTCGATCAGCACATCGGCGTTGATCCGGGTTTCGCGTGTGTCCCGGCGCTTGGACGCTGAACGGACCCTCGCGGTCATGCTCGCTCACGCACGCGGGACCGCGCCCGGATCGCCGCTTCGTGGGCATGCAGACCTTCGGCCTGCGCGAGCGCGATCGCCACGGGCGACAGCGCGTCGAACTCGGCTTCCGACAGGTCCACGAAACTTGGCCAGCGGACGAAGTCCATCACCGAGAGCGGTCCGCGATACCGCGCGGCACCGTGCGTCGGGAGCGTGTGGTTCGGTCCGGCCACGTAGTCGCCGATGCTCACCGGCGACATCGGCCCGACGAAGACCGCGCCGGCGTTGCGCACTCGATCGCGGAGAGCCTCGGCCGCCGCACCCTGCAGGGATATGTGCTCCGGCGCGAACGCCGCGGCGAGCGACAGGGATTCGTCGAGGGAACCACAGTCCACCAGCGCAGCATGACGCCCTGCCGCCATCGCGATGACCTCGCTGCGCGCGGCTTCGGTCGCGGTCGCGGCAAAATCCGCGACGATTGCCGAGCCGAGTTCGGCGTCGTCGGTCAGGCACACAGCCCACGCGAGCGGATCGTGCTCGAGCTGCGAGACGAGATCCGCGACGATCAGATCCGCCGCAGCGCCTGCTGACGCGATCACGAGGATCTCGCTCGGACCTGCGAGCTGGTCGATGCCGACGGCGCCGAACACCTCGTGCTTGGCGAGCGTCACGAACGCATTGCCCGGGCCGACAACCTTGTCCACCCGGTCGATGCTCTCCGTTCCATACGCCATCGCGGCGATCGCCTGGGCTCCTCCGGCCGCGATCACCTCGGCGACTCCAAGCAGGTGCGCTGCGGCTGCGACGAGCGGATGCACACCCCCGCCGGCAGCCGGCGGGCTCGCAATCACGATCCGCTCGACTCCGGCAACCTGGGCGGGTATCACCGACATCAGGACGGTGCTCGGGTATGCGGCGCGCCCGCCAGGCACATAGCAGCCGGCACGACCAAGTGGCACCGGACGGAGCCAGGCACCCGCCGCCCCGCGATCGGCCGCGTCCACCTGCAGCGCATGAAACTCACGAATGCGCTGTGCCGCAGCCGTGAGCGCGTTGCGAACGGGTCGCTCCAGGCGGTCCCATGCGCGCTCGAGAGCGTCCCGCCCGACATGCACGTCTGCGACATCGACGCCGTCAATCCGATATGTCCATTCGCGAAGCGCGACGTCCCCACGCTCGCGCACGTCGGCGACGATCTCGCGCACGGCCTCCTGAGCACCGATCGATCGCCCGAAGATGTCCGCAAGCCTGCGCAGCGTTGCATCATCGAGCAGCGGCGCGGTGAAGCCTTCGCGGTCACGCTCGCGGATGACGGCGCCGAACCGAGTTGAGTCGAGACGGGCCAGCTCGATCGTCACGCGGCGCCCTCCGCACGGCGCGACGCGGCTGCACGGCGCAACGCCGCGGCGAAGCCACCGACGGCGTCATTCCGTGTCTTGAGTGCAGCGCTGTTCGCGATCAGCCGTGCAGTGGACACACCCGCTTCCGCCACCTCGATGAGCCCGTTTGCGGCCAGCGTTCGTCCAGTCGCGGTGATGTCCAGAACACAGTCCGCCAGCCCGGTTGCGGGCGCCAGCTCGACAGAGCCGTGCAGGCGGATGATCACGACGTTGAGCGATCGAGCTGCGAAGAACTGCCGGGCCGACTCCGGGTACTTGGTCGCCACCCGCAGTGACGCCGGCCACGCTCCCGCAGCGACGGCGGATTCCCGTGGTGCCGCGAGCACGAGGCGGCAGAGTCCGAAGCGGAGGTCGGCAAGCTCGTAGCACTCGCGGTTGCTCTCCCAGAGCACGTCCTTGCCGACGATGCCGCAGTCGCACGCGCCCATCTCCACGTACACCGGGACGTCTGTGGGTCGCACCTTCACGTAGACCGAACCCCCTTCGGTAACGCTCAGCTCGCGGTCGAAGCGCGTGGCGTCGAGGTGGATCATGCCTGCCGCATCGAGCAATTCGCACGCGCCCGGAAGCAGCGTGCCGCCGGGGAGCGCGACTCGCAGTCCCTTCACGACTCGCTCCGTGACAGCGCGTCGACCGCTGCGCCGACGGTGCCCTCTTCCTCACGTCCGCGATACCGCCAGACAGCACCGCGAGTGCTCACGCGCAAGACTCCGTCGCCGAACGCCGACAGATCGCAGACACATGCGACGCCGCGTTCGCGCAGCCGGCGAGCCGCATCCAGCGCGACGACGTGAGCATCCTTCTCCCAGCTGACACGGAGCACCGATGGCTCCGCGGCGGCGCCGGCGCGGCGCTCGAGGCTGTCATGACAGCGATCGACGTGCAGGACGAACCCGGTGGCCGGTAGGTTCTCGCCGAAGCGCGAGAGCAGCGCGTCATACCGTCCGCCATTGCCGAGCGCGAATCCCGAGTCTTCGCTGAACACCTCGAACGTGGGACCCGTGTAGTAGTCCCAGTCGCGGACCGCGCCCAGGTCGAGGTGCACGCGGTCGGTGATCGCGTGTGCCTCGAGCAGGTCCCAGAGTTGCGCGAGCTCCCGCAGCGCGCGAAGCGGCCGCTCGCCGCGCAGACCGCTCGAGGCGGTGTCGAGGATCTCGCGTCCGCCGCGCAGCGTGGGGAATGCGAGCAGCAGCCGTCGCTCGGCATCCGCAACGTCGGTGCCTTCAAGTGATGCCTCGACAGAGACCAGATCGCGGCTCGCCAGCGCAGCGAGCACACCATCCCTCGACGCCCTGTCCAATCCCGCGGACTCGAGCAGACCGGGAACGAAATCGGCATGACCCACGTCGACCTGCAGGCCGTTCAGCCCGCCGCGCTCGAGTGCGGCGGCAGCGAGGGCGATGCACTCCGCATCCGCTTCGAGCCCGGTCGCACCGACGAGCTCACAGCCCGCCTGCAGGCTTTCGCGGCGCCGTCCGGCGTTGAGCGACTGGTTCCGAAGGACAGGCCCCGCATAGCAGAGGCGCAAGGGAAACGGACCCTCGTGCAGCTGGGTCGCCACAACGCGCGCGACGCTGACGGTGCGCTCACCGACCAGGGCGAGCAGGGAACCGTCCGAGTCCATGAATCGAAAGAGACCGGACTGCCGGGACGTGCCCACGCCGGCAGCGACCGTGTCGAGCGGCTCGATCAACGGCGTCACGACAAATGAGTAACCCCAGGACTCGAACGTCTCGATGAAACCATCGGTGAGCGCCCGGCGACCCCTCGCAGCGCTTCCAAGCCAGTCGTTGAATCCGTCCGCACGCCCTCGCGCCCCGGCACCCGGCGGCAGAGCGTCAATGCCTCTCATGCGGGGATTCTACGTGGCGGTCAGGATTTCCCGGTCTCGATTTCCCTGATGGCTGCGAGGACTCGGTCGACCGCATCGCTGTCACCGATGGTGATGCGCAATCGTTCGGCCAGGCCGGGCGTATCGAAATGGCGGACCAGGATCCGTCTCTCACGAAGCTGCTGCGCGACCGTCGCGGCCCGCATTGACGGCGGAGGGGACGCGAGGATGAAGTTGGCCTTCGACGGCACGACATCCCAGCCGAGACCTGTCAGGGCATCGGTGAGGCGCTCGCGCCCGCCCAGCACGGTCTCGACGATCAGCGCATGGTGCGCCTCATCCTCGAGCGCGGCCACTCCACCTGCGATGGCCAGTCGATCGACCGGGTACGAATCGCGGACCGCATTGAGATCCTCGATCAGGTCGGAGGCACCGAGCGCGTATCCGACGCGAAGACCCGCGAGCGCATGTGCCTTCGAGAGCGTCCGTACGATCAGCCAGTTCGGGTGCGAGCCGAGCAGACCGACGCAGGACGCCGGAGCGAAATCGCAGTACGCCTCGTCGATCGCGACGACGCCGCTCGCTCCTGCCAGCTGTGTCTCGAGCACCGCGGGTTCGATCCAGGTACCTGTCGGAGAGTTCGGATTCACAACGACCCGAAGCACTGCCGGCGCGATCGCGAACTCGAGCGGCAGAGCACCGTCCGGGGGCAACGGCACCGCGACGTCATGCGCCGAGAAGAGCGTCGCAAGCACGGGAAGGAGCGAGTAACCGGGGTCGGTGCGCGCCACGCTGTCACCGGGCGAGGCGTAGGCGCGATAGAGGCAGTCGAGCACCTGGTCGGCGCCGTTGGCGACAAAGACCTGGCCCGGCAGCACGCCGTGATGGCGTGCGATCGCACTTCGCAACGGTTCGGCGACTGGGTCCGGATAGCGAGCAAGGTCGGCGACCGCGGCCGCGACAGCCGTGGCGACATGCGGCGATGGCGGCAGGGGGGATTCGTTGCTGTTCAGCTTGAGCCAGGCCGCAACGTCGGACGGTTGCTCCCCGGGCGTGTATCCGAACCGTGGGCCGAGCGCGTCGCGCCGGAATCTCGACATGGGTCATATCGTGAACCACGAGCGGTCATCCGCGGCTCGTGGTTGACGCGAGCAACGGGACGCTGCTACGCTGCGCCGGTCGTGACCTCGGTACGCATCGCCAAAAAAACCCGCTCGCTCTCGAGGAGTGGGTTCCTTCGCGCACGCAAAGCCTGACGGCGTACGCACAGACCCGGATCAGATTCCGAAAAGAGCCCCTTCCTCGAAGGGGCTCTTCTTTTTACCCAACAGCACAGATGGACCTCATGAACATCAAGTCCTTTCGCCTCATCGACAGCACGCTTCGTGAAGGCGAGCAGTTCGCCCTCGCTCATTTCACGATCGAGCAGAAGCTCGCGATCGCGGCCGCACTCGACCGCTTCGGCGTCGACTACATGGAGCTCACCTCACCGCTCGCGTCGCCGCAATCGGAGGCGGACCTCCGGCGCATCGCACGGACCGAGCGCACGTTCCGCCTGCTCACACACGTCCGCTGCAGTCTCGAGGATGCGCGCCTCGCGATCGATACCGGTGTCGACGGCGTCGACGTGCTCATCGCCACCTCCTCGCGACTGCGACCGGCTTCACACGGCATGAGCATCGACGAGATCATCGAGTCGGGCACCGTGGTCGTCTCCGAGATCCGGCGAGCCGGGCTCGAGGCACGTTTCAGCACCGAGGACTCCTTCCGCTCCGACCCTGCGGATCTCGTCCGGATCTATCAGGCGATCGACGCCGCTGGGGCCGATCGGGTCGGGCTCGCGGACACCGTCGGCGTGGCAACGCCATCCCAGGTGCACGACCTCGTCTCGCTCATCCGCCGCCACGTGGGTTGCGACATCGAGTTCCACGCCCACGACGACACCGGCTGCGCCGTCGCGAACGCACTCGCAGCCCTCGAGGCGGGTGCGACGCACATCGACACCACCGTTCTCGGCATCGGGGAGCGCAACGGCATCGTCCCGCTCTCCTCGATGATGGCGCGGCTGCACACGCTGCAACCCGAGCTGGTCGACCACTACCGGCTGGAGATGCTGCCCGAGCTCGATGCGATGCTGGCCGAGATCCTCGGTGTCGCGATCCCGTTCAACGCGGCGGTCACCGCACCGACCGCGTTCCACCACAAGGCGGGGATGCACACCAAGGCGGTGCTCGCCGACCCCGGGTCCTACGAGATCCTCGAGCCGGCCCGGTTCGGCCGGGAACGGAGCATCCTCACCGGCCACCGTCTCACGGGCCGCCACGCCGTGGGCGACCGGGCGACAAGGCTCGGCGTCGACCTTGATGACGAACGACTGCGAGGACTCACAGCAGAGGTGAAGCGGCGCGGTGACGAGGGTCCGCTGGATGTCGCCGATCTCGATGCGTTGATCGTCAGCTGGGCTCAGGGCTAGGAGCTGCGCGATGGGAACCCTGACCGAGGAGATCTTCAGCCGCCGCCTTGGGCATGCCGTTCACGCCGGCGACACCGTGGTCGCAGGCGTCGATGTGGCGCTTGCGCACGACGTGACCGGACCGCTCGCCATCGACGCCTTCCGGCAGCTCAACGCGCCCCTCTGGGACGCAAGCCGCGTGGTCTTCAGCTTCGACCATGTCATGCCCGCCAACACGGTTGCGGCAGCGGAACTGCATCGGATCATTCGCGAGTTCTGCGTCGAGCATGCGATCACGAACCTGTTCGCTGAGGGCATCTGCCACCAGGTGATCGTCGACCGCGGATTCGCGCGCCCCGGGGGCATCGTGGTCGGAGCGGATTCGCACAGCACGACGTACGGCGGGCTCGGGTGCTTCGCCACCGGTCTTGGCTCGACGGACATCGGCGTGGTGTTTGCCACCGGGAAGACGTGGTTCCGCATCCCGGAGACAATTCGCATCGGCGTGTGCGGTGCGTTGCCGGACGGCGTGTACGCCAAGGATCTCGCACTCCACGCGATCCGCCAGCTCGGCGCTGACGGTGCCGACTACTGCGCGGTGGAGTGGACCGGCGAAGCGGTGCGAGCGATGAGCGTGGACGAGCGCCTGACGCTCTGCAACCTGAGTACCGACTTCGGTGCCAAGGCCGGGCTCGTCGAACCCGACGACGTGACGCGGGCACACACGGGCGGTGAGGATGTCGACCTGCATCCCGTCCGGCCCGAGTACGCGCAGACGCTGCTGATCGACGCCGGCTCGCTCCGGCCGCAGATCGCGATGTATCCGAGCATCGACAACGTCCACGACATCGACGACGTCTCCGGAACGCCGCTCGACGAGGTCTTCATCGGGAGTTGCACCAATGGCAGGCTCAGCGATCTCGCGCTGGCCGCGGGAATCCTCGCTGGGCGCACGGTCCATCCCCGCACCCGAACCATCGTCGTCCCCGCGTCGCGTGGCGTGTACCTCGACGCGCTCGCGGCAGGCTACATCGAGACCTTCGCACTGGCCGGCGCGCTCGTGCTCAACGCGGGGTGCGGGCCGTGCCTCGGCCGGCAACACGGGGTGATGGGTCCCGGCGAGCGGGTGCTCTCAACGAGCAACCGCAACTACCCGGGCCGCATGGGGAGTCCCGACGCGATGATCTATCTCGCATCGCCGGCGGTGGCCGCCGCCTCCGCGGTGGCCGGCGCGATCACCGATCCATCGTCCCTGGAGGCGGTGGCATGAGCGGACGTGTCTTCCTGCTCGGTGACGGCATCAGCACCGACGCGATCATGCCGGGTCGCTACAACGTGACCACCGATCCTGATGCGCTGCGACGCGCGTGCCTCATCGAGGCTCGACCGGATTTCGTCGAAGAGGTCCAGCCCGGTGATGTGATCGTTGCGGGACGCAACTTCGGCTGTGGCAGCTCTCGCGAGCATGCGCCGCTTGCAATCAAGCGGAACGGTGTCGCGGCCGTGATCGCTGCAGGCTTCTCGCGCATCTTCTATCGCAACGCCGTGAACATCGGCCTTCCGGTGATCCGCTGTCAGGAGGCATATCGAGCCCTGCGAGAGGGTGATCACGTGACGGTGGACACGCTGAGCGGCGAGATCACCGGGCCGAACGGCGTGCTCCACGGCGAACCGCCGTCAGGTGTGGCGCTTCGCATCATCGAATCGGGCTCCCTGTTGGACCTGATCAGCAACGGCGGCTGGGCCGCGTTCGAGGAGAGGCAGCATGTGTCCTGAGTGCAATGCCGAGGTGGCACTCCATGACGGCGTTGAACGCGGTGAGGTGGTGACCTGCGCCGAGTGCAATGCGGAGCTCGAGGTGATCGGGCTTGACCCGTCTCGCTTCGTGCTCGCACCGCCAGAGGAAGCGGACTGGGGTGAGTAGCAACCTGCGAGTCGGTCTCCTCTGCTCCCGGATGCGCGTCGAGGAGAAGCTCCTCCGAGACGCACTCGAACACCGGGGTCTCGAGGTCGAGGTCGTCGACGATCGCGAGTTGACGCTCACGCTCGACCGCCCGAACCGGAGATGGGACGTCGTGCTGGAGCGCAGCCTCTCGCAGACACGCGGCCTCGCTCTCCTGCGCGTACTCGAGTCGTGGGGTGTTCCCACCGTCAATCATCACGCGGTCGCGGCCGTGTGCGCCAGCAAGCTCGACACGTCCGCGCTCCTCGACGCAGCCGGGATTCCGACGCCGGCGACCGCAATCGCCTTCAGCCCCGATGCCGCACGACGCGCCGCGGAGGACCTGGGGTACCCGGTCGTGCTCAAGCCGGTGACCGGATCGTGGGGACGGCTCCTCGCGCGAATCAACGATCGCGATGCCGCCGAGGCGCTCTTCGAGCACAAGGCCGTGCTCGGCGGCCCCGAGCACTCGATCTTCTACCTGCAGCGCCACGTCGACAAGCCGGGGCGCGACATCCGCGCCTTCGTCGTCGGGGACGACGTGATCTGCGCGATCTACCGCGAGTCGGGGCACTGGGTCACCAACACCGCGCGCGGAGCGAGCGCACGCAACTGCACCGTCGATGGTGCGCTCCGCGACCTGTGTCTCCGCGCGGCATCGGCCGTCGGTGGTGGCGTGCTCGCGATCGACCTGCTCGAGGACGGAGCGCGCCTGCTCGTGAGCGAGGTGAACGCCACCATGGAGTTCCGCAACTCCATCGATGTCACGGGCGTGGACATTCCCGGCCGGGTGGCCGGCCACGTGCGTGACGTCGCGCGTGGCGCCTTCGCGGGAGTTGGTGCCTGACATGATCACGGCGACACACCCGCGCTCGGCCACAGCCGTTGACGTTGTGGAGTTGCTCACCGCAATGCTCGCGGTACCGAGCGTCAGCGGCAACGAGGGTCTCCTCGCGGAGATGCTTGTGACGCGCCTGGACGCCGCGGGTTTCGACGCGGAGCTCGACGACGCGGGCAACGTGATCGCCGGATGGGGCAGCGGGCCGGAGACTCTCGCGCTCGTCGGGCACCTCGACACCGTCGCCGGCCACATCGATGTCCGTCGCGACGGAGGGATGCTCCACGGACGCGGTGCCGTTGACGCGAAGGGACCGCTGTCCGCGGCCATCGCCGCGGTCAGCCGCCAGCCGCGCGACGCCGGGCGTCGGTTCGTCGTTGTGGGTGCAGTCGAGGAGGAGTCGACATCGCGCGGAGCGCGCTTCCTGGCCACATCGATGCAGGCCCCGGAGGGGCTGATCATCCTCGAGCCGAGTGGATGGGACGCGGTGACGATCGGCTACAAGGGCAGCCTCCGCATGCACATGGCGGTGTCGCAACCGCAGACACACGGCGCGGGAAGGGCGCCAAGCGCATCTGATCGCTGTGTCGATCTCGTGCGAGTGCTGCAGGACTTCGCCAATGCGACCAACGGTGAAGCCGGCGTGTTCGATCGCATCGACATGCGCGTGCTGCGCCTTCACTCGGAGACCGACGGCCTGGTCGACACCGCCGAGGTCGACATCGGGATCCGCACGCCGCCGGTGTGCGACATCGATGCGCTGGTCGGTCTCGCGCGATCGCATACCGGCGTGGCAGTGACCGTATCCGGTGGCGATCCCGGCGTCCGAACCGATCGCAACAGCCGCCTTGCGCGCGCCTGCATCCGCGCCATTCGCGATGCCGGCGGGGCGCCACGATTCAAGGTGAAGACGGGCACGTCGGATATGAACATCCTCGTTCCGGCATGGGGATGCCCTGCGCTTGCCTACGGGCCGGGCGATGCGACCCTTGACCACACCCCTCACGAATGCGTGTCGGTCGCCGAGCTGGAGCGCGCAGTCGACGTCCTCGACGTTGCGCTGCGCGAGACATGATTCGCGCCGCGGTCGTCGGAGGCGCCGGCTACGCGGGTGGCGAGCTGCTCCGGATCCTCGCCGGGCATCCCGAGATCGCGCTCGTGCAGGTCACCTCTGAACGACTCGCCGGCAAACCGGTCGCATCGGTCAACCCTCCCCTGCGCGGACGGACGGAGCTGCGCTTCTCGTCGCGAGAGACGCTCGAGTCTGTGGACGTGGTGTTCTCCGCGCTGAGCCACGGGGAGTCGAGCAGGCATATCGAGCAGCTGCGCGCCGCCGCACCGGTCTGGGTCGACCTTGGTGCCGACTTCAGGTTACGGGACGCGCGGGACTATCCACGCTGGTACGGATGGACACACCCGGCTCCCGCATCGTTGGAAAGCGCGGTCTACGGTCTTGCTGAGCTGCATCGCGCGGAGATCGCCGGCGCATCACTGATCGCCGCAGGCGGATGCCTCGCGACCGCCTCGATCCTCGGACTCGCCCCACTCGTGTGCGCAGGTGTCCTCGACACGTCGATGCCGATCGTTCTTGAGGCGAAGGTCGGCTCCTCCGCAGGTGGCGCGCAGGTGGGCGACGCCTCGCATCATGCGCACCGGAGCGGCGAGCTGCGCTCCTACGCACCGACTGGGCACCGGCACACTGCGGAGATCGTCCAGGAGCTTCACCTCGGCGACAGCGGACCGCAGCTTGCTTTTTCGGCCACCGCGGTTGAGGCGGTACGCGGGGTGCTGGTCACCGCGCACGCGTTTCTCGCCGCCGACCTCGACGATCGCGACATCTGGCAGCTCTATCGATCCCGATACACGACAGAGCCCTTCGTGCGAATTGTGAAGTCACGCACCGGTCTCTTCCGTTCCCCGAGTCCAAAGCTGCTGAGCGGAACCAACTACTGCGACGTCGGCTTCGAACGGGATCCCCACTCGCGCCGCGTGGTCGTGACCTCGGCGCTCGACAACCTGTGCAAGGGATCGGCGGGGCAGGCCGTCCAGGCCTGCAACGTCCGCCACGGGTTCCCGGAGACGCTCGGGCTCGAATTCGGGGGGCTGTATCCGATCTGATGATCGTCGTGAAGATCGGTGGCAGTGTCCGTCACCTCGATCCCCTTCTCGAGGACGTCGCCGCGACCACGGAGCAGGTGGTGCTCGTGCACGGTGCAAGTCGCGATCTCGATGACCTCTCGACGCGACTCGGCGCGCCGCCGCGGATGGTCGAGTCCCCACACGGAGATGTGAGTCGATACACGGACGCGACGACCATGGATCACTTCCTCATGGCATACGCGGGCAAGGCGAACAAGCGGATCGTCGAACGGCTGCGTCAGCTCGGGGTCGACGCCTTCGGTCTCTGCGGCCTCGACGGTGGCGTCGTGCGTGGGAGGCGCCGCCCCGACCTCCGCATCCGGCGTGACGGCCGGACCATGATGCTGCACGGCAATCACGTCGGCAGCATCGACCACGTCGATGGCGCGCTCCTGCGCTCCCTGCTCTCCCGCGGCATGACGCCCGTGATGAGCCCACCGATCGCTGCCGAGGACGGGACGGCGATCAACGTCGATGGCGACCGGCTCGCGGCGGAGATCGCCGTCGCGCTTGGTGCATCGCGTCTGATGATCTTCGCCGACACGCCGGGACTGCTTCGCGAGCCCGGGGACGAGACAACGTTGATCGGGCGTGTCACGCCGCATGAAGCGGAGACGTTGATCCCGCGCATCGGCGGCCGTGCGCGCGTCAAGCTCCGCGCCGTCGCCGACGCGCGCATACGCGGGGTCGGCGCCGCCTGTGTCGCCGACGGACGTGCAATGCGGCCTCTTTTCAGCGCGATGGCCGGCGCCGGAACGTGGGTCCGGTAGTCAGTCGCTCACGAGCTCGTCGTCGGGGTCGTTCTCTGGGAGGATGCGCATCGTGGTCCAGATCAACCGGCGCGTCCCCCGCGTCGCAAGGCCCCTGCATGGATGAATAGTCCCGGCCCGGTTGACGTGTCCTCGAGCCCACGTGCCCGGCTTCGGACTCTGCCCACCAATGCGTTTGCGTTCGGCGACGGCTTCTGGGAGCAGCGGCAGCGGATCAACCGCGAGCGCTCGATCGACCACGCGCACGCGATGCTCGAGCAGGCGGGCAATCTCGACAACCTCCGCAACGCGGCGGCCGGCGGCGGTGCGTTCCGCGGGCCCGTCTTCATGGACTCGGACGTGTACAAGTGGCTCGAAGCTGCGGCATGGGAAATCGGACGCCGGCCCGACCCGGCATTGCAAGACCGGGTCGACACGCTGACCGACATCGTCGCCGCTGCGCAGATGCCCGACGGCTACATCAACTCGTACTGGCAGGTGGTCCATCCCACCGAGCGATGGACGGACCTGCCGCACGGCCACGAGCTGTACTGCATCGGCCACCTGGTGCAGGCGGGGATCGCGATGGCGCGTGCGACGGGCGGCGACCGGTTGTTGCATGTCGCCGAGCACGCGGTGCAGTGCGTCCAGGCGACGTTCGGCAGGGACAGGCGCATCGGCGTGCCCGGGCACCCCGAGGTCGAGAGCGCGCTCGTCGAGCTGTACCGGCACACTGGAGACGCGACCGCCCTGGAGCTCGCCACGTTCTTCCTCGATCATCGGGGCAGCGGGCTGCTGAGCACGGCGCGCTTCTACGATCCCTCGTACTACCAGGATCGCGTCCCAATTCGCGAAGCGACAACCATCGAAGGCCACGCGGTCCGGGCCGCGTACCTGCTGAGCGGCATCGTCGACGTCGCGCTCGAGACCGGCGACGAAGCGCTACTCGCCTCTGCGCAAGGGCAGTGGGAGGACATGGTCCGGCACAAGCTGTACATCACGGGCGCGATCGGCTCACGGCAGTTCAGCGAGAGCTTCGGAGAGCCGTACGAGCTTCCGTCGGCGACCGCATATGCGGAGACGTGCGCTGCCATCGGCAGTGTGTTCTGGAACTGGCGGATGCTGCTCGCCACGGGTGATTCGAGGTACGCGGACCTGATCGAGTGGACGCTCTACAACGCGGTGCTGAGCGGGATCGGGGTCGACGGGACCACGTTCTTCTATGAGAATCCGCTGTCGAGCCGGGGGGAAACGGTACGGGCACCGTGGTACGAGTGCGCATGCTGCCCGCCGAACGTCATGCGACTCATCGCATCGCTCGCCCATTACGTCGCGACCGGCAACGACAACGGGATCCAGATACATCAATACGCGTCGGGCACGATGACGTACGAGGGTCTGTCCCTTGAGATCCGCACGGACTACCCGTGGGACGGAACCGTCACCGTCGAGGTGCTCGCCGCCCACGGCGAGGCACGTGATCTGTCCCTCCGTCTCCCCGGCTGGTGCCGGCACCCGACGGTTTCGGTCAACGGGTCCTCGGTTGACCACGCGAGAGAGAACGGCTACGCGACCGTCGGCCGCCGGTGGCAGGTCGGTGATGTGGTCGTGCTCACCATGCAGATGCCCGTGACGCTCACGGCAGCGAATCCTCTGGTTGAGTCCGCACGTGAGTCAGTGGCGATCGTGCGAGGACCACTCGTCTACTGCATCGAGGGCTGCGATCAGCCGGATGAGGCGGACGCCGCCACGATCGCGATCGACCCGGCCACGGAGCTGCGGGCGCGATGGCGTGAGGACCTGCTCGGTGGGGCAATTGAGGTCGTGGGAAACGGCCTGAGGCGATCGTCCATCGGCTGGGACGTCCTGTATCGGCGGCGGGAGGAGGTGGGCGACCACCACAGCCCGACCGCGCTCACCGCCATCCCCTATTTCCTGTGGGCCAACCGATTGCCTGGATCCATGACCGTCTGGATTCCCACCGAGTCCTCCTGAGGCTACCCTCCCGCAGATTCGTGGGGTGGCCGGATAGGCGGGCGCCCGTGGCGTGCGTAGGCTTGGGCCATGATCGAGAGCGCAGCCACACCCGCTGCCGAGAGCCATCCCGGCAGCCCTGTCGCCGGCCCGCTTCGTCAGGTCCTCGGCCCGCTGGAACGGCGGCGCGGCCAGTGTCGCCATCGACAGCGGCGACCTCACAGTGTGACGCCGAGCGCCGACAACAGCATTCACGTGTCCGGAGTCGTCGACTACAGCCTGGTGAAGCCGACACTCACCGTCTCAACGCCCGGATCGAGCGTCGCGATCAAGGCGTCGTGCCAGCTGTCATTGTTCCAGGGTTGCTCAGTGCGCATCAGCGTCGAGGTGCCGGCGAGCGCTGACATCACCGCGTCATCGGGGTCCGGGGACGTCACAGCAGCGAACCTCGGCAACGTCACACTGCGGACCGCTTCCGGCGATGTCCGCGCCACGTCGATCACCGGGGTGACGAGCCTGCGGGCCGACTCCGGCGACATCACCGCAACTGGTCTGACATCGTCCGACGTGACGGCGAACGACGACTCCGGCACCGTGTCGCTCGACTTCACCGCGGTGCCCCGGCGCCTCGCCGTGCAGGACAGCTCCGGAGACGTCAGCGTCTCGCTGCCACCCGGTGACCAGGCGTACAACGTTGCAGCACACTCCGATTCAGGCAATACACGCATCGGCGTCCCGACCGACCCGTCGTCGGCGAACACGATCTCCGTCTCGGTGGCGTCGGGCGACGTGCAGATCGAGCCGAACGGCTGATGGCATTGGGAAATGAAGACGGCGGCGCCCCGTGCCGGTACAGGGCAGCCTATGCCGGGACGCCGCCGCGAGGGAGGGATGGGCGCTGATGGATCGTCTGCCGGCATCAGTACCCGGCGACGACGGTGACGAATTCGCCTGACGGGCGTCTGCTCGCTGGCGTACACATCGCGATACTCGGGGAAGAGCGCGCGTCGCTCCGGCACCTGGCGTCAACAGTGTCGAGGCGGCTATTTCGACAACAGAGTGGCGATGACGTTGATCGTCGTTCCGAGCACCACCACCCCGAAGAGATACGACAGCAGGGCGTGACGGATGGCCGTCATCCGGATCACCTTCGCGTTCAAGTCGGTGTCCGATGCCTGAAAGGTCATGCCGATGGTCAGCGCCACATACAGGAAGTCACCATAGTCCGGCGGCGCGTCGGAATGGAAGTCGATGCCGCCGTCGGCCGCGTAATAGAGGCGCGCGTAGCGCAGCGTGAACACCGCGTGTACCGCCGCCCAGGACAGCACAACGCTCACCACGACGAGAGTGGTCATCCCCGACTTCACCGCTCCGTGCGCGGAGCTCGCGGCGATCAACGCGAAGGCGACGCCCACCAGGCTGAAGACGCTCGCGCCGACCAGGATCGCCTCGGCGGCCGTGCGGGAGTCGTCCTCCGCCCGCGCTGCTTTCTCCGTCTGCGCGGCGTCCTTCCCACGGATGTCGATGAAGACGATCGTGATGAACACCGCCGCGCTCACGTCCCAGCCGGCCAGCACCGCCACCTCCCACTCGGTGACCACCAAGGTGACGACAAAGGCGACGATGCCGCAGGCCATGCACAGGACAAGCCGGCTGCGCGCTTTCATGGGACGGGTTTCAGTCTATGACCAGAGCGCGTCGAGTGCGACACCGATTCGATCGAGCGCCTCGACGGGCTGTGCATCGGCCGCCATCGGCCGGTTCCCCGCGGCGATGATCTCCTCGCATCGCGCCCGGACACGATCGGTGAGGAATCGCGATGGCTGTGCCCACCCGTGCCGGTCGTCGCGACCATGTGGATGATGGTGATAGCGCTCCGGCATGTACATGTGCAGTGCGTTTCGCGCTCGCGTGAGCGCCACATACAGCACGCGCCGCTCCTCGTCGAGCCCTGCCTGTGAACCGAGTGCCATGTCCGACGGAATATTGCCGTCGGTTGCGTTCAGCAGGTGCACGACGTCCCACTCGAGTCCCTTCGCGGAGTGCACCGTTGAGATGACGAGCCAGTCCTCGTCGACGCTCGGCGGTCCGGCGAGCGCAGACGTGGACCGTGGTGGCTCGAGCACGTAGTCGGCCGCGACATCGGAGAGACGCGCCGCTTTGGCGCTTGCGGCGACGAGCGTGTCCAGGTCGGCGAGCCTCGTTCCGGGATCGGGATATGCCGCCTCGATCAACGGTGCAAGTGCCACGCGCAGTCGTTCGGCGTGGGTCGCGACCATCTCCCCTCCTCGCGCGGTGAATGCCTCGACCAGCATCGACGCAGCGGGTTGCACGACCTCAGGAAGCTCGGCAGCGGCGAGTGGCCAGCGCCGATGTACGTCGTCGCCGGATTCCACGACGTCCGATGCAAACAGTCCGAGTGCGCCTGCAACACGTCGCGCCGTCGCAGGGCCGACGCCGGGGAGCAGTTGGAGCACTCGAAACCACGCGACGACGTCTCGTGGGTTGTCGGCCACGCGGAATGCGGCGAGCATGTCCTTGACGTGCGCGGCCTCCACGAATCGCAGGCCGCCGTACTTGACATAAGGGATGCGACGGGCCCCGAGCTCCAGCTCCAGCAACGCTGAGTGATGCGCCGCACGAACAAGCACCACCTGCTCCTGCAATGCGATTCCAGCCTCGCGATGCGCAAGGATGCGCTCGCAGACGGCCTCGGTCTGCGCGTCCTCGTCGGCGCAGCGGACGAGTTGCGGGGTCGCGCCGGCGACATTCCGCGCCGCTCGGAGCACCGCTGAGAATCCCACGGTCGCCTCGGCGCCGACGGCGTTGGCGACGGCGAGAATCTGCTGGCTCGAGCGGTAGTTCGTCTCGAGCACCACGGTCGTCGCTCCGGGGAAGGCTGTCTCGAACTCGAGAATATGCCGGGGCTCCGCGGCGCGAAACGAGTACAGCGCCTGCGCGTCATCACCGACGACCGTGATGCGGGGATCACCACGCCGCAATCCCCCAAGCACATCCACCTGCAAATCGTTGACGTCCTGATACTCATCGACGAGCACGTGATCGTAGGCGCCGGCAAGGCGCGGGCCGAGACGGTCATCCTGCACGGCTGCGCGCCAGAGCAGAAGCAGATCGTCGAGATCGACGAGCCCGGCAGACCGTTTGCGGTGGACGTACCCGCGGCAGATCGCTGAGATCGGTTCGACGAAATCGTCCGCCCAGGGCGCGATCTCGGACACGACGGACGAGAGCGGACGACCAGTGTTCACCGCGGTCGAATAGAGATCGATCAGGAGCGTCTTGCGCGGAAACCGTCGCCGAGTCGCGCCCGCATGTCCCTGCTCATCACGCACGAGGTCGATGACATCAGCGGCGTCGGCGGCATCGAGGATCGAGAAACCCTCGGGAATGCCCAGCGTCGCCGCGAAACGACGGAGGGTCTGATGTGCGATCGCGTGGAACGTGCCCCCGACCACCCGGCCGGCGGGTTGCCCGGCTCCCCGGTCAAGCCCAACTGATGCGAGGAGCGCGGAGGTTCGCGAGACCATCTGCCGTGCGGCGCGTCTCGTGAAGGTGAGCAGGAGGATCCGCTCGGGTGGCGTCCCGGTCGCGATCAGCCAGGCGACCCGCGCCGAGAGCGTCGTCGTCTTGCCGGTTCCCGCTCCCGCGAGAACCCGAAGCGGCCCGCCTTCGTGCGTGACCGCCTTCCGCTGGGCGTCGGTGAGGTCCTCGAGCCATCCGAACATACGTTCGCATGGTAGCGCCCGACGTGATGTAGCGCCTTTCAGCAGGCGGGCTCACCCCCACTGGTGAGGCCGCCTCGCCCCTATTTTGGTTGCGCGGTGATGCGGATGTAGGGCTTCGGGGACCGGTAGCCGGGGAAGAGCTCCTTCGCCTCGTCGTTCGATACCGAGCCCGCGATGATCACGTCTTCGCCCTGCTTCCAGTTCGCCGGCGTCGAGACCGGGTGCTTCGCCGTCAGCTGCAGCGAGTCGATCACCCGCAGCACCTCGTCGAAGTTGCGTCCGGTCGTCATCGGGTACACCAGGATCAACTTGATCTTCTTGTCCGGGCCGATCACGAACACGTTGCGCACCGTCTGGTTGTCCGCCGGGGTGCGCTGTGTCGCGTCTCCGGACACGCTCGCCGGCAGCATCTCGTACAGCTTGGCAACGTTGAAATCCTTGTCGGCGATGATCGGATACGTCGGCCGCGCTCCCTGGGTCTCCTCGATGTCATCCGCCCACTGCTCGTGCCGCTCCAGCGGATCCACCGACAGGCCGATGATCTTCACGTTGCGGCGATCGAACTCCGGCTGGATGTTGGCCATGTAGCCGAGCTCGGTGGTGCAAACCGGCGTGAAGTCCTTGGGGTGCGAGAAGAGCACGGCCCAGGAATCCCCGATCCAATCGTGAAAGTGGATCCTCCCCTGGGTGGTGTCGGCCTCAAAATCCGGCGCGGTGGAGCCTAGCGACAGGGTCATCGGGGTCCTCCTGGGTTTGCATCCATGACGCCCGGCAGCGGCCACCGAGCGTGAATCCAAGTATGGCGGGCGAGCCCGCTCGCCCGTCGCGGCGGGATTCTCGCCCCCTACTGGAACCAGCCGGCGACGTCAAGGATGGCGTTGATGTTGCCGACAGCGTTGTAGAGGCTGACGTCGCCCGTCTCTGCGCCCGTGGTGGCGAGTCCAACGACCGCGAGGTTGGCGATCGTCTGGCCTGCGCTCGGGTTGAGGTCGGAGGCGCGAGGAGGCGTGGCGTCGTCGCTCGGGTAGAGCGTGAAGACTGTTGCCGCGGTTCCGGCCACACCGGTGAGGTTGGCAACCATGGCGACGGGACTCGCCGATCCCCCCTCGGCCGGCACGACCTGCACGCCAGCGATACGGACGGGCTGGATCTCGTTCGCGCTCAGGGTCTCACTGTCGCACTCATCACCGGATCCCACGCGGGTATCGCATATCCGGGTTGGCGTCACCGAGTAGAAGAGCGCGCCCGCGGGGGCACCCGCAGCCCCGAACCATCCGTTGTCATCGATGACGAAGTTGATGCTCCCCGCCGCGTTGTAGACGCAGACGTCCTGGTGCGGTCCAAGAGGCGAGATGACCCGGTTCGGCAACGCGATGCCCGCGGCTGGGTTGAGATTGGAGAAGGCGGGCCCCTTCGCCGGACAGGCGTCTGACGAGTTGGGAGCCGCGACCGACAGGAACGTCGACTTGGTTCCTCCCACCGCGGTGAGATTGAACACCGCAGAAGCAGCACCGCTTGTGGGGATCGACGGGGTCCCTCCTGCGGCGCCGGGGGGCAGACCCGAGAGCACGACTCGGCGCCATGTCCCGCCCGCGATGGGCTGACTGATGGAGCCCGCGCACTCAGTGTTCGTGCGTGCACGAGAGTCGCAGATTCGAAGTGGAGGAATGCTGTGGAACTGACCGGCCGTCGACCCCGGAGGAGTCGCGAAGTACCCCTGCACATCAGCGATCACGTCGGCGCGTCCGGCCGCGTTGTAGAGGCTCATCTGTCCGTTCGCGCTCAGCTGCACGATCGCGAGGTTCGCCTGTGACCCGCCCCCGGCGAGATTGATGTTCGACACCCCCGGGACCGAGCCGCCGGTGGGATACGCGGTGATGAAGGTGCCCGACGCGCTGCGATTGAGCCCGGTCAAGTTGACCACCACGGCCTGCGCGCCTGCTGGAACGGCACCACCGGTGATCTGGACATTGACAGAACCCCTCGGGCCGAGCGTGCCCTTGCCCCCGGTATTGCACTGGTTGGCGGCGATGCCGCCGCCGGCCGGTCGCGAGTCACACGCCCGGTAGGGCGCGAGCGCCGTGTACGCGCCTGGTGCGACGAACGTGTACTCGTCCGCCACGGTGGCCGCACTTGTCCCCCCGGGCGTCACAACACTGATGTGCACGGTGCCCGCGCCGAGGGTGGTCGGCGTGTCGACCTTGATCTGCGTCGGGCTTGTGACCTGGAAGCAACCGGCGCTCGAACCCAGGCATGGGTATGCGTTGCTCGCCGGGATGTCGGTGAGATTGAAGAGCACGTCAGATGCGGTGAAGCCGCTGCCGCTGAAGGCGTTGCCCGTGACCGTCACCAGCGCACTGCTGCCGGCCGGCCCGTGGTTCGCGGACACCGAGGTGACCGATGGCGACGGAAATGCGCTGCCCGAACCGAAGGCGTAGATGTTGCCGTTGCCGCCGTTGGCGATGAAGAACTGACCGGTCGACACCGCGGCCGACGAGAAGATCACGCCGCCGGTCGCGTACGTGAAGTCGGTCGTCCCGGTCTGGAGATTGAACACATCGACGTTCCCGCCGAGGTCACCGACGAGCAGGACCTGGTTGCCCGGAGGCCCCGACACCGCGGGGGACGAAATCACACCCGAGGCCGCGGCGGTGGTTCCGATGTGAGCTCCGGACGTCCAGTTGGGGTTGAGCGCACCAGTGGCGGCGTTCAACGAGAACAGGCCGGCGCCGTAGCCGATATAGACGAAGCCTCCGAGCAGGGCCGCGCCGGATTGCGAAGGGTTGCCGCTACCGATGTTCGGCTTGATCGCGAAGCTCCAGATCTGCTGGCCGGTCTGCAGGTCGAGCGCATAAGTGATCGCATCCTTGCCGGTGTCGTAGACGACGCCGTCGGTGAAGGCAGCGGATCCGGATGTGCCCACGACCCCGGGCTCGGCGATGGTCGGCGGTGCTCCCACGTCGGAGTCGAATCCGACGAGCGTCTGGAACCGCCAGAGCTCCGCGCCAGTGTTGGCGTTGAACTCGTAAATGCTGTCGTCGTTGTCCGTCGAGCCCACGACCACCACAGGGAGCCCGCCAGCCAGCGTGCCGTACGCGGGGCTCGAGTAGACGCCTGCGATGCCGGTCTGATTGCCTGGCGGGCTGCCGAAGTTGTCGAAGACCCACTTGGTGGCACACGCCGTTCCGTCGGTGTTGCCGACACCGTACATCGCCCACAGATGGCCGCCATCCATGACGTTGACATCGCCGTTCACACCGTTATCCCCGAAGTACAAGACTGGGCCATGCCCATTGGGATCGCCGATCACCGGTGACGACGCGATGATCCCGCCCACGGACACGGACTTGCAGACCAGTGCGCCCGTGGTCGCATTGAGCGCGTACACGTGGTAGTCGCCGTCACCGAAATAGACCGTGTTATTCGACACGGCAGGCGACGATTCGATCTCCTTCGACAAACCGGGGATCTTCACGGTCTTGTACTGCCACACGAGCGCGCCGGTCGCTGCGTTGAAGGCATCGAAGTCGCCGGACTGGTTACCGACGTAGACGAGGGACACGCCGAGCGTCGCGTTGTAGACCACGGCCGGGGAGCTGTACGCGATGGTCCCACCCGTGTTGGCCGACCAGTGCAGCCTGTACGACGTCGACGCACTGAGGATGGTCTCGGCGGAGACGCTTGTGTGGGTGCCGTCGTGCATGTGCTCGGGCCAGTCCTGGAATCCGGCTGGGATCGTGTTCGCGCTCTGCGACCTTCCCTGAGCCGACGCGACCTGGGCCGACGCCGTGCCACCGGCGATGATCGCGAGAACAGCAAACAGCGCGCCCCCGCCGTGCGCGACGCGTTGAACGTTCCTGGTTGGCATTGCCACGCTCCTCTCACCTTCGTCCCACGCTTGCGTGGGCGTCGCTGCTTCCTCAGCCTTCCCGCCGGGGCGGCTCGCCGCCCCTATTCCTGAACACGCCATAGGATCGCACACCCGGACGCTCGGAGCGCTGAGAAACGGCTCTCAGGCGTCTCCGGTCGGTACCACGCCGGCGCCCTCCACCATGAGGATGATCGTCCGCTCTGGGGCCCGGGGGCGGTGCCTGACTCCCTTGGGCACGCAGAACCCCTTGCGCTCCGCAAGCTCGACGGTCCGGTCCTCCAGATCCATCAGGAGCCGGCCCTCCACAACATAGAAGAACTCGTCCTCGTCGTCGTGCTTGTGCCAGATGTACTCACCCTGGACCACCCCGAGGCGCACGACGCTGTCGTTGACGCGGCAGAGCGTCTGGTTGTACCAGGGGTGTGTATTCGCTTCGACGAGCGCCTGCACGTCGACGACCTCGAGCGGGTCGAAGCGAATGTCAAGATGCGTCTCGAACTGGCTTTCGGGATTCACGGTCGACCTCGTGTCTGCTGGCTCGCGCTGCGGGTCATTATCTTCGCGAGAAAGCGTCTCGGTCACTCGCTGCCCGGCGCGACGACGTCGATGACAAACGCCAGGGCGAGAGCCTCGTCGCGCCATGCGTCGTAGCGCCCCGACACCCCTCCGTGGCCGGCTCCCATCTCGGTCTTCAGGAGGACGATGGCGTCCTCCTCTCCCCGCTCTCGCAACCGGGCGACCCATTTCGCGGGCTCCCAGTAGCCGACCCGCTGGTCGTTCAGGCCGGCGGTGACGAGCATCGCGGGTCGCGCGGAGGGGATGACGTTGTCGTAGGGCGAGTAGCCCCGCATGTAGGCGTACGTTGCGGCGTCTTCGGGGTTGCCCCACTCCTCGAACTCGCCAACCGTCAGCGGCAGGCTCGCATCGAACATGGTGGTGAGGCAGTCGACGAATGGCACCTCCGCGACGACGGCTGCGGCCAGGTCGGGACGCATGTTCACCACAGCCCCCATCAGGAGCCCGCCGGCGCTGGCGCCTCGGATCGCGAGGTGCTCATGACTCGTGAACCGCTCGGCGACCAGGTGGTCGGCGCAGGCGCAGAAGTCGCTGAAGGTGTTGCGCTTGTGGAGCAGCTTGCCGTCCTCGTACCAGCGCCGGCCCAGCTCGCCGCCACCCCGGATATGCGCGATCGCGTAGACGAATCCACGATCGAGCAGGCTGAGTCTTTCTGAATCGAAGCCCGGATCGATGCAGTACTCATACGACCCGTAGCCGTACAGCAGCGCCGGGGCACTTCCGTCGAGAGCGACATCACGCCGGTGGACGTACGAGATCGGGACCTCCGTGCCATCGTCCGCGCGAGCCCAGAGCCTCCCGGTCACGTATTTGGAAGGGTCATAGCCGCCGAGCACCGGCTCCATCTTGACGATGGTGCGTTCACGCGAATCCATGCCGTAGTCGATCGCAGAGGTGGGGGTCACGAGCGACGCATACGTGAAGCGGAGCGTGTCCGTGTCCCACTCGAGATTCGGTCCCGGCGAGGCTGCGTATACGGTCTCGGGTTGGATGACGGTATGACGGTGCCCATCACGCAGGCGCATGACGGTGATCTCGCGCAGCCCATGCGCGCGCTCAAAGAGTACGGCGTGCCGGGCGAACAGGTCCACTCGCTCGAGGGTGACGTCCTCGCGGTGCGGGACGATCTCCACCCAGTGGTCACGGCTCGGGGTCGCGACCGGCGCTGTCATCAACCGGAAATTGACAGCCTCGTCGTTGGTGACGATGTACAGCGTGTCGCCGTGGTGATCGACGGAGTACTCGATTCCCTGTCGGCGTGGCTCGACCACCGTGAAGGATCCGGTGGGGTGATCGGCATGGAGCAGATGGACCTCACTGGTCACCCGACTGTTCAGGGAGATTGCGATGTACGCCCCGCTGCGCGTCGACGCAACGGATGTGTAGAACCGCTCGTCGGTTTCCTCATGGACCAGCGCGTCCGCACCGGCGGCATCGCCGACGCGGTGGCGCCAGACCTGCCACGGGCGCATCGCGGCGTCGGGGCGCGTGTAGAAGAGGTGGGTGGCATCGCGTGACCAGGCGATCGAGTAGGACACCCCCTCGATCACGGCAGGAAGGTCCACGCCGGCGCTCAGGTCGGCGATCCGCAACGTGTAGAGCTCGCCGCCACTGACATCGAACGTGTACGCGAACAGCGCGTGATTCGGGCTCACCTCGGCGTCACCGAGATGGAAGAAGCCGTAACCCTCGGCGAGCGCATTCTCGTCGAGCACAACCTGTTCGTCACCACCGTCACGCTCGCGACGGCAGTGGATCGGGTACTGGCGACCCTCGACGGTTCGCGAGTAGTACTCGTACGGTCCATAGGGTACGGGTGCTCCGTCGTCGGTCTCCTGCACTCGACCCACGATCTCCGAGTAGATACGCTCGCGCAACGCCCCGAGGTGCGCGAGCGACCGTTCGGTCCACGCGTTTTCGGCTGTGAGGTGAGCGATGACGGCAGGATCCTCGCGGTCGCGCAGCCACACGTACTCGTCGATGCGGTCGTCGCCGTGGGCACGATGCACGACCGGCTTCTGAGCCGGGGCTGGCGGGCGGAGCGGATCGTCGTCGTTGGTCATGCTTGTTGTGTGGCTTGACCTGACCAATGTCGGCGGTCCAGCCGGCGGCGGTCGTCGCCCGCTCGAAGAACTGGGGCGCGGCCGGACTCTACCGATGTCGCCCGCGTTGACGGTCGATGGGTCAGCCGGGCTTGCACCATCGCGTGCCCGGCTCACCTCGGATACGGTGAGTGCCGGTCAGCGGAAGGTTCGCAGCGAGTACTCCAGCCGGGCGAGGCTCTCGGCCCGCCGCGCCGCTTCTTCAATCGTCTCGAGCAACCTGCGCCGCGTCGGGTAGCGGACCACCTCGAGATCCTCGGAAATATCTGCGAGCCATTGTTCCGCTTTCCGATCGTCCTTCGATTCCACCTCGTGCCCCCCGACACCCCTTTCTGTCCTCTCTTTGTATCACGTCAAAGACGTCATTTGTTGCCGCGGCCTCCCGCGCCTCCTCGCCCCTGCGACCTGCGGGCGGCGTCGGCGGCTTCAGCCGAAATATCTGGTCAGATCGCCGTTGACGGCGCTCCGAGCGCTCCCCAGGAGGGTCAGCCCGAAGACCTCTTCGATCGAGCGCAAGGTCCCGTAGTGGTTGCCGTGGCTCGTGATGGCACCGACGCCCCTTGCCCTGCTCGAGATCACGACCATGGGGACCTGCCCGCCGGCAGGGGTCGACTGATGGTCGTTCTCGTCCATCGTGACGATCACCGTGGAGTTGAACCCGGTGAACCACGGCGATGAGAGCACCGGGGCGAGGTTCGCCTTGAGCCAGTTGTCGCCCTGGGTGACGGTGCCATCGTGCATGTCATCCGTGAGATTGGGGGTGATCCAGACGAAGTCGGGAGGAGTCCTGCTGTCGAGGGTGGCCAGCAGCCCGCCGACACCGGGATAGGGGAAGTCGTGACACCGGCTCGCATTGTCCGTGTAGTACGCAAACGGGTTGTGCTTTCGCGCATACGATCCGCTCGACCCGCCGCTGAAACAGGCGGACGGCATCGACTCCATGTACGCGTCCCAGGGTATGCCCGCGGCGCTGAGCCTCCCGCCGAGATCGGACGCAGCGATGCCTGGGGCACAACTGTCGCTCGAGCAGCCCTGGGTTGACCCGCTGGTCACGGCAAGATAGTTCGGCAGACTCGGGTGCGCGCTGCCATACCAAGCGACCGCGCTCGCGTAGTGCGACGCGAGGGAGCACAGGTACGGATCCGCCGAACAGGTGCCCAACGTCGCCGCGTAGCCCCTGTTCTCGAGCATCACCAGGAGCACGTGCGGATGAGAGGAGGCCGGACTGGTTGGGGGTGGTGGTCCCCCGCTGGATCCGCGGGTTGGGCGCGGAGTCGGCGAAGTCGGTGCCGGCGTGATTGAGGGCGCTGGGGTCGCCGTGGGGGTGGAAGCGGCGCTGGGTGACGACCCGGTCAGGCTGCCTGACGGTCCTGCGCTCCTGGGGCTGCCGGTGCTGCCGCATGCGGCAAGCACTGCACCGATCACGCATGCCGGCAATGCGACTCTTGCTCTAACCGTGTATCGACACCTTTTGTTCGGAACGGCGATGTTGATGACGCGAACTGCCCGGAGCCCGTCAGTCGGATCCGGCGCGAGGCGAACCTATCAGCACGATCCTTGCGAAACGGTGAAGGCGCAGCTGCTGCGGTGTCATGCCATCCGTCAAGGCGACGATGCGCCGCGGCGTTTCCGCAAGCAGGGTGAGGGCCTGATCGATCCCGAGCGATGTGCGTGGCGTGATCACAGGAGCCCTCCGCATCGTGCTGTTGAACTCCCTCAGCAGACGCTCCGGCGCCGTGCGGCCAGTATCAGCAGGCGGGGATGGGCAGTCAACCCAGGATGATTCGACTGCCGTGCGCGTCAGCGTCCGCCGAGCCGCGTTCGGCCGTCGAGGAGCTCGCGCGCGATATCGAGATGCCCCGCATGCCGCGCCGTCTCCTCAATCATGTGCAGCACGACCCAGCGAACATTCGGTGGCTCGAACCCCTCGTGCTTACCGCGTGGTATCGCCGAAAGAGGGGTTGTCGCCAGCACCGCATCGGACTGTGCGCACTGATCGCGGTAGAAGGCGACAACTTCTCTCGAGGATTCGTCGCTCGTGAACACCACCGTCAGTCGGTCGTACGGCGGCAGGTCTTCGTCGAGGTCGCCTGGCAGCTCCGGTTCCTTACCCGCCACGACGCCCTGGAACCAGTGCCACTCCGCGCCACCGAGGTGCTCGAGCAGTCCGGCCGGCGTCCAGCCTGTGGGCACGACCGAGCGATGCCAGGCTTCCTCTTCCAGACCCTCGACGATCGCCAAGACCGATTCGCGCTGGCCGCGCAGAAAGTCTCGCAGCATCTCGTCGTCGGCTTCGTCTGGGTGATCCTGGGCCATGTCAACTGTCCTCCGATCCCTGGCGAACGTAGACCCTCGGCACTGACGATCCAGCGAACAGCGCAAGTCCCGCACTCCCAAGCCCGTTCGTCTTCTCGACTTCCCCCGGCGTGATCTCCTGGTCACCCTGCGCCCCCACCACCACCACCTCATCGCCCCGCTGAGCATCCGGAACAGCCGACAGGTCGATGCGCGCATGTTCGAGCGACATATTCCCGGCGATGGGACACCGCCGGCCGCGCACCAGCACCTCTCCGCAACAGAGCGCTCGGAGGCCGTCTGCGATCCCCATCGGAATCACCCCGATTCGCGACGGATCCTGCGCGGCGACGGGGGACTCCGACGCGAACTCCTCACGCGCCACAGACTTCACCTGAAGAAGACTCGTGGTCACACGAACCAGTGCGCGACGCAGCCAAGGGGGGCGGTCCGTCCGTCCGCGAGGCAGGAGTCCGTACAGCAAGTGTCCGGGATCGACAGCATTGAACCAGGGGTGCGAGCCGATCCCCAGCGTCGCACTACTCTCCGCCATGCGCAACGCAGGAACGACACCCTGGGTCGCGAGCTCGTCGACGACGTCTCTGAAACGCTGCAGCTGCCATTCCAGGTAGTTGGTCCCACCAACTCCATGGACGTGCGTTGTGATCCCGACCAGCGAGACCCCGGGAAGCCTGCTTACCGCCATGACCAGCGCGGTCGCCACGTCGACGCCCACCCCGAGCCGCTCCAGGCCGACATCGACCTCGACGACGACTTGGGTCGCCTGGTCCCTCGCGCCCTGGAGAGCGACTGCGGCGTCGAGTTCCGCGACAGGAAACGTCAATCCCCATCGGCGCGCAAAGGCGCCGGACTGCGGACTGGGGAGCAACCCGCCGTACAGGAGGATCGGGGCGTCAATCCCGGCTCGGCGGATTCGCAGCGCATCCTCAGGATCGCTGAGACCGAAGCCGTCACCACCGCCGGCGATGATTGCCTCCGCGACGCTCGGCAGGCCAAACCCATAGGCATTCGCCTTCACCGCTCCGTAGATCTTCGTGGCTTCGCCAACCTCCTGGCGCAACGCCCGAACGTTGTGGCTGATGGCACCGAGATCGACCTCAACCGCGTTGGGGCGTGCGATTTCGCGATCGGCTGCGGTTTCGATCAGGCGTCGATGCTCGGCAGCCGTCATTCCACCTTCGTACTCGGGAGCTGCGGCGCGAATCTCGGGAGCGCGATGCCGTCGGCGATGATGTCGAACACGACCGCGACGTCCATGCCGATCTCCACGCGACCGGGCGGGCAGTCGACCAGCGTCGTGACCATCTGCGGACCCTCTTTGAGCTCCACGATCGCCAGCGTTATCGGGATCTGATCCGCGAATGCCGGATGGTTCGGACGCCACACAATCGCGAATGAGAAGACGGTGCCCCGCCCAGAGAGCGTCTCCCATTCGTAATCCGGCGAGAGGCAGGACGGGCACACCAGCCGCGGATAGTAGATCAGCGCTTTGCACCTGAGGCAGCGCTGCAGCTGTAGCTTGCCTTCAGTGCCCCCGGCAAAGAAGGGGCGATTCCACTCGTACAGTGTTGGGGTTGGAAGCGCATGCTCCAGGCGCTGTTGGTGCACTCGGGCCGCGTTGTCAGAGATCGGCGTTCTCCTGTTGGTAGGTGAGAGTTGGGCGTCGCTATGCTGCTGTGTTCATCAATTGTCGAACAGACTCACGGTCAATGCCGGCGCTCAGCAGGACTATCAGCCGGCAGCGCGCTTTCAATCCCGCAAGGTCAGACAGCGCGATCCCGAGTCGTGCAAGATCAGTGCCCCACCCTGGGACACCGTCGTAGAGATCGCCCGAGCGTCTCACCACTCGTCCGGAGGGGCAGCGAGTCGTGAGTGCCACGACCGTCCCTCTCTGGATCACGTCGTGCAGCCCGGTGACCAGTCCTGGAGGAATGCCACCGGACGTCATGCCCTGGACGATCAAACCAGGGGCTCCCAGTTCGCAAACAGCGTCCACAACGTCCCTGGACATCCCTGCGTAGCAGGTGAGCAAGTCAACGCGCGCCATGGGCGGATGCACCTGGTACGTGACCGGATCCCTGTGCGGCGTCCTGGTGACAACGACCCGATCAAGGTCGATCCGCCCGATCGGACCGAAACCGAGGCTCTGAAATCCGGCGGTCGAATTGGCGTCCACTTCCCCAACGTCGCGCGCCGCGTGAATCTCTCCGTCGAAGACCAGCACGGCGCCCACGCCCGCCAGCGCCGGCGAGGATGCTGCCAGGATCGCATCGTGAAGATTCCTGTGACCGTCGTAGCCGACGGAGCCTGGAAACCGCTGTGCGCCGGTGAAGACGATCGGCTTCACAGCATCGACGATCAGGTCCACGAAGTAGATCGTTTCTTCGATCGTCGCCGTCCCGTGGGTGACGACGATGCCATCGACGTCATCGCGTTCGAGATGTCTCCGCACGGCATCTGCGATGCGAAGCATCTCGTCGGGGCCGATATGTGTGCTCGGGAGGTCTATCAAGTCTTCGATCTCCACGGATGGCATCGCTCCGGAGCCGTCAGAGAGGCCCGCAAGGAGCTCGCTGCCACCGATGTGCCGAAGCTCGGATCCCCCAAGCAGCTGGGTGATGGTACCGCCGGTGGTGATGACCGAAATAGACACCTGGGGATTACTCCGTCGCCAGGATGACTGCCGACTGACAGAGGCCTTTGACGTACCCGACCATGCCGAATCCGGTGACCAGCGCTGTCCGTGCGTTCGCCACCTGTCGATCACCGGCCTCGTGCTGCAGCTGCATGACCGCCTCGGTCAGTCCGATCCCGCCCCCGCCGGCTCCGCTCTGCCCGCAGGACAGCTGCCCGCCTCCGGTATTCACCGGCAGCGTGCCCGTGAGCGAGATGTCGGTATCCGCCACGAAGCGACCACCCTCCCCCCTTTCGCAAAACCCCAGACCTTCGAGCTGAATCAACTCCATGATCGGGTAGTCGTCGTAGAGCTGCACCATGTCGATGTCGTGATGGCTCATCCCAGCTTCACTGAACATCGACGGCGCGAACTCACGCCAGCCGGCGTCCAGGAGGAGCAGCTTGTCCGTCCCATAGTTGGTGCGTTCCCCGCCGGCGAGCACGCGGATCAGTGGACGGTTCAGGGTTCGGGCACGTTCTGCGCTTGTCACGACCACTGCCTCGCCTCCCCCGCACGGAAGCACACAGTCGTACAACCGGATGGGATCACAGATCAGGCGCGCGTCGAGGTAATCATCAATTGTCATCGGCTCTCGCAGAAGCGCGTTCGGGTTCAACCCCGCGTTGCGTCGCTGCGTGACCGCGAGCTTGCCGAGTTGCTCGCGAGTGGTGCCGTATTCGAAGCGATGACGGCGCTCCAGCATCGCGAACAGTCCATTGGTTCCTCCCATGCCGTAGGGGATGAGGTAGTCCCGCATGCCGCTGTTGAACTGATCCATCATCGCGTCATGCGCTGAGATGGAGTAGGCGTCCGCAGCCACGAGCACCACCGTTTCTGCCTCGCCCGACTCGATGGCACGCGCCGCTCGGAGCAGTCCGATGACCTGCCCTGCGCCGCCGAAGGTTCCAAGGTAACCCCAGGTCAAGGTCATGCCCATGTGCTCGGCGAGCGTCGCTGTGTTGTCCGGTGGGAGCATGAAGGAGCAGACCCCGAGTCCATCCACCTCTCTGCTGGTGATCCCGCAGCTGTCCAGTGCGAGACGCACGGCTTCGACGCAGTACTGCAGGGTGGACCAGTCCGTCCGCTTGTGATATCTGGTCTGGCCGTACCCGACGATGGCGACGCCTTCGTACCGGCGTGCTCGCTGTGCCTGCGTCAACGCCACTTAGATCACCCCCTGGGCAGTCAGAGTCTCCCACTCTGTGTCACTGAGTCCGATCTCATCGCAGAAGAACGCGCGGTCGGCTTCGCCCTTGGCACCGCCCGTATGGCGAATCTCGCCCGGCGTTCGAGAGAACTTCGGGACGACCCCCTGCATCCTCATCTCCCCGAGATCTTCGTCAGGCACGCTGACAATCGCCTCACGCGCCGCGTACTGGGGATCCTTGAAGATCCGGACCACGTCGTACACCGGCCCGGCGACGACGTCCGCCGACTCGAGACGCCGCATCGCCTCGGCGAGGGTGAGACCCGCGAACCACGTGCCCACGATCTCATCGAGAATGTCGGCATTCTCGCATCGGGCTTCGTTTGTCGCGAACCGAGAGTCGCTCAGCATTGCGGGATCGCCGATGACCCCGGCGAGCCGCGCGTAGGTACGCTGCGAGCCTGCGGAAATCGCGATGTACTCACCGTCCGACGTCCGGTAGGCATTACGCGGTGAGTCTTCGGCCATCCGGTTCCCCATTCGCCTCTTCACCAATCCGAGTTGATCGTAGCTGACGACCTGTGAGTCCAGAAGTCGAAAGAGCGACTCGAATAGGCTGACGTCGATGACCTGCCCACGCCCGGATCCGGCGACGTCGCGTTCGTACACGGCCATCATCGCAGCCTGCACCGCAACCATCCCAGCCAGAGAGTCGACCAGAGGAAAGGCGGAGAGTGTCGGCGGTCCGTCGGGGGACCCTGTGAACGACGGCATTCCGCTCATGGCTTCGGCGACGGTTCCATAACCCGGACGTCCCGCATAGGGACCTGTCTGGCCGTATCCGCTGATGCGCACGAGGATAACCCGGGGATTGATGGCGGCGAGGATGTCGTACCCGAGACCCCACCGTTCCAGCGTTCCAGGCCGAAAATTCTCGATGATGATGTCGAAGCGCGGGACCATCCGCCGGCACAACTCCTGCCCCTCCGGCTTGCCGAGGTCCAGCGTGATCAACTCCTTGTTCCGGTTGGTCACCTTCCACCACAACGGGACGTCGCCCTTGGCCGGAGGCCAGCGCCGAAGATCGTCGCCGAGCACCGGGTGTTCGACCTTCACGACTCGCGCACCGAAGTCACCGAGCATGCACCCGGCGGTCGGCGCAGCGATCATATTCCCCAACTCGAGGACCCGGAGCCCGCTCAGCGGGCCCATCATCCGCACCCGCTGAGCATCACGGCTCGCCCGGCACGCCACTTGGAATGTATGTGCCGTTTCCCTCCTGTCCCACCCACGTCCCGTTCTCGACGAGAATGTTCCCACCGAGGATCGTCGTCGTTGGATAGCCGGTGCAGCGCCAGCCGTCCCAGACGCTGTAGTCGCAGTCGGAGTGCAATCCGCTCTGCTGGATCGTGTGGTCCAGCTTGGGATCGATGAACACGATGTCTGCGTCGCTCCCGGGGGCGATCAGCCCCTTGCGCGGGAAGAGACCGAACAGTTTCGCCGGTCCTTCTGATGTCAAGTCAACGAACCGGTTGATCGACATTCCATGGCCGGCGACTGCTGAGGAGAAGAACACCCCCATGCGCGTCTCGATGCCGTTGTGGCCGGCGCTCACTGTGTCAACGGTTGTTCCGGCAAGCTTCACTGCACGCGGAAAGGTGAAATCATCGGACGAGATGCTGGCGACCACATCGTCGGTCACGCCCTCCCAGAGGGCCCGCTGATCATCGCGTGACTTGAGGCCTGGATACGTGTGGTAGAGAGCTCCTTCGGGAAGCGCGTACTTCTCCTCCGTGTGACTCAGATTGTGGTGCAACACTTCACCGAACACCGGCACGCGCGCCCCCTGCGCCTCGAACACCGCCTCCATCCCGAATCGAGACGTGATATGACACACATAGAGGGGGCAGTTCGACCGCCGGGACAGGAGCAGCATCCGGCGTATCGCCGCCTCCTCGGCGATGGCAGTCCGCGCCTCGGCGACGTGAGCCACCTGCTCACGCCCCTCCTTGTACAGGCAGTGAATGTTGTGAGCGATGAGCGAGTCATCTTCGCAGTGCACCATCACGATGCCGTTGTGGCGCGCAGCGCGGCCCATCACACCCCAGATCCGGCCGTCATCGGAGTACATGTCACCGATACCCGGTCCACCCGTGGACGTGAAGGTGGTGAACATCTTGAACGAGCTCACACCGTCAGCAATTGCATCGGGTATCTCGTCGAGCACATCAAGCGTGCTGAGCCCCGTGATCATCGCGTGCAAGGCATAGTCGATCGACGGCCTATCCACCCCAAGGGCGCTACGCTTCTTCGCGATGGCCTCGAGGAGGCTGCCGTCGTCCGACTGGCGCGCGAAGTCGATGAACGTGGTCGTCCCGCCAAATGCCGCGGCGCGTGATCCGGATGCCGCAGATTGGGACAGTGTTTCTGACGTGAGCGGGAAGCCGAAATGAACGTGGGAGTCCACACCTCCGGGCACGACGAACTGACCTGAGGCATCGATCACCCGTTTCGCCTCGACCTCGATGGCTCCCGGCGACGCGAGGAACGCCACCTTCCCTTTGTCCACGCCGACATCCATGCGCGCTGTGGACGCCGCAGAAACGACATCCCCACCGGTCACGAGAAGATCGATCACGTCGTCACCCCATCCACGCGTCAAATTCCTTGAGGGAACCCTGGAGCACCAAGTTTTGTCGCCTGCGGAAGGCCTCGGATTATCCCATAAGTGCAATCCGGCACTGGACGACTTGAGATGTCGTCCCGAGCCGCGCGGTCTCTCACGTGAGGCCAGGCTAGCCCATCACGTTGAAGTTACTCTCGCCATGGATTTGCCGGCGCCGCGAGTAGTGACCAAGTCCGACGGAGTGCGCCGTATACCGGCCTGTGGCGACCACCGGATCCGCGTCATGATCATGCCCTGCTTCGCATGCGCTGATCAGGGTGGCCATGAAGTACCCGGCAACCGGAGCGTTCTTGAACTGGTTCCCGCTCGTCCCGATGGCTACGTAGAATCCCGCGAGCGACGTCTTGTCGTAGATGGGAATCCAATCATCGGCCACGTCGTACAGCGCGGCAGTACCCCGCGGTCGCGGCGGGACAGGGAGCGAGGGAATGCGTCGCGCCAACCGGTAGACCTGCGCTTCCCAGACCGGTTGGGTCGGGGAGACGTTGTAGGTGTCGGGATTCTCCACCCAGTCCATCGGGTCGCATTTCGGCTCCATGCCACCCACGAGGATCTGCTCTTGGAAGTGCGATCGGAAGTACGTTCCCAGGTCCCCGTCCATGACCACGGGACCAAGGTTGCCGTGGCCGTAGTCATGCGGGGCAGTCACGGAATGCACTTCCTGGCGGAGCGGACGGGTGCCGACCGCGAAGTCCGCCAGTACTCCGGCAAGGGCGTTGATCCTTGCCGAATATGGGCCGGTGACGTTGATGACCACCGGGGCCATCACGGTATCGCCTCCGGCCAGCCGGATACCGCTGACGCGCCCTCCGGACTGCAGGATCTCCACGACCTCTGCTCCGAGCCTGACGTCGCACCCGCGCCGCTTCGCCGCGGCGATCAGGTTGCGAGCCGCCAGCTGCGGATCGTCCACGAAGCCGCCATCCGGCGTGAAATAGCCGGCCAACTCCGAGTCGGCGTCCACCCAGAACGCAGGGTCATTCACCGCGACCGGCGGTCCATGTTTGGCGGGGTTGAGCCCGGGGATCCGCTGCTGAATGGTTTTCGCGTCCCATGCCTCCCAGGGAACCCCGACGCGATCGAAGAGCGCACACGTTCTCTCGCGATCGGTGCTCCCGTCGAGGATCAGGCAACCCGTCTTGTGGAATCGCGCAAGCACCTCGTTGCTGGGCGCCTCAAGGTACTCGCCCCACCGTTCCCAGCCAAATTTGGCCTCCCACGATGCCGCGACGCCTTCGAACGTCGAGTAATGGAAACGGATGACGGCGGATGACGCGCTGGTCGACCCTGCGCCGACGTCGGTGAGCTTTTCGACAGTCGTCACCCGCCATCCCGACTTCGCCAGCTCGTAGGCCACCGAAGCCCCGATAACCCCGGCTCCGATCACGATCGCATCACGTGCGTCGCTCATGGCCGGCCAGCATACCGAGGCGCCGCAACGATTTGCTCAGCGCACTGCAGGGTCAGACCCATGTCAATGCAGTGCCTTCCAGAGACAGTCCGGCTTGGGCGACAATACGGGACAAGGGGCACCTCAAATTCGTCAATGAGTGCGCACGGCCTGGATCCGTAGGACGTCCACATGGAATTCACCAAGGCTGACGAGATCGCGAGCGTTCTCGAGGAGGCCATCGCTACCGGCACGATTCCCTCGGGAACGGTGTTGCGACAAGAGCAGATATCCCGGGACTTCCAGGTGAGTCGAACGCCGACGCGAGAAGCGCTCCGGCGACTCGCTGCACTCGGGCTCGCGGAGTTTCTGCCCAACCGCGGCGTGCGCGTGCGCAGCCTCGATCGCGGCCAATGGCACGAAATCTACCTCGTGCGGGCTGCCCTCGAAGGACTCGCCGCGTCAATGGCCGCGTCGGTGATCACCGACCAACAACTCGAGGTGCTCAAGGAGGCGGAGGCTGCCTTTGCAGCGTGCACCAACGCGCTCCGTCGTGAGCTCACCGATTCCGAACGCGAAGCGGCGACGTACGACTGGCTTCAAGCCAACGTCCGATTCCACGATGTGATCCTCCAGGCGTCCGGCTCGGAGCTTGTCGATCGGCTTGCGCGATCCGTGCGCCGGGCCTTCGCCGGACGGAGCATATGGCGTCCCGCGTCTGAGATCGACGCACTGTACGAGCAGATGGTTCGTCAGCACACCGCGATTCGCGATGCCCTGGTGGCGCGCTCGCCGCGAGGTGCCAGCGAACTTTCGAGCGAGCACGTGCTGAACTCGTGGACCCTTCTCGAGCATATCCTTGACGAGACGTCGGATCGTCGCCCTCAGCGGCGGAGCATGTGACCGCATCCGTGAACCCAGGAGCGCCGCATGAAACCGCTCGTTCGGGGGCCGGCAGCATGCCGCGGCTGGACCTCGAGGACGTCCTCTCCGAGCCCATTGACTGGCGATACAAATCCTTCCCGCAACGGAACCCGGCTCCGCGTGTCCGCGACGTGCCGTCTCTCGCCTGGAACGCATTGGCTGGTGATTTCAGCTTTCCCGTACTCACCCTCAAGGACTCTGCTCTGCAGCACAACATCGATCTGATGGCCGTCTACTGCCATCAACACGGAGTGAGCCTCGCACCCCACACCAAGACCCCGCTTTCTCCGCAGATCGCCTCCCGGCAACTCGAAGCCGGAGCGTTCGCTCTCTCGGTTGCGACCATCCACCAGGCGCGTGTCCTGCGCGCTTCGGGAGCCAGCAGGATCCTCCTGGCCAACCAGCTGCTGGAAAGGGAATCAATTGACTGGGTTTCTCGAGAGCTGAGATCCGATCCGGCCTTTGAATTCACCTCTTTGATCGACTCGGTTCAGGGCCTTCAACTCGTGGAGGCGCATCTGGCAGGGCAGTCCTCCTCGGCGACGCGGAAATGGCGCGTGCTGTTGGAGATGGGGATGCCGGGAGGACGATGCGGCTGTCGATCAATCGAGGAGGCTCTCGCTCTGGCCGAAGCAATTGCGTCCTCAGCGCATGTCGAGCTCGTCGGTGTTGAAACCTACGAGAACATCTTCAACCTGGATGCCTTTCCACAGAGCCTCGGACGTGTCGATACGATGCTGGGCGTCGTCCGAGAGCTCATGACGCGGTTGGACTCGGAAGGTCGTTTTGCTCATCTCGAAGAGGTGCTGGTCTCGGCAGGGGGAAGCATCTACTTCGACAGGGTGGTGGCCGACCTGGTCGACTGGCGCTTGACGGTCCCTGTTCGAACGGTGCTTCGGAGCGGGTCATATGTGACCCAGGACGCCGTCTACTACGGGGAGCTGTCGCCGCTCGGTGGACGTGCTGAGTCTGGTCCGACCTTGCGTCAGGCTCTGGAACTCTGGGCGATGGTCATCTCCCGCCCCGAACCGGAGCTTGTGATCCTGGGGTTTGGCAAACGCGACGCGCCTCACGATCGCGGCTTCCCAATTCCGTTCGCTCTTCGACGAAGGTCAGAGCGGTCGGTCCCGACGACAGGCTTGACAGTGCTCTCGCTCAACGATCATCACGCCCGTTGTGCGATTGCTGCGAGTGAGGCTCTCGATGTCGGAGATCTCGTCGGACTGTACATCTCGCATCCCTGCACGACCTTCGACAACTGGCGACTCGTTCCACTGGTCGACGACGAGTACGGCGTCCTCGACGCGATACGGTGTTACCTGTGAACAAGGCGCGCGGTGCGCTTTCGGCGACTGGTCTTGGCATCCGGATCGGCACATTGCCGCCCGGCCCGAACAACGCGATCACGGACGTCCGGGGCGTCGCGGTTGGACACTGCACCGTCACCGACGATTCGAACCCGGCAATTCAGACCGGCGTCACGGTCATCCTTCCGCACCAGGGCAATCCTTTCGTGCACAAGGTGGTTGCAGGCTGCCACGTCATCAATGGATACGGCAAGTCGACTGGGCTGGTTCAGATCAACGAGCTCGGATACCTCGAATCCCCCATCGGACTCACCAACACCTTTTCGATTCCAGCGGTCACGGAAGGCCTCCTCGACCACATCCTCAAGGACAACCCAGCCGTTGGGGACACGATGACTTCGGTGAACACCGTCGTGGCGGAGTGCAATGACTCGCGTCTGAACGACATGCGCGGCAGGCACGTCCGCCCGCGCCATGTTCGCTCAGCGCTTGAGGCGGCTTCGATGGGTCCGGTCCCCCAGGGCGCGGTCGGCGCCGGACGAGGGATGTCCGCGTTTGGACTGAAGGGGGGCATCGGGACCGCTTCCCGCGTCGTGGGCGACAGCGAGACCTGGACCGTGGGCGTTCTTGTGCTGTCGAACTTCTGCCAGCTCAAGGAACTCGTGATTGCCGGCCGCCCAGTGGGCAGGAGGCTCGCGTCGGAGCGTCGCGAGGAGCAGCAACCGGGTGCCGGAGGCTCGATCATCGTTGTCGTGGGCACCGATGCACTCATCAGTGACCGGCAGCTGACCCGGTTGTTGCGTCGCGTGCAGAATGGGCTGGCGCGAACAGGCTCGTCAACGTCCCACAACAGCGGTGAGATCGCCATTGGTTTCGTGACGCATGCCGAGGCTAGTGGCTCCGCGACAACACGCGGACCGGATTGGTGGCATGTCGAGGACGACAGCCCGCTGTTGGACCTGCTGTTTCAGGCTGTGGGCGACGCCACCGAGGAGGCCGTGCTCAATTCACTCTTCAATGCGACGACGGTCACCGGGAAAAGGGGAGCGCAGTCTGAGGGTTTCCCGATAGACCGGATCGACGAACTGATGGCTCCGGCGGCGCAACCGTAGGCGCCGCGGCGAACTGACTCGCGACGTGCCGGAAATGACATGTCGGCTACCGGGGGAGCGTGCCGTCTTCTACGCGGTACTCACTCAGGCACCGCGCTCATCGCCGGGAATCGTTCAGGCGGGAACGTCTCTATCTGCGGCGAGCGCTGCTGAAAGAGCACTCCCCCATCCACAGTCACGAGGCTCCCGGTGATGTACTGCGCATCCTCGGATGCGAGGAACACGGCCGGTCCAGCGATATCCTCCGGCACCCCGGCACGCCCAAGCGGCACGGTTGCGTCTGTCCTGGCCAGCGCCGCGGGGTCGGTGGTCTCCCGGGCGGGGACGATCAGCCCGGGGACGAGGCCGACGACTCGAATGCCGTAGGGGGCAAGGTCGAGGGCAAGCGCTCGTGTCATCGCTTCGATGCCGCCCTTGGAGGCGTCGTAGGCCACCATGCCGCGGTGCGCGCGCGTCGCGCCTCCGCTGGACATCGTGATGATCGTGCCGCCACCGTGGCGTGCCATATGACGTGCGACGTGGAGGGAACACAGGAAGTGACCCTTCAGATTCGTGCCGATGATCCAATCCCACCAGGCTTCATCGGCCTCGAGAAAATGGCGGGCAGCCGCTCGGACGATGGCGGCGTTATTGACCAGGATGTCGACGGTCCCGTAGACGCGCAGCGTCTCGGCCACAAGTTGCGCAACCTGGACGCCATCGCTCACGTCCGCGGCAATGGCGATCGCTTCGTCGCCGGCATCGACGATCTGCCGCGCTGTGTCGCGAGCCGTGTCGGCTTCGATGTCTGCGACGACCACCTTGGCTCCCTCGATCGCATAGCGTCGACAGATTGCCGCGCCGATGCCCCGACCCCCGCCGGTGACGATCGCCACCTTCCCCACCAGCCTCCCCGATGCGTGGTCACTCATCGCTCATCCCCTTCGCGCTGTTCGCCTGAGCTGTCCGTGGACGGCCCGCCGCGGTCCACTCCGACTCGGAGCAGATATTTCGGATCCAAGGTGCCGCACATTCTGGGTATTGGCGTCCTTGACGTCAAGTTTCGGACCCGATATAGTGTCGCGGATCCAATCTAGGAGCGATAACCCGTCGGCTGTGTGCAACCAATGATCATCGACCTGCGCTCCGACACTGCGACCCAACCGACCGACGGAATGCGTCGCGCCATGGCGTATGCGGAGGTTGGCGATGACGGCGCTCGCGAAGATCCCACGGTCAACCGACTTGAGGAGCGTTGCGCTGAGGTTGTCGGGAAGGATGCTGCCGTTTTTGTCGCGAGTGGAACGATGGCAAATCAGCTGTCAATGCTGGCACTCGCGCGCGCCGGACATCTGGTCGTCTGTGCAGACGGTGCGCACGTCGCCAACAAGGAGAGGGGCGCGAGTGCCCTTATGGGAGGCCTATCGTTCGTCGAGGTTCCCTCACCACACGGGGAACTCACCGGCGATCAGGTTGGAGCTGCGCTCGACCGGTATCCGAACAGCGTCGATTTGGTTGTCGTGGAGAACACGCATCAGTCTGCTTCCGGATACCCTTGGTCCGCCGTCGCAATGGGCGAGGCCGCTGCGGCCGCGCATGCGGCAGGCGTTGCCGTCTTCATGGACGGCGCCCGCCTGTTCAATGCCGCGGCGGCACGCGGCGTCTCGCCGCTTGCATATTGCGATGTGGTCGATGCCCTGATGTTCTGCCTCTCCAAGGGGCTAGGAGCACCGGTCGGCTCCGTGGTCTGCGGCTCCGAGCCGTTTGTCGAGGAAGTTCGCGAGCGCAAACTGCAGCTGGGCGGGGGGTGGCGCCAAGCCGGCATCCTGGCCGCTGCAGGGCTCATCGCCCTGGAGGAGGGACGAGCCCGCCTAGCGGAGGATCACGCCACCGCGAGACAACTCGCGGAGGGCATCGCCGCTGCCACGCCCGGAGCTGTGGACCCCGAGACTGTTCGCACAAACATCGTCTTCGCGGACCCGGAACCGTTGGGTGTTGGTGCGGCCGAGCTGTGCCAACGATTGTCGAGCGATGGAGTGCTGTGCAAGGCCGTCGGCGGACGCTTGCGACTTGTCACGCATCGAGATATCACCCCCGAGCACATCCGGCAGGCTCTGGCGCGGTGGTGTCGCGCTGCAGCATCACCTCTCGCGGGGTAGCGCCTGCTCCGTGGTTATCTGCCCCTAATCCTGATGTGCGAATCAATGATTTCGACAACGTCACCGCTGCGAACAGAGGTCTGCCCCGCGCTGCCCAGAAGGGCCACTGGGACCGACACACCGTAGAGAGCCCTTGCAACGATTGCCCCGAGGATGAGAATCTCATCAGTCTCGAATAGCAAGAGTGCCACCGGATTCGTATGCCGTCGGACTGCCTCCACAAGGACGCTGCTACTTGAGCTGGAGCCGCGCCCGCTCGGCATCACGAGCATCGATCCGCCAACTTGCACACCATGCTGGGGATGGTGGGCGTCGATGATCAGTCCGGTCGCCGGGTCAAGTCCTCCCCAAAGGCTCAGGGGTTCCTCTAAGACGACCGCCGGGCCCACGGCTTCTCCAGCCACCAGCGACTTGATACGGACGGTCCGATCGTGCTCAACCAGGGGGAAGACTCCCTCTCACAATTCTCCCCAGTACTGCCGACGAAACGCAGTCTGAGAGCGTTCCAAGCACGACCTTCGCCCCGATATTACCTGGGGCGTAGTAGGCCCATTTCGCGGAGTTGGTCATGACGAGACCGCTCGGGTTTCTGATGATCGGAGCGAAGTAGGTGCACGTGTCGACCACCACCTCTGCACCAAATGCGTTCAGGAGATCGAGCCAACCGCGTCGAGCGACTTCGTCAAGCGTGGCTCGACTGGTGGACACATAGAAGTCAACCTGTGAGTCTCGTCGCCGTCCGTCGATGTGGGTGACCAACTGCCCGAATTCTGACAGAGAGAAATGCGGGGTTCCGACACTCACTGCCGCCAGGACACCCCCGCCGTGCGAGTCGATGGCGGCCGCCGCATCCCGCAGCATTGCCCCGGTGACCGCCGTGACACGCGACGGCGATCGACCGTGCAGCGCAGCATCCAGGTTGGCGGCTTCGGCGGTGAACCCGACGACGTGGAACAGCGCGACTGACCCCGATGAGGCGGCGGCAGCGCCGAATGACTTGAGGTCATCCTCAGTCGGCCGGCGCCGGACCCCAGTCACGACGGGAACGCGCTTACCCGCGGCGCGGCCCACGATCAGGCCCAGCAGCGGCCAGAACAGCGAGGTCTCTTCCCACTCCGGCGGAAGATTCGACACGTCAAAAACATCCTCACCCCGCCGGTGCTCGGTGATGTGCAGGCCGTGGTTCGGCACGCGTGCAGTCAGCGCAGCGCAGATGTCGATGAAATCCCCGTATCGCTCACTCCGTGCACCCACAACCGAATTGATGAAGACAACCGCATTCGACTCCGCCCATGCCACGTGCTCGCCAAACGTAGGGCGGTTGATGAGCTGGTACGGGGCGCATGTCCACGTGGGTTTGCAACCCATGTTCTCGTAGAGTCTCATGAGCTTGCCGGCCTGCTCCGCACGCTTCGGATCCCCACGATTGAGATGCGGGTGCAGGAGGTCGACGCCACCCACGTTGAGCGTGGTGTCAACCATGACCGTAGCGCCGCCGTCCGTGAGCTTTTGCGCGAAATCCAGCCCGGAATCACCATGGTAGAGGCACCCGTCGATGTGAGCTCGTGTAATGGGGAGGAGCTCGACCGCACCCAGCGCCTCGGCGTACTCAACGATGATTCGGATTGCGAGGCGCGCACCCTCCCCGTGGCTGCCGGCCAGCAAACCACGCTCGTAGTCGCTCAGCTTCAGTTCTGACAAGACAGACAATCTCCTGACGCCTACACTCGGAATCGGCTCGGCATGAAGGGCCTCGAATCTATCGGACTCGCCGACCCGAGAATTTGATCACAGAGGATGCGAGCCGTACCGGTTGCCAGGGTAATGCCGAGCGTCCCGTGGCCGGAGCCGATGAGGACGTTCGTATAACGACGCACCGGTCCGATGATTGGCAGATCGTCTGGCGTCAACGGACGAAAGCCCACCCACCGTGTGCCCGGTTTCGCACCCAATCCGTCGAGGTAACCCGCGGGTGCCTGCAGCATGTGGTCCAGCCGTCTCTCGCTCACAGCGGTGTTGAACCCTGCGAATTCAAGACCGCTGGTGACCCTGGCACCGGCGCCCTGTGGTGATATCGAGATGTGCAGTTCCGACAGCATGACGGGCACCGTGAGTTGACGATCTGGCGTGAACGAAATCGAATGCCCTCTGGCGGGCTCGATCGGGAGGTTCACATCCAAGCGGCGGCCGAGGGGCCTTGTCCAGGCGCCGGCCGCAAGCACAAGCCATCGGAACGACATCTCACCCTGGGTGGTCAGCACTGTCGACACCCGACTCCCCTCTACCCGGAACCCTCGAACGGTCGTTCCCGTCATGATCGCGACGCCCTTTGACCGTGCTCGCTCCGCCAACGCCTCAACGAACGGCCCCGGCTGCAAATGCGCATCGTCGGTGAAATGGATACCGCCGACCACTCCATCGCTCACCATTGGCTCCACGCTCTGGACCTGCGTCCGATCCAGGACCACCGAGCGGATCCCGAAGTCGGACAGGTCCGCGGCGCCCCGCACCGCGCGTTTCAGAGCACCCTCGGTTCTGAACACATGGAGCCACCCTGATTGACGGTAACCATAGTCAACCGGTATCTCAGCCGCGAGCTGCTTGTGGAGGTCGCTGCTAAGCACTGCAAGAGCGTTGAGGGCGCGTCTCGACCGGGATGGATTCCGGAAACACTGGGACAGGAATCGCGTCGTCCATCGCAGGAAACCGGGATCAAGGCGCGGCCGTATCACCACTGGCCCGTTCCGATCGAACATTCCCTCCATTCCCTGGAGGAGTGCTCGCGGTGATGCGAGAGGGGTCACCTGGCTCGCCGCAATCAACCCTGCGTTGCCCCATGAGCAACCCGCCCCGACGGAACCCTGCTCGACCACTGTGACGCCGAGACCCTGGCACGCGAGAGCCTGGGCTGTCGCGATGCCGATTGCACCTCCACCGACGATGAGGACGTCGGTGTCGACGGCCGCATCTGCGCGCTTCACCATTCGATACAGCCTCTCCCCGGCGCACCGCGCGATCGGCGCAACTTCACACCGTCAAGCCTCCGTCCATCACCACTGTCTGGCCGGTTGTCGACCGGCTCCGCAACAGCACCAACAGCTGAGCGCAAATGTCGTCCAGCGACGGGATACGGTGGAGGAGCGAACGCTCCACATATGCCGCGATCCCGGCCTCCCCGTGATGGCGCCCCCACCGGGTATCCAGAAGTCCGGGCGCGATTGAGTTCACCTGAATTTCTGGTGCCAGGGCTCTGGCCAGCATCCGCGTCAGATGTAGCAGACCGGCTTTCGAGACGCAGTACGGAATGCTCGAGCCCATCGTCATCAATCCCGCCGTCGACGAGATGGTGACGATGTGCCCGCCCCGCTCTTTCATATGGGGCGCCGCATGTTTCGCGCAGAACCACGCGCCTTTGACGTTCACGCCGAGGATGCGGTCCCAGTCGGATTCCGTAATGCCATCCAGGTTGCTGAGGTCACAGAACACCGTCGTGCCGGCATTGATGATGAGATAGTCGATCTGCCCAAACTCATTCATCGCCTCGCGGACCATCGACGCGACTTGCGCTTCGACCGCGACATCCGCGCGAACCACCTTCGCTCGCCGACCCATCTCCCGAATCACGGCTGCGGTCTCCGCCGCCTCGCCCTCCGAACGCGAGAAGTTGACGACAACGTCGGTGCCGTCCGAGGCCAGGGCGATGGCCATCGCTCTTCCGAGGCCGGTGCCGCCGCCAGTCACGATCGCCACCCGCTCATTGCTCTCCGCCATGCTCATCCCTCCGAGTGTTCGTCCAGGTGCTCAAGAACGACGCGGGCAGCCGCCATGTCGGCGATCGCGCTGCCAACCGATTTGAAGAGGGTGATATCGCGATCGGACGTCCGTATGCTCGTCAGCGTATCGGCGTGGATGAGTTCCCCGACGACGTGGCTCTCGCTGATGACGCCCTCGTCTCGTGCGAGGATGAGCTCCCCGGCTTCGTCCCACGCCGACGACAAGCTCTCAACCACAACCTTCGCTCGCGCAACGGTTGCAGCCGGTATCTCCCGTCGGTCGGGGCGGTACTGTCCGATGGCGTTGATATGTACGCCCTCCTCGATGAGGTCATCAGGAAACACCGGAGTTGGTGATGTCGTGCAGGTGGAAACGATGTCCGCCCCGTACAACGCTCCAGCGACTGACTCTGCTCGGATGTTCCATCCGTGTTCTCGCATGCGCGCAGCGAAGGTCCGAGCATGCTCTTCGCTTCCTGCCACCACTCGGATTTCGCGCAGAGGCCGAACGCAGTTGATTGCTTCGATCTGAGGCTCGGCCAGGCTGCCAACACCGAACAGCGCCAGTACCGCTGCGTCTCGCTTGGCCAGCATCGATGTCGCCCACGCGGCGACGGCACCGGTTCGTCGGGCGTTCGACGTGCCCGCGTCGATGATGGCTCTGACATCTCCCTGTGGGCTCAACAGCATGAGTGCCCCCGAGATGAGTGGATAGCCGTTCGAGCGGCGTTGTAGGGAGACGTTCACCACCTTGCACACCAATCCAGTCTCGGGCGAGTAGCTCGACATGATCTGCCAGCGCTCGCCGGGCAGTTCGATGACAGTTCGCTTCGGTGCGGCTGGACTCCGAGCGAACTCATTCCCGATGGCCGGAATCAACTCGAGCATCGGCAGGCTCTGACGAAGTTCGTCAGCACCCAGGACGGCGAAGCCCGGTCCGAACACAGTCATAGGTTGAACTCCACACCGAAAGCCGAACTAGCGCGCCTGCCAGGCCGCACAAATGGCATCTGAGGTCGCCACGTCGAACCGCTTTCGCATGAGCACGAGCGAGGCCTCGTGTTGCTCGGGAAGATCGCTCGCGACACAGTCCTCCGCCACGACCACGTAGTAGTCGTTGAACAGAGCGTCCCGCGCCGTCGACTCGACACAACCCTCTGTGGTACAGCCGGTGACAATCACCGTTTCCAGCCCATTGCTGCCCAGGATCATGTCCAGGTTTGTGCCCCAGAAGCCGCTCGAACGGTACTTGGGGACAATGAATTCCGAAGCCATCGGGCTCAGCTCCGGGATGATCTGATGGCCTTCGGTGCCCTCCACCGTGTAGACGACGGACACGGGCTCAGTCCCGCCGACGGGGCGCTGCAGCATGTTGAAGCGGATCTGTGCAGGCGATTCGACCCGGTGGCCGGGAAGTGTCGTCATCTGCAGGTGAATGACGGTGACCCCAAACGATCGTGCGGCATCGAGCAACTTCGCCAAACGAGGCACCATGGATTCGTAGGCGGAGAGGTCCAGACCCTGCTTGGCGAAGCTTCCGTCCCTCGAGCAGAAATCCTTCTGCATGTCGATCACGATCAGAGCCGTGTGGGACGGTTCGACCAGCTCCGCCAGCTCGGTGTAGACGCGTTTGCCATCGATCTCGTACACGTCGGAACTCCTCGACTTCAGTAGGTGTCGAATATTGCTTGGATGTCGCTCGTATTCTTGGTGCGAGTCAGCGCCAGGCTCAACAGCAATCGAGCCTTCCACGGGAGGAGGTTGCCCGCCGCGATGAATCCTCGTGTGGCGATACTTGGGCTTCGGACGACACGACCGGATCCAACGCGACTTGCGATGCAGATAGCCACCCCCGACCGACGCGCAGCTTCGAGGGCTGTCTCTTGGGCCGGACCGAGATACCCAGCTCCATAAGCAGCGCAGACTATGCCTCGAGCGCCGTGCGACACAGCTGCATCGATCATGACTTCATCCGCCCCAACGTACGAGAGGACGATGTCGACCCTCGGGAGAGCATCGACATCGCCGATGCCAAAGTCGCTGCTCACCGTGTGCCGTTTCAGAACATCGTGGTAAAAGACGACGTTTCCATCTGGATCGGCGAAACCCAAGGGGCCGAGTTCGCGGTCTTGAAACGTATCGACCCTCATGGTCGAGCTCTTGGTCACGTCACGTGCGGAGTGGATCGTGTCGTTGAGGACGATGAGCACACCGCGATGTCGGGCGGATGGGCTCGCCGCCACGCGGATCGCATTCAGCAGATTCAGATCCCCGTCAGGGCTCAGCCCGGACGGCGGACGCATTGATCCCGTGAGGACCACTGGCTTTTCTGAGTTGAGGACAAGATGGAGGAAGTACGCCGTCTCCTCGAGGGTGTTTGTGCCATGCGTGATCACCGCGCCAGCCATGTTCTCGTTCTCCAGAGATGCGGAGACGACCTCAGCCAGTTGAAGCCAATCGGCACCTGACAAGCCATGGCTGGGCAACTTTCTGAATGGAAGCTCGTGCACCTCGGCGATCTGAACGACCTCGGGTATGCGCTCGAGCAGTTGGTGGTTCTCGAGCCGTTGCCCCGTCTCGACGTACCAGGCGAGATCAAGACGGTCGGTGCCAAGGCAATCGATTGATCCGCCTGTGAAGATCACGCCGACACGGGGCACCTCGCCCTCACCGCGCCGGTTCCCGACATCCTCGGACGACGCTGCGCTGCCGAGTGACATCGAAGTCATGGCTCGTTCGGCGATGTGCAGCGCAGGAAGTCGCCCAGCCCCTCTGTTCCGACCCACTGGCCATCTTCCACCAAAACGTTGCCGCGAAGGATCGTCGTCGAAGGATATCCGGCGCACTCCCAGCCGTCCCAGATGCTGTAGTCGCACGCGGAGTGCAGATCGCTCTGACGAATCGTCCTGGCTGCTTTTGGATCGAGCAGCACGATGTCTGCGTCGCTTCCCGGTGCAATGACTCCCTTTCGCGGATACAACCCGAAGAGCCTCGCAGGCCCTTCGGAGGTGAGTTCGACAAAGCGCCGCAACGAGAGCGATCGCTGCGTGACCGCACCCGAGTAGAAGACGCCGAGACGCGTTTCAATTCCGTTGTGGCCTCCGGTTGCCGTGTCAACGGTCGCTCCCTCGAGCTTCTCGGCCCTCGACAGAGTGAATTCGTCAGACGAGACCGTATCGACGACCCCATCGGCGACCCCTTCCCAGAGCGCCTTCTGGTCGTCCTCCGGCTTCAACCCCGGATAACAATGATAGAGCATGCCATCCGGTCGCTCGTACTCCACCGATGTGTAGCTCAAGTTGTTGTGCAAGACCTCGCCGAAGGCGGGAGTGTGCGCGTCGCGTGCCTCAGCAAGCGCTTCCATTCCGAACCGCGACGAGATGTGGCACACATACAGCGGAGCGTTGGACCGCCGAGACAGCAGCAGCATCCGCCGGATCGCCGCTTCCTCAGCCAGGCCGGTTCTCGCCTTGGACATGTTCGTTGTCTGCTGCTGACCGTCGCGGTAGAGGCAATGGATGTTGTGGGCAATGAGGGAATCGTCTTCGCAATGGACCATCACAATGCCACCCAGACGGGCTGCCTGTGACATCACACCCCAGATTCTTCCGTCGTCTGAATACAGACCTGTCGTTCCGTCTGAGGTGGATGAGAACGTCGTATACATCTTGAACGACGTGATGCCCTCCTTGATGGCATCTGGCATCTCATCCAGCACCTCAAGAGTGCTCTGACCGGTGATCATGGCGTGGAGGGCGTAATCGACGCTGGGCTTGCCTCCCTTCAGCTCATCACGTTTGGCCGAGATCGCATCGAGAAGACTTCCGGCGTCGTGTTGCGCGGCAAAGTCGATGAAGGTGGTGGTTCCGCCAAAGGCTGCGGCTCGTCCGCCCGATGTTGCAGATTGGCTCAGCATGGTCTGGCCCCAGGGCGTGCTGAAATGAACATGCGCATCCACGCCTCCCGGCACGACGAACTTGCCGGTGGCGTCAATGGTTCGAGCCGCAGTCCCGTCGAAGATCCCCGGCGTCGCGAGGAATGCAATCCTGCCGTCCTGGACACCCACGTCGAGGCGCGAGACGGAGGCGGACGACGCAACCTCGCCACCCGTTATTAGAAGGTCGAGCATAACCACACTCCTCGGTACCGATCCTTCAGCGAGAACGAGTCCCAATACCCCGAGGGTCCAGGCGGTTGATCATCGGAGCCTGCCAACACTCCCTCAGGACGTCAATTCGATGCGCCACCGCCGACAAGCAACTCACGAATGGCGTCTGGATCGTGCAACATCTCAGCAACCTGGTCGATGGCCGCGTCCACGAAGCCGGCAATCTTCGTGACGCCTCCCAAGCGATCCAGCACCTCGGGTGGCGTGAACTTGAACAGGAGCGCGGCGGTTCCAGGGGGAACGCCGGCGAAGTGGACGGTGAGCATGCCGTGGTCACGCAGCAGCAGCATCGCGACTGCGGCAGTGGCTTCATAGGGAACGATCGGCGGCGCCGTCTCCCCGTAACGCGCGAGAACCAGTGCGAGGAGATTGTCCGCCTCGATCTTGACCGCCACCGGGGTTTGCGTAACGGACGATCCCAGGCGCTCATGCAGCGCCTCGCCCAGGCGAAGCGTCGCGGTGGTCAACTCGCGCACGCGCGCCTCATCGTATTGCTCCAACGATCGGATCACCGCTGCATAGAGCATCGGACGTGCCTCGAGTCCGTACTGAAACGCAGTGGTGGTTATCGCTGCAACCAAATCCTTTCGCCCACCCATCAGCCCCAGTCGAGGGCCTACCGTGCCGTACTTGTCGAGACCGGTTGTCGCGACATCGACCCCCAACTGGAGCGAACGCGGCTGTCCGAAGACGGCCGGCGCCACGCGTGCACCTCCGGCATCGTCGACCAGGATCGGGATCCCCCGGCGCTGACACAGGCTGACGGCCGCCTGGAGGTCGTCGAGCGACATGACTCCCGCATAGGAAACTGGAAGCCGTGTCAGCACCGCGACGACGGGGTCGCTCGCCTCATCGATCGCCGACTCAAAGTCACCGATCGCGTTCGTATCCACAAATCGCGCACCAAGGAATCGAACGGGGCGCGTCACAGCTGGATGTGAATAGCTTGGGGAGAAGCCGACGACCGTGGTGGTTGATGTGACCATCACCATCAAGGCCGCAAAGAGCGCCGCCGACTGGCGATTGCAGACGAGGATGTCGTGCGCGGATGTGTCCCCGCCAAGGTGCTCTAGCGCAAGCTCACGCAGGCGCTGCCCGTGCACGGCGGAGCTCAGTTCGTCGCTGTAAACGTCCAGATCGCCTGGTGGCATTCCTCGCTCCAGGCCCGAGATGTCAAAGATGGCGTCCCGACCGCCGCGGAGAACCCTCTGCCGAATGTGACTGCGCGCTTGCGCGAGCTTGAGGAACTCGGCTTCGCCGCTGTTGAGGATGGCTCCTCTCGCATACGGCAGTCCCGGCGAGAAGGCGTTGCCAAAGCTGTCGGTTGACTGCGGAGGCTCGGCGGCTTTGGGAGGTGGCACGGCGACCGTCCTACAGCGGTAGCCGTTGTCCAACTGAAGCCGCCTCTGCTCGACGCGCGATTTCAACGGCCATAGCCAGATCCTCCACTGCGAGCCCCAGGTTCATCGAGATGATTCGCTGTTGATCTGTTTCCCGTCCGGCTACGTTGCCGACCAGAACGTTAGGCAGGTCACCGACAACGGGGACATCGTCCTGAAAGAACTCTCCATATGTCCGATATCCGTTGTATTGCTGAACGTCATCGACGAAGTAGCGGTCGACCGCCCGAAGTGCCGCAGCACTCCAATAGCAGTCATAGTCCAATGGGAGCCCGAGAGCGCCGGCTTGCAACCAGTCGGCTTCGATGGGCCGTCTCGCGCCGGTGACGATCGGGCCCATCGTGACGACTATGTCGGCTGCCCCTACCGCGTCTCTCGCGTTGTCCAGCACATGAAAATGCAAGCGCGCGAATTTGCCGGCTCCCCACTCCTCGAAGCGATGAGCCGCCTGAGGATCGACATCGTAGAGATATATCGCCTCAATCAATGGCAGCGCCTCGCTCAACGCTTCCAACTGCGTGATTGCCTGCTTGCCGCAGCCGAGAAGCGCGACGCTTCGTGCCTCGGTTCTCCCGAGCGCGCGCGCCGTAACTCCGCTGACCGCGCCGGTTCGTTGAGCGGTGAGCCAGCCACTCTCCATCACCGCCAAGGGCGCCCCAGTGGCTCCGTCATTGAGGATGAGCAGACCCATGATCGAGGGAAGACCTATGCCCAGGTTGCTTGGATAACCCGACTGCCACTTGATGGCGCCGCGACGCATCGATGGCGAGTACGAGAGTTGTGCGTGATACCAATTGGATGGTGACGCAAACATCGGGACCTTCGGCGGCATGATCAACTCACCGCGACCACGCGCCTTGAGAATTGACTCGATCAACGGTATCGTCTCGGCCATGGTCGGCCCAATGGACACCACATCGGCATTGGACAAATACAGCAATGTTCGGCTTCCAGCAACTGAATTGTTCACGCGTTCCCCACGTCGCAGAATTGCCCCCAAAGGCGTCGGCGGTCAAAGGGATTTGGGGGCTCGGACGGCGCAATTATACCACCGGCCGCTGCAGCTATCGCGAGTTCCAACCCCTCGTGAGTCGCTCAATGGCAGCTGAGGCCGAATCGGACTCCATGGGGGATCCGATCGTGGGCATTTTGGGCGGAATGGGACCGAGCGCGACTGCGGCATTCTACGAGCTCCTCATCAGGATGACCGGCGCCAGAAACGATCAAGAGCATCTTCACGTGGTCATCGATTCCTTTCCGCAGATACCCGACCGCACGGAGTTCTTGCTGGGGCGAGGCGAGGATCCACGCCCGGCGATGATTCTCGGCCTCGAGCGTTTGCGGCGCGCCGGGTGCGCCTTTGCGGTGATTCCCTGCAACACCGCCAACGTGTTTCGCGTTGAGCTGGCGGAGAACGCTGGTCTCGAAGTGGTTGATTGGATCGGCCTTGCCACAGCTGCTGCTGTTGATGGTGGTAAGACGCGCGTTGGCATCCTCGCCACCACCGGAACATTGTCGTCAGGCGTGTATCAAGTGGCACTCGGACACGCAGGGGCAACGGCGATCTCTCCCAACCCCGGTGAGCAAGCCGTCATCATGAGCGCGATCTACGCGGTGAAGGGCGGCCACCCGTCCGCCGGCGCTCGCGACGACCTGGGGATCGTCGCCGCGGACATGATCGAGCGCGGCGCTCAATCTGTGCTCCTGGCGTGTACCGAGCTTCCGCTGATCGCACCCGAGGACGATTCCATTTGGCGAGGGATCGGGGTGGATCCGTCCGCAGTCGTCGCCCGAGCCGTGATTCAGACCGCGCTTGAGTGGAAGGCTCGATCCTCTGGTCGATGAGCGACTCCGGCGATGACGTTGAGCCGGCTAGGCCTTCGCGTCTGGGAACGCTCGTGCTGCGGGGTATTGGTCACGGAATGTTCGAGCTATGTCCACGCGCCTCGCGATCCAGACGTCCCCGACCGACTGCGCATAGTCAACAAAACGTGCAATGCCGTCGGACCGAGACGGCCTGCCACTGATGCGGGGGTGCAGTCCGATTGACATCATTCGGTTGACGTCGTCGCCATCATGACGCAGCCGGTCAAGTTCGGCTCGCGCGGATTCAAAGAAGTGCTCAGGACTGCCGTATCCGGTGCCGAGCACGTAGCGCACGTCGTTCACCGTGAGCGTATACGGCACGACGAGATGGGGTTTGCTGTGTACGAGAGTCCAGTATGGGAGGTCGTCGTTGTAACACTCGGAGTCATACTCGAATCCCCCCTCCTCGACCACGAGCTCGCGAGTATTGACGCTCATCTCACGCGAGTACCAGCCGACCGGGCGATGGCCGAGCGTCGAGGTCAGCGACGCCACGGCGAGCCGGATCGCCTCACGTTCCTCGTCACGAGTCATCTCGAATTGGTTCGACCATCGATAGCCGTGGGCCGCAATCTCATCACCGCGACTCACCGCCTTGCGCGCGACCTCAGGATTCCGTTGGAAAGCCACTGCTGTCGCGAAGAAGGTCACAGGAACTGCCGCTTGGTCAAAGACGCGGAGCAGTCGCCATATCCCGGCCCGGGACCCGTACTCGTAGATCGATTCGACGGCCATGTCCCGCTGACCCTCAACGACCCAGGGCAACTCACCCATGATGTCGTTGACGTTGTCCCCCATTGCGTATGTCTTTTCGGAGCCTTCCTCATAGTTGATGACGATCTGCACCGCCACCTTGGCTCCGTTTGGCCATTCGATGTGAGGGGGGTGTTCGCCGTATCCAACGATCTCTCGAGGACCGCCGACTACAGATCGGTCTGACTTCGCAAAAAACTGCTCGTTCACGAGGGAGCTCCTGCTAGTAGCCGCTGATCTTCGGTTGCGCTTTACGCAGCCTGCGGTGCTCCGATGTCGACCGCCAATCCGCTATCGGCTTCCGCCTGCGTGATGGTGCTGCTAAAGCCCAGGACCGAGCGGACATCTGGGCGCAGCGCTCGAGTCACCCAAACCGCCAGCACGTAGATGGCGCCCGCCGCGATCCAGGTCTCCACAGGTGCCAAGCCCCAGTAGTTGACATTGTTTCCGAGGAGCCCAGTGGCGAACGAGCCAAACGTGACGCTAACCACCAAGGCGAAAACAGCTGCCCAGTTGATCTTCCCGGCCTCGCTCCAGGTGGGTATGCGATCAAGCGGTCGCGAGATGCGAAACAGGCGAGGCAACACGAAGTGATCGACCGCCATGATCATGGTTGCCGATGGGACACCGATTGCCGTGAACGCGGCCAGCTTGTAGAAGCCGTTCGAGATCACATATGGGATGACCCAGGCGGCGAGGCCTGCCCCCGCTGTGCAGATCAACGCGCTGTAGATCCGCTTCCAGCGCCTGACTCCGCCGAGCAGGTTCTGAATTGCGTTGATCGACTCATAGTAGTTGCCGTCGTTGATCCCCACCTGCGTGATGAGGATCACGATGAATGCAAGCCACGTCAACCCAAACAGCGACAGGTGCGTGGCGGTACCCACCGCAGGCCCAAAATCGAGACTTGGCGATAGATTGGCGATCGTCCAGCCTGCCAGGCCGCTCAGGAACAGGCCGACGATCAAGGCAAACGCCAGGGGGAGCGATGGGAACCAGAACTTCGGCTTGCCATATCGCCAGTAATCTGGCTCAGCGCCCCAGACCGCGGCACCAATCACTGTCCCAATCGCTGCGAATTGGGTCAGAGGAGCGACGGCCGCCGGTTGAGTGGTTGTGGCATGGCCCTCGAGGAGCCCACGGATGACGAGATAGACAACCCAGATGATGAGGAGCGGCGACACGATGTACCGGGCGTACGTGGCCAGACCGGTGAAACCGAAGAGGTTGTTGAAGACCATGACGACGCCGAGTACCACCCCGATGGCGAGAATCGCGGTCCACCCGTAGAGGCCGCCGAAGAGCGCGGCGGTGAGATTCGCCTGGTAGCCGGCCCACCCCATCTGCACCATAAAGACGACCAGCGATATCAACCCCGATCCCGCAATCCCAAAGATGGATCGAGAGAGGAGCGAGTGCGTCTGCCCCGAGCGAGAACCGATGTAGGCCGCGACCATGGAGTAGGCGAAGTAGACCGCCACCCCAAGCAAGAGGTCGAGTGAAGTCTCCGCAAGGTTGAGCCCCGCCTGGAACAACGCGAACCCGGTGAAGATGTAGACCCAGCCTGCCTCCAGCACCAGCCACACGGCTCCGAGCGTGACCGCCGATCTGCGGCGGTCGAGAGGGACGATCCCCGCCTCCGTCGTCGTGAAGTCATGCGCGACGGATTCGTGGAGCGTCTCCAACTCCAGCGCCAGGTCGGACTCGCCCTCATTTCCGACAGCCAGCGGCCGAACTTCGTCTGGATCCGAGATCATCCTTGACTCCTCGACAAACCCCTGTTTGGCGCGGACTATACATATCTTGAGGGCCGTGCGCAAGGAGATCCTGGGGGCTCGTAAGTGGTCAGTTTGGATTCAACCCGGACGGGCGAGGCCGTGGCCAAGCGACGACGGCCCAACTCGATGAGCGCGCGACACCGAGGCGACGCCATCAATACCTGGCCAGACTTTCGGATCCCACATCTCTCAGTGGGCCGATGTTGTCGACTGTCGACTCAAGCGATCCGCACGGGATCCTCCCTTGGAGACGCCCGGGACGATCTCCGATACGTACTGCGCGAACGTCGGATGACTGACCTCGCTCGCTGACGCTCATAACCGGGTGATCGCTCCCCGGCGTCGCTGTTATCGGGCGGTCAGCGCTTCTGCTCTGTCTTCCTGGCGGCGTCTGCCGCGATTGCATTGGCCTCGTTCGCCAGGGCGACCCAGTCGGCGTTGGCGTCGGTGATTTCGACCCAACCTCTCATGGGCTTGCCGGGACTGGGATAGAACTGCGCGGCGGTGTTGGGCGGGCACCTGCTATTCATCATCGCGGGGTCGGGGGCAGCGTGAGGCACACACGGGCACCCGCGTTGGGACTCCGTTGGGTCCGTCCACCGGTGATGCTCAGACGGTCGCCGCCACCTGTGGTCGTGCCGGCAGCGCGCCGCGGACGGAGGTCCCCGCACCCGGCTGCGAAGTGACCTCGAGGCTTCCTCCGACGGCATCGAGGCGGTCGCTCATGTTGGTCAGCCCGGCGCCCTTCCGCACTGTCGCCGCGTCGAATCCCGCGCCGTCGTCGTCGACCTCGAACGCGAGCGTTCCCTCACTCTGATGGAGGCGCACGGCCACCTCCGATGCCCCCGCATACTTCTGCACGTTCTGCAGTGCCTCGAGAACGCAGAAGTACACCGTCGCCTCCACGTCCTGCGCATACCGCCCGACTCCATTGGCGTGCACGCGCACCGGCAGGCTCGCCTTCCGCGCCTGCGATTCCAGGGCCACGATCAATCCCTTGTCAGCGAGCAACGGCGGATAGATCCCCCGGGCCAGATCACGCAACGTCTCCAGGGCTTCGTCGGCATCTACCTTGAGTTGCTCGAGAGTAGTGCGGGCCTTGTCTGGATCGCGGCCGAGGAGCATCTCCGCCAATCCCAGCTTCACCTTCAGCGCCACCAGGTGCTGCTGGGCGCCGTCGTGGAGGTTGCGCTCCAGGCGCCGGCGCTCCACGTCCTGGGCGCTGACGAGGCGCTGCCGCGACGCGCGCAGCTCGTCGAGTCGCGCCTGGAGATCCGCGCTCAGGCCAACGTTCTTGAGCACCAGGCCCGCCTGGTGTGCCAGGTCGTCGAACAGCTTCTGCTCGATCGGTGTCAGCGTCTCGCCTCTGCGCTTCGTGACACTCAATGCACCGAGGAGCTCATCCTGGTGGCGCACTTCCACCGTTCGCGTCGCGCCGGCCAGCGCGGGCAGCGAACCGTTGCTCATCGCGACAGGCAGATGCGTACCGAGGGAGGCGGGAAAGGTCGCTGCGGGTCGCAGCACGGCATTTCCTCGCAGCCAGACCGTCGCCGACTCCGCTGCCGTACCCTCCTGGAGGACTCGCGCCATGCGCGGCAGCACCTCGTCCGCCGCGTAGGTCTCTGCCACGCGTCCCGAGAACTCGCTCAATACCTCGTACGGCGTCGCGCGCTGCCCGTACACGAGCCGGTTGGCCACCTTCTGCAATCGCTCACGCACCGGCTGGAAGCCGATCGCCACGATCGCCGTCGCCAGAATCGACAGCGCCAGGTTGGGTTTCCCTCCGCTCCCGACCAGTGTCCCGATCCCCACCGCGATGCCCACGTACACCGCCGTGATGAACACGGCTAATGAGCCGTACACGAGCGTGCGGCTGATGAACACGTCCAGGTCGTACAACCCGTCTTTGATGATCGCGATGCCGATGGTCGCCGGGAGCACAATGCCAAACCCGTAGCCTTGGAGACTCCCAATGTTGTTTCCCACGGCAAGGTCTTGCGTCGCGATGACGGCTCCAATCACGGTGACCGCGACGGTCGATACCGCGACGTACGTGAACCATCGAAGCTGGCGCCGCTCCACACCTTGGGCGCGGCGCAGTCGCACCACGACGGCCGACCCGATGAGCACGAGGAACACCACGAACACGATCGCGACCGCGACAACCGCCGGCGTGAGGCGCCCGTTGCTGACGGGATTCAACGCCTGGATACCGATCGGATAGGGAATGCTTGGCAAACGCGGCGAGAGTTGACTGGCACCAGGCTGCAACGCAGTACTCGCGACTCCGAGCACGGCGAGGGCCACGACAGGCCACAGCACCCACCGCCACCGTTTCCCCGCGAGGTGGCCGTTTGGGAAGAGCAGGATCGCGATCAAGATCAGGTAGCTGTCCAGTTGCCCCGTCTGATTGTTGATCCACACGAGCCATTGCACCCAACTCGTCGGTGCCGCCCCCCTGAGTTGTCCATACATGGCAACGAAAACGGCCAGTACGCCCAGCGCTCCGGTGGTTACGGTCGCGAGCATCACCCAGCCCACAGCGTTGTGCGGTCGCCGAGCCGCGATAAGCACACTGAGGGGCGTCACAATCGCCACGGCCAAAAAGCTCGAGAGCTGCGCTGTGCTCGCAGAGTCGATCGCCTTCCAGTCAAGCGCCAGCAGCACCAAGCTCGCAACCAGGCACACCAGGCAGAACGCCCCAACGCTGATGGCGACTCGACTGCTAGACCTGACGCTCATACGATCGGTGGACCGCTCCGGCTGGCCAGAGATGCAGGCTCGCGTGACTTCGAACGGGCTGTCTCTCTTCGCGTCTCGCCCACCTCCTCACACTCCCACAGTCGGTCCACCCGCTCACGACCGTCACCACGGCGGCATTGCCACGGGCCTGCAGACGGCAGATCGAGGAACGTCGTTCCGACCAACATGAGCCCCACTCTAACGAGCTCGCGGGGGAGCAAAATGTGGCTGCCACCACGGTTTTCGGTGGTACTCGCCACCGCGAGCCTTCGGGGGTGGTCTGGGCTATCTGCGGCCGGCGCCGGCGCTGTATGCCGCGTCCAGGCTCGCGCGACGGGCCGGGTGCCGACCGGCAGGGTCGGGCTGGGTGCCGACCGGCAGGGTCGGGCTGGGGCACGCACCGTGTCCCAACCCGCTCCTCGCCGAGCCGCTCGATGTCTAGCAGACAGCGCTGGTGCTGTCGTTGGTGTAACTGTCGAGGGTGGCCTCGTAGCCGAGCGCGGTAATCACGACGACCGCGAGCACCGTGATCGACGGCGTCAGGCGTATCAGCCGTCGGCATGGTCGAGTTGGCGAATCGCGTTTGCTGCGACCGTGCCGTGGTCCCTCGGCTGGTGTCCCCACGCACAAGCGATCGGGAGAGCATCTCCCAGACGAGCAGTCGTGCCTTCGCCGCGGTGAAGTCAGTCTCGCTCGGCGTACTCGCGGCGGCGGGTGCGGAGCATCCGGCCGATCGCTACCTGGTGTGGCGTTGCGCGAAACGAAGCAGCGCGATGTGTTTCTCGGTGTCGCGCCGCATGGTGTCCACCAGCACGCTCCAGAGCGTCGTGTCACGCACGTCGTGGAGCTCACGCTGCAACTCGTCAAGCTCATGCTTGTCCTGCTCCTCGTGGGCGAGCAGGCGCTGGATGAGCGGCGTGAGCTTCTCGCGGTCGGCTCGCCCGAAATCCACCCAGGGAACCAACGGCTCCGCGTTGCGGTCGGTCACCTCGCGGAGCGACTCTGCAAGCTCCATGAACAGTCGGTGGTGTCGTGTCTCGTCCTCAAGCAGCAGCCGTACCACGTACGCCATGGCCTTCGACTCCGTGCCTTCCGCTGCGTTGGCGTATTCACTGAGTAGCAACTGCTCCTGCGCGACGTGGTTCATCAGGTGGGTATAGAGCCTCTGTTCCCATCTGCTCGCGTCAGGACCGAGCTCGGTGTTCATGATGCCCTCACTGCCTCGACCACGGCGGCGACATCGTCGTGCGCGCCGGCGATGTCCTGAGCGGCGGCGTAGAGTCGCTCCGTGACGTCAGCGAGGCGGAGGTCGACACCCGTCTCACGTCCCAGCTCCATGGCGAGTCGCAGGTCCTTCCGGGCAAGCGCGATGGGGAACCAGCCACGGTGATCACCGCCGAGCACGTTAGCAAGCCGGTTCTGCAGTCCCGCCGGCACGAGTGGACTGATGCCGAACAGCTCTCGAACAAGGTCGGCATCGAGCCTCGCGGCCTGAGCCAGAGCCACCGCCTCCGACAGCGCAACGAGCTCTTCCAAGAAGAGCAGGTTCAACACCAGCTTGACGCACGTGCCGGTGCCGGCCGGACCTCCATGGATCCATCGCGACCCGAGGTCGCTGAACAGCCTCTGCTGACCGTCAAACAGCTCTGCGGTGCTGCCGACGACGAACAGCGCGTCGCCGTTGCTGATCGTCGCAGGTCCAGCGAGGATGGGGGCGTCGGCAAACCGATCCTCGCCTATCGACGCAGAGAGTTCACGTGAGGTGCGAGGATGGACCGAACTCATGTCGATGAGTACCGCGCCAGGCGCGAGCGACGCCTTCACGCCGCCATCACCCAAGCACACCTCACGCACCGCATCGTCGTCGGTCAGAAGCGTCAGCACACTCGTACAACCGGCGACAGCGTCGGCGATATCGGCGGCGATACGCGCACCCCGCTCGGCGAGGTCTCCTTCACGACCTGACGTTCGGTTCCATACCACAACACCGTGCCCGCGGTCGAGCAGCCGCCGTGCAACCGCCATGCCCATGGTTCCCATGCCGAGCACTGCGACCGTCATCGCCGCATGTCCCCGCTCGTCATGCGTCAACAACCGCGCGCGCATCGAGCTCAAGACGGCGCAGGTCTGCCGCGACGTCCTTCGCCTCCTCACGCGTCCACATCGGCACGGGATGACCCTCCGGCGGTCCTTCCCCGTACACCCTGTCGTACGTGAGGTCATCGGCTGAGAAGGTCATGACGCGCTCGGGATGGGCCCAGCGGGGCTGAACACGTTCCTCGTCGAAGACGACCACCTTGCCGCCCTTGATGACGGTCTCGATGTTGCGCTTGTCAACGAGCACCCGGATGTTGCGGCTGGGGTCGCCATTGAGCACGAGGAGGTCGGCGTGCTTCCCCGGTGCGACCTCGCCGACGTGGTCTCGAAGCAGTGTTGTCACGGCGGCGTCTTTGGTCCCTGCGCGGATGGCCTCAAGCTCGCTCATCCCCGCGTACACCATCAGCAACTCGAGTTCCCGCGCATGCCACTCGCCGTACGGGGTCACGGAGAAGCCGGTGTCGGTGCCCATGAGCATTCGCACTCCTGCGCGGTGGGCGCGGTGGAGCGAATCCGAGGTCTTTTCCAGCATCCGCCGCGCCCCGTCGCGTTGGTTGGCCGGCACCCCGCAGAGATCCCCCCAGTCGCTGAGGTTGGCGAGGAGAAGGAGCGTCGGGACCAGCGGGATCCTCGACGCGGCGAGCTTGTCGATGGTCTCGTCGGTCATGACGTTGCCGTGCATGATCCAGTCGAAGCCGGCATCAACCGCAGCCGACACCTCGGATGAGCCCCGCGCGTGGATGGTGATCGGCCTGCGAAGATTGTGAGCCAGCTCCGCGAGTTGTTTCATCTCGTCGTTGGTGAACGCCTGCCACTGACCGTATGGGCTGTCGGCGAGCTTGATGAAATCGACGCCGTTCTTCACCTGGCGCCGTAGCTCGTTGACCATCTCGGGCAGCGTGTTGGCGAGCTTGCCGATGGCTCCATCAGGATTGCCCACGGTGGTGGGGTAGTAATCGGTGAGGCCGTTGCTGGTGGTGATGTAGCGGCCGGCGGCTGTCATTCGCGGGCCTTGCACCAGTCCCGACTTGATCCCCTCGCGCAGGCCGACGCCGATGTAATAGCTGCCTCCCGGTTGGGAGATCGAAGTCACGCCGGCGCGAAGGACCTTGCCGGCATTGGCGGCAGCGATGAGTGTGCGCAGTTCGACGCCCGTGTAGAGGTCCTGCTCCTCCTGGGCGCGACTCTCGCCGTATGTCATGTGGCAATGGGCGTCGATGAGGCCGGGCATCACCGTGCGCCCGCCCGCTTCAATGACCTCGACGTCGTCAGTCGCAGGTATCTCAG
>JBAUTG010000065.1:0-9277 GCA_049582105.1 Candidatus Dormiibacterota bacterium | reverse complement strand
TGTACCAGCAGACCGGGAGCACCACGGCGGTGGCGGCGGTCGCGGCCGCCGACGGCATCCCCTCGGTGATCCTCTCGCTGGCGGGCGGTGTCCTCGCCGACAGGCTGCCGCGACGGCGGATCCTGCTGGTGACGCAGTCGCTCCTCGGTCTCAGCGCCGGCTCGCTCGCCCTCCTGGTTGCAACCCACCATGCGACGTTCGCCGCCATCCTCATTGTCGCGATCATCTTCGGCGCGACCGACGCCGCCGACCTGCCGACACGCCAGGCGCTGGTGGCGGACCTGGTGGAGCGCCATCTCGTCGTCAACGCAGTGGCGCTCGGCGCGGCGGCGATGAGCGCCACGCGGATCATCGGCCCGTCGGTCGCCGGGCTGCTGATCGGGCTCGCCGGTCCCGCGGTGTGCTTCGGCTTCCTGGCCGTCGCATACCTCGCGCCCATCGCGGTCCTGCTGACCGTCATCCCGGACATCGCACCACTGCCGCGTCAGGCGGGTGTCACTGCGTGGGGCGATCTGATCGGCGGTCTCCGGGTCGCGTTCGCGGACCCGCTCGTCCGCGGGGTCATCATCGTCGCGTCCGTGCTGGCGTTCTGCGGTGTGTCCTACATGCCGTTTCTGCCGGTGCTGGCCAGAACCCAGCTGCACGTGGGACCCGAGGCGCTCGGCGTCATGTACAGCGTCGGCGGCATCGGCGGGCTCGTGGGCGGACTCGCGATCGCGTCGATGGGACGGGGTGCGGGACGCCTCCAGCTGATGCTGATCGGAGGGGTCGTCTACGCCGCGAGCCTCTTCGTGGTCGCCCATGGCGTGGTGCTCGGCGTGACGCTGCCCGCCCTGGTCGGCATCAGCTTCGCGTTCGTCGCGGTGAGCACGTCGATGACGACAATGCTGCAGACCGACACCGACCCGCGTCTGCGAGGACGGTTGCTCGGCATCTACGCGACGATCTTCGCGGGGCTCCAGCCGCTCGGAACGGTCGCGTACGGGCTCCTCTCGCATTCCGTCGGACTGTTCACAGCAATCGGGATCGGGGCGTTGCTGGTCGGCGCGACCACGGTGCTCGTGGTCGTCACCCCATCCTTCAGAGAGCGCGTCACGGGGCTGGCCGTCGCCGCGGCGGTCGCGGCACAAGCCCCCGATAGACTGGCTTGAGGATGTTCCATGGACGGCGGGGGGTGGTTGCAGCCGTGTGCATGCTCCTGGTCACCGCCTGCAGTTCGAGCACGGTCGCGACGACCGCGAAGCCGTCAGCGGTGATCGCCGTGGTGGCCGGTGACCCGATCACGCTGGCGCAATTCAACACGCGGTACCAGAGCGCGCTCGTCAGCATCGAGCAGGGCGGAGGACCGGCCAGCAACGCGACCCAGACCACCGACCTGCGCAAGACGATCCTCCGCTCGCTGATCATCGACACCGTCATCAAGGAGGAGGCCACCAAGCTCGGCCTCGAGGCGACCCCGAAGGAGATCCAGGCGCAGGTTGCGTCGGACGCCGCGAATGACGGCGGCATGAGCCGGCTCGAGACTGATCTCGCGGGCGCCGGTGGCTCGATTGCCCAGCTCGAGGATGAGATCAGCTCGGACATCAACGAGCAGCGTCTCGAGGACGTCTTCGCGAAAGCGCGCGCGACGATGATCGAGCAGACGCTCGCCGGTGGCGCCGGCTTCATCGCGACCGCAAAGGAGTTCTCGGACGACACGGGCACGAGCAAGTCCGGCGGTGACCTCGGCGTGCTCAATGCCGCGACGCTCAAGACCTACGATCCCGCCTTCGCGGCCGCCGTCGAGGCACTTGCCGTCGGCGCATACACGAAGACGCCGGTTCGCGACGCAGGCGGCTACGACATCGTGGAGCTGTACTCGAAGTCGGCGAAGGGATACGGCGTGCGCCACATCCTCGTCTACGCGGGCAACCCGTACAACGTGATGGATCGGCCCAACTGGTTCGCCGAGTCGCTGTTCAGCGACCTCTCCACGCTCTGCGTGCAGCACGAGATCGAGGTCACGCTGACCAACGCGGGCGGCAACCCGTGCACCGCACCGAGTCCGAGCGCCTCGGCGTCCGCGAGCCCGACGCCGACACCGAAGGGGTGAGGTGCTTTCTCGCGCTGCCGCTCGCTGATCCCGCGCTCACCGCGGCGGCGCGTCTCCAGGGAGCGCTGAGCAGCCGGGTCGCCGATGTACGGTGGGCTCGTCCCGAGACCCTCCACGTCACGGTGCACTTCTTCGGCGAGATCGATGACGAACGAGTAGCGGTCGCGGTGGACGCGGTGCTCCCGCTCGCGGCGGACACCGAGACGTTCGCCATGGCACTCGACAGCCTCGGGTCCTTTCCACCTGCCGGAACGCCGCGTGTGCTCTGGCTCGGCCAGTCAGCCGAGAATGCGGCGCTGACCGCGCTCGCCGGCCGGTGTCAGGCGGCGTTGCGTGACGGCGGTTTCCCGGTGAATGTGCGTCCGTACCGTCCGCACTGCACGCTGGGCAGGCCAAGCCGGCGCTGGGGCGCAGAAGGTCGCGCAGCGTGGTCGTCTGCGCGCGCCGAGCAACCCGAGGTCATGCGCTGGACGGCGACCCGGCTGGTCCTCTACGACTCGCGCTCGGCACGCGGTGGCGCCGTGTACACCGAGCAGGCGGTGCTCCCCTTCGCAGCGCACTGAGCACCCTGCTCAGCGCGTGCGCGGGTCGCCGACCTCCGTGTCGATCCCGTGCTGCTCGAGCGCCGCGGCGACCACGTGACGGGGAAGTCGGTCCTGCTGCGCGAGCCCGTCGAGAACCGCGACCGCGATCGACCCGGCATCGACCTCGAAGTGACGGCGCAGCGCGACACGCGTGTCGCTGCGCCCGTATCCGTCGGTGCCGAGTGGAATGAACGGTCCGGGGACGAACCGGCCGATCTGGTCGGGGACCGCCTTCATGTAGTCGGTCACCGCCACGATCGGTCCGCCCTCGCCACCGAGCTGCTCCTCGACGTACGACACACGCGGCTCGGCATCGGGATGCAATCGATTCCAGCGTTCCACCTCGAGCGCGTCGATGCGCAGCAGCTGGAAGCTCGTCGCGCTCCAGACCTCCGCCGCGACATCATGCTGTTCGAGCAGGACCGCCTGTGCCTCGAGCGCAGCCTGCATCGCGGTGCCGCTCGCGACGATGCGCGCGCGGTGCGTACGCTCGCCGTCCGGGCGGCGATAGAGGTACAGACCGCGCAGGATGCCGTCCTCGGAGCCGTCGGGCATCGGCGGCATCGGGTAGTTCTCGTTGTACAGCGTGATGTAGTAGAAGATGTCCTCGCCGTCGACGTACATGCGCTGCATCCCGTCGCGGATCACCGTGGCGAGCTCGTACGCGAACGCCGGGTCGTAGATGCGCACGTTGGGGATCGCGCTGAAGAGCAGCGGCGAGTGTCCATCCTCGTGCTGCAGACCCTCGCCGTTCAGCGTCGTGCGGCCCGCGGTGCCGCCGAGCATGAAGCCGCGTCCGCGCGAGTCGCCGAACGCCCAGATGAGGTCACCGACTCGCTGGTATCCGAACATCGAGTAGTAGATGTAGAAGGGGATCACCGCCTGGCCGTGGGTTGCGTATGCCGTCCCCGCCGCGGTGAAGCTGCCCATCGAGCCCGCCTCGGTGATGCCCTCCTCGAGGATCTGACCGTCCACGGCCTCTCGATAGGACAGCACCATCCCCGCGTCGACGGGCTCATAGCGCTGCCCGAACGGCGCGTAGATCTTCACCTCGCTGAAGAGCGCGTCCATGCCGAACGTGCGCGCCTCGTCGGGGATGATCGGGACGATCCGGTTGCCGATGCCTGGATCGCGCAGCAGGTTGCGCAGCAGACCGGCGAACACCATCGTCGTCGACGCCGCGCGCGTCCCGCTGCCGGTGACGAACTCCGTGTACAGCGCGTCACCGGGAAGCTCGAGTGGCTTGGAGCGCACCACTCTGCGCGGCAGCATGCCGCCGAGCGCGCGCCTGCGCATCAGCAGGTATTCGACCTCGTCGGAGTTGGGTCCCGGGTGGTAATAGGGAGGCTTCGCCTCGGCAAGGCGCTTGTCGCTGATCGGCAGCTCGAGCAGGTCGCGGAACGCGCGCAACTCCGCCTCGCCGATCTTCTTGATCTGATGCGTCGAGTTGCGCCCTTCGAAGCCGACGCCGAGGGTCCAACCCTTGACCGTGTGCGCGAGGATCACCGTCGGCGCTCCGCGCTGCTCCTGCGCGAGCTTGTATGCGGAATAGACCTTGCGATAGTCGTGCCCACCGCGACGGAGGTGACGCAGATCGTCGTCGGACAGGTGCTCGACCATCTTGCGCAGACGGGGGTCCGGACCGAAGAAGTGCTCGCGGATGTACGCGCCGCTCTCCGTCGTGTACTTCTGAAACTCGCCGTCCGGCACGCGGTTCATCTGGTCGACGAGGACGCCGTGCACGTCGCGTGCGAGCAACTCGTCCCACTCCCGTGCCCAGATGACCTTGATCACGTTCCAGCCCGCGCCACGGAAGATTCCCTCGAGCTCCTGGATGACCTTGCCGTTGCCGCGCACCGGCCCGTCCAGGCGTTGCAGGTTGCAGTTGACGACGAAGGTGAGGTTGTCGAGCTGTTCGCGTGCGGCGAGCGACAGCGCTCCCAGCGTCTCCGGCTCATCGCACTCGCCGTCGCCGAGGAAGCACCAGACCCTGCTCTCACTGGTGTCGGCAATGTGGCGGTTGTACAGGTACCGGTTGAAGCGCGCCTGGTAGATGGCGTTCAGCGGGCCGATCCCCATCGACACCGTGGGGAACTCCCAGAAATCCGGCATCAACCGTGGATGCGGGTATGAGCTCAGGCCGTTCCCGCCCGTCTCCTGACGGAAGTTGTCGAGCTGCGCCTCGGTGATGCGTCCCTCGAGAAACGCGTGCGAGTACATGCCTGGCGCCGCATGTCCCTGGTAGTAGATCTGGTCGCCGGAGTTCCCGTCGTCCTTGCCCTTGAAGAAGTGGTTGAACCCCACCTCGTACAGCGATGCAGCGGACGCGTATGTCGAGAGGTGACCGCCGATGCCGTCGCTGCGCTTGTTGGCCCTGGTCACCATCGCCGCCGCGTTCCATCGGACGATGCGGCGGATGCGTCGCTCCATCTCCTCGTCGCCGGGGAACCATGGTTCCTCGTCCGGGGGGATCGTGTTGATGTACGGCGTTGACACCAGCGACGGCACCGGCACCTGGAGTCGCCGTGCGCGCTCGAGCAGCTTTCCGATCACGAACCGGGCTCGCACGGTGCCCTCAGTCGCGACGAGCGCATCGAGCGACTCGAGCCATTCGGACGTCTCCGAGGCATCGGCATCGGGTAGCTGGTGGAGGAAGGCGTCAAAGGTCATGCGGAACGAGGATATACACCAGGGGCCTCTGGACCGTGCCATTTCCGGCGTCCGGGGCACCAACCTGTGGTACTGTCGTGACAAGTGCTCGCACCTCTGCGAGCCATGCCTCTTGGTGAACCCTCTCTCCGCCGGTTATCGGCGGGTCTCAAGAATCCGGCACACGACACTCGAGCGAGGGGATTCTGGGACGACGGAGATGATCCGGGTCCCGAGGTAGACACGGTGACAACGTTTGAATCCATCGGCGTGCGTCCGCGCACGTCCGCCGTTCTCGATCAGAACGGTTTCAAGGAACCCAACACTGTGCAGCAGGAGGCGATTCCGCCGCTGCTTGGACGCCGGGACTGCGTCATCGAGGCGCCGACCGGTTCCGGCAAGACGCTCGCGTTCGTGGTCCCACTGGTCGAGCGACTCGCCGGTCACCAGGGCCACGGCGCCCGCGCGCTGATCGTCACGCCGACGCGCGAGCTCGCGACCCAGGTGAACTCCGTCATCCGCAAGGTCGATCCCGCGCTGCGCACGGTGATCTGCATCGGCGGCGTGGGATACGGCCCGCAGACGGGCGGTCTGCGCAACGCGCCTGATGTGATCGTCGGGTGCCCCGGACGGCTGCTCGACCTGGCAAGCAACGGCATCGCGCGGCTGCGTGACATCGAGTACCTGGTGCTCGATGAGGCCGACGAGATGTTCGACCAGGGCTTCGCCCACGACGTCGAGAAGATCATCGGGATGTGCCCGACCTTCGAGAGCGGCGCCCGCCGGCAGACGGTGCTCGCCTCCGCGACGATGCCCGACTGGGTGCAGCGGATGATCACGAAGCACCTCCATGAGCCGGCCCGCGTGCGCGTCGTCAACGAGCAGGTTCCCTCGCTCGAGCATGGCGTCATGAACGTGGTCAAGGCGCAGAAGATCGATGCGCTCTCACGGCTCCTGCGCCGCCAGCGCGCCACGGAGTTGAACCAGACGATCGTCTTCCACCGCACCAAGCACGGCGCCAAGAAGTTGGTCCGCGACCTGGTCCGCATGGGACACACCGCCGGCGAGCTGCAGGGCAACCTGTCGCAGAACGCCCGAGATCGCGCGCTCGACTCGTTCCGCGCCAACAGGACCGAGGTGCTCGTCGCGACCAACGTCGCGGCGCGCGGGATCGACGTCGTCAACGTCGGCCTCGTGATCAACTTCGAGCTCCCCGAGACCCCGCAGTGGCTCACCCACCGTGTCGGTCGCACCGCGCGAAACGGCAACGAGGGCAAGGCGATCACGTTCCTCAGCGAGGAGGACGGCGAGGCATGGCGCAAGCTGCGACGCCTCGGTGCTCCGGCGCTGCCGGAGATCGACGGCACCCTCCTGCTCACCACCGGCGAGTGGAAGCTCGGCGCACCGCCGCGCGAGGTTACGCCAGCGCCTGTTCCAGGTCGGCAAGCAGGTCGTCGACGTCCTCAATACCGGCAGAGAGGCGTATCAGCCCGTCGCTGACGCCGACCCGCCTGCGCATCTCCGCGGGTATCGATGCGTGAGTCATGAGCGCAGGGCTCTCCGCGAGGGACTCGACGGCGCCGAGTGATTCTGCGAGCGTGAAGACGCGGAGCCGCTCGAGGAACGACAGCGCCGCCTCGGCCGACGACACCTCGAACGACACGACGCCGCCGTAGCGACCGCCCATCTGGCGTTTGGCGAGCGCATGACCGGGATGCGCCTCAAGTCCCGGGTAGTGCACGCGGACGACGGCATCCTGGCCTTCGAGCCAGCGCGCGATCGTCAGCGCGTTCTCGCACTGCCGCTCGACTCGCACCTGCAGCGTCTTCAAACCGCGCAGCAGCAACCAGCAGTCGAACGGTGACGGCACGGCGCCGACCGCGTTCTGGTGGAACCGCATTCGCTCCGCGAGCTCACCGTTCGACGTGAGCAGTGCGCCACCGAGTACGTCGCTGTGGCCGCCGAGAAACTTGGTCGAGCTGTGCATCACGACGTCCGCACCGAGCTCGAGCGGACGCTGCAGCACGGGGCTCGCGAAGGTGCTGTCGACGGCCATGAGCGCGCCAGCGCCGTGCACGACCTCGCTCACCGCCTCCAGGTCGACGACGCGCAGCAGCGGGTTGGTCGGCGACTCGAGCCACACCAGGCGCGTGCGATCGGTCATCGCGGCGGCAATCGCCTCCGGGTCGGTCGGGTCCACCGGCGTGAACGTCAGGCCGTAGCGCTGGAACACCTTGTCGAACAGCCGGAACGTCCCGCCGTAGACGTCCTCGGTGAAGACGACGTGGTCGCCGGGGTCGAACAGGAACATGAGGGTCGAGGTCGCCGCCAGGCCGGACGCGAAGGCCAGTCCGTGCTCGGCGCCCTCGAGCGACGCGAGGCACTCCTCGAGGTTCGCCCGCGTCGGGTTGCCGGAACGCGAGTACTCGTATCCGTGGTGGCGCCCCGGGGATTCCTGCGCGAAGGTGGTGGCCAGGTGGATCGGCACCACCACGGCGCCCGTCGCCGGGTCCGGACCCTGCCCGGCGTGCAGCGCACGCGTGGCGAGGCCGTGCTGCCGGTGTGGCACCCCGGTCAACCGCGACCGCGCCGCGCGACGAACTCGAGCAGGTCGCTGCGCGTGATCACCCCCACCGGCTCGTCGCCCTCGACCATCATCAGCGCGGGCTCGCCACCGAGCAGCGCTTCAAAAGCCTCCTCGATCGGCGCGCCGGCCGTGATACGAGCGAAGGGCGGGTCCATCGCCGTCGACACCGACGTGGTCACGACGGTCGGGTCCCGGTAGATGCGATCGAGCAGCGTGCGCTCCTGGATGCTTCCCACGACGCCGTCCAGTGTCGTCTTGCCGTTCTCGGTGACGAGCAGCTGCGAGATCCCGTACTGCTGCATCAGGTCGATCGCCTCACCGACGCTCTTGCCGGCGCCGACGCTCACGAGCACGGGAACGTGGTCGGTGTGCGCGGAGTCGATGACCTCTCGAACGCGCGCGGGCACGAGCCGCTGCAGGTATCCGTTCTGCCGCATCCACTCGTCGGAGAAGAACTTGCTGAGGTAGTTCCTTCCGGTGTCGGGGAGGAGCACGACGATCACGTCGTCGGGCTTGGAGTCGACCGCCACCTGGATCGCCGCGTGGAGCGCCATGCCGGCGGAGCCGCCGACGAGGATCCCCTCCTGGCGAGCCAGCTTTCGCGCGGCGACGAAGCTCTCGCGATCGGTGACCTGGATGAACTCGTCGACGATCTCACGGTCGAAGGTGCCCGGCCAGAAGTCCTCGCCGACGCCCTCGACCTTGTACGGGGCGATGTCCCCGCTGTAGATCGAGCCCTCCGGGTCGGCGCCGATGACCCGGACCGCCGGGTTCTGCTCCTTGAGGTACTTGCCCACCCCGCTGATCGTGCCGCCCGTGCCGACGCCGGCCACGAAGGTCGTGATCCGGCCGTCGGTCTGGCGCCAGATCTCCGGGCCCGTGGTCCGGTAGTGCGCCTCGGGGTTGCGGGGGTTGAAGTACTGGTTGGGCTGAAACGCGCCGGGCACCTCACGGCTGAGACGTTCCGCGACCGAGTAGTACGACTGGGGTGAATCGCGGTCGACGTTGGTGGGACAGATCACCACCTCGGCGCCGTAGGCACGCAGGAGGCTGATCTTCTCCGCCGACATCTTGTCGGGCATGACGAAGATCATCTTGTAGCCCTTGATCGCCGCCGCCATGGCAAGTCCGTGGCCGGTGTTGCCCGAGGTGGGCTCGACGATGGTGCCGCCCGGCCGCAGCAGCCCGCGCTCCTCCGCGTCCTCGAGCATTGCGAGGCCGATACGGTCCTTCACGCTGCCGCCCGGGTTCAACTGCTCGAGCTTGGCGAGGATGAGCGGCCGGAGCCCCTCGGTGACCTTGCTCAGCCGGAGCAACGGGGTGTTGCCGACCAGGTCGAGGATGCTCTCGACGTACTCCACTGCC
>JBAUTG010000064.1:0-3945 GCA_049582105.1 Candidatus Dormiibacterota bacterium | reverse complement strand
GAGAAGCACCACCACGGCGCCGGCGGTGAGGGTCAGCAGCATCCGCCACTGCCGTGCGGCGATGAGCGCGGGCGGGACGAGCCAGAGCAGCTGCGGCTTCAGGAGGAGCGGGGTGAGCAGCAGGCCGGCGAGCATGGGGCGCCGGTGGCCGAGCGCCTCGATCGCGAGTGTCGCGGCGAGCAGCATCAGCCCGTCCGACTGACCGAGGAGGATCCCCGTCCCGGCCTCGAGTGAGAACACGACCGTGATGACGAGGCACGTGGCCAGCAGGCCGCCAAGCGCCGGGCGGGCGCGCCTGACGAGCATCACCGCCGAGAGCGCCATCGCGGCGACGTTGGCGGCGATGAACAGGTCCGCGCCCGTCTGCAGCGGGAGCATCGCCAGGGGCTGCACGAGCCATGCCATGAGCGCCGGGTTCACGAAGGGGATCGGGAACGTGGCGCTGGTGGCCGGGAGATACCCGAGGAGCTGAGCCTGCATCGCGGCGAGCGGCACCGTGCAGTACACGCAGGAGGACCCTGCGTGGACGAGCCTGCCGGCAGACGCGATCGCCAGGTAATCGACGGCTGTGCCGCCGCCAAACGCCATGTGCAGGTCGGCGACGGATCTGACCACCAGGTACACGGCGCACAGGCCGGCCGCGGTGCCGATGACCCATCGCCACCTCGAGGGTGCGCTGACCATCCAGCGACCAAAGCTATCAGAGCCAAATCGAATTCGAACCAGGTGTGCGAAACCGTCACTGAGCAAACATCCGGTCGTACACGCGGTGCTAGCATGCCCCGGGGTGGAGATCGCAACGGGTACCGCCGGCGATGAGCAGGCGTCGGAGCGAAGCCAGATCGGCGACGCGCACAGGACGGCCGTGGCGACCGATTACGGTGCCGACTACTACGAGCACTACTCCCAGGGTGAGATCACCTATGAGCACAGCCCGCACTGGCTGGCGTTCTTCGGGCACATCGCCGACCGCCTGATCGAGGACTTCCACCCGAAGACCTCACTCGACGCCGGGTGCGCCATCGGGCTTCTCGTCGAGGCGATGCGCGATCGCGGGGTCGATGCGGAGGGGATCGACTTCAGCGACTTCGCGATCCAGCAGTCGCGCGACGACATCCGTCAGTTCCTCAGCGTCGGGTCGATCACCAAGCCGCTCGCGAAGCGCTACGACCTGATCACCTGTCTCGAAGTGCTCGAGCACATGACACCCAAGGACGCCGACCTGGCGATCGCCAACCTCTGCGCCGCCACCGACGAGCTCGTGGTGTCCTCGACGCCGATGCACTACCGCGATCCGACTCACACCAACATCCACCCGCAGGAGTACTGGACGGAGCGGTTCGCCCGCCACGGGTTCATCCGCGACGTGGACTACGATGCGATCTACATCGCTCCCTGGGCGGCCCGATATCGGAGGTCATCCGCCCCGCTGCACCGCGTCGTCGCGGACTACGACAGGGCGTACTCGCGGATGCGTTTCGAGTTGCAGGAGCGCAATGCCGTCGTGCTCGAACAGATGCGTCAGCTGAGCGAGCTGCAGGAGCGCGTCCAGTCGCTGGAGCGCAGCGTTGGATGGAGCGAACGTCCGGCCGCCCGCCTGGCGATGCGTGCGGACGATCTCGCCGTGAAGGCAGCGCCTCAGGGAACGCTGCGGCGGGATTTGCTCCGCTCGACCTTTCACGGGCTCCAGCGCCTCTTCCGCCGCCGGCCGGGCGCCTGACGCGGCGGCCCCGCAACGGCGGGGCTGCACCACAACCGTAGGATCGAGCCGTGCCGGATCTTTCGCTGCCCGCGCTCGCCCCCGTCGCCACCGTGGTGGTGCTCCTCGAGGTCTCCGCGGGTACGACAGCCGCGGCGTACGCGGTGGACATCCTCGGCAGGGTGGGGCGTGGCTTTGCGGGAACGACCTCGCTCATCTGCGCCGGGGTGATGGCCATCGACGTGCTCGTCGAGGCGCTGCTGCCGTCTGACAGCGCCCTGCTCGGTGCGCCGCTTCCGCCGGGATCACAGGCTGATCTCCTGCACTGGTCGATCGCGTTCGCGGTGGCGCTGGTCGCCTACGCGTTCTTCTGCATCGTGATGACCGACGTTGCGCGACGCGTGGTCGGGTTGATCACGATCGGGTTCGGGGCCATGGCGATCGCGAAATCCGCTGCCGCCTTCGGCCCCGCGCTGGGTGGCGTCGGTGCGGCCGCGGTTGCCTTCGTCCCCGCTGCGCTGGTCACGGGGAGTGCGCTCGCCGGGATGCTGCTCGGCCACTGGTACCTCGTGGCCCCGAATCTCTCGTTTCGCCCGCTGCGCCGCGCGATCGACATCGTGTTCGCCGCCGTCGCCGTTCAGGCAGTCGTGATCGTGCTGGTGGTCGTCACCGCCGCGGCGTCCGTCCGGGGGGAGCTGCTCTGGTCGGGGGACGCGTTCCCCTTCTGGCTGCTTGTCGTCGGGTCGGGAATCGTGTTCACCACAGGGGTCGCGCTGCTGACCAGGCATTTCGCGCGGATCAGGGCCAACCAGCCGGCGACGGCGATGCTCTACGTGCTCATCATCAGCGTGGTGATGGGGGTCGTGCCCGCGCACCTGCTGTTCTTCGTCACCGGCGCTCCCATTTGATCACGACGTCTGCGCCTCGACCCAGCGCCGTGCCTACCGGGCGGACTGGCGGATCACGCCGCCGGCGGGCACGTCGTCATCGCGCTCGACGTGCCACCCGCCATGCATCTCGAGCAGGCCGACGTGACCACCGATGTTGTCGACATGAAAGCTCGCAGCCGGATCGCTGAAGTCGTACATCACGGTGCCTGTCGTGTCGTGTGCAGACACCTGGAGGAAGTACCCACCGGCCAGGAGAGGGAGGGAGTCGATGGTGAAGCGGATCGACATGATCCCGCCCGGTTGACGGCTCGAGAGTGTGACGTGGTCGAGGAGCGTGTTGGTGCCGGCAACGAGCAGCCCGTCCCCACGACGGATCGCCATACCGCAGACGAAATCGCCGACGTCCTCATTCACGAGCAACTGCATGTCGAGGGTCATCGGCCCCGCCGTGTCAAAGCTCCGCGATGTCTGCCCCTTTGCGTCGAGCAGTCCGACCGAGATGATCTGGATCGCCTTCGTGTCCGACTGATTCGGACCCCTCGCCAACGCTGCCGCGGAACTCTCCTGTGCGGTGGCCATCGAGTGCTCCGCAATCATGCGGTGATACGCCGACGTGACCTCCGCGGCCGGTCCGTCCGCGATCACCTGACCGCGGCTCATCAGCAGCACGCGGTCGCAGTATTCCTCGAGCGCTGCAAGGTCATGGCTCACCAGGACGATCGTCTTGCCCTCGCGCTTGTACGTGTTGAAAACGTCGAAGCACTTCTCCTGGAAGCTGGCATCGCCGACCGCGAGGACCTCGTCCATGATCAGCAGGTCGGTGCGAGCCAGGATCGCGACCGTGAACGCGAGCCTGACCTGCATCCCCGACGAGAAGTTCTTGAGCTTCTGCTCCGCGAAGTCCTCGAGCTCCGCGAAGGCCAGCACCTCACCGATCTTGTCGCGCAGCTGTGCGCGTGTCAGACCGAGGACCGCTCCGCCGAGAAAGATGTTCTCACGCGCGGTGAGCTCGGGGTTGAACCCCACACCGAGCTCGAGGAACGCCGAGAACTCGCCGTTGACCACAGCGCTGCCGCTGCTCGCCTTGTAGATCCCGCAGAGGATCTTCAACAGCGTGCTCTTGCCGCAGCCGTTGGGTCCCGCGATCCCGAGGAACTGGCCTTCGGGGATGTCGAACGAGACGTCGCGCAGCGCGTTGAGGTCGCGGTAGCGAGACGTGCTGCGCCAGTGCGTGACGCGGTACTTCAGCGTCGTGCTCTTGTCGAGCGGCAGCCGGAAGCGCTTGTTGAGGTTGGAGACCTCGACAACCGGTTTCACAGTGCCTCGGCGAACTTCGGCGTGAGCCGGTTGAAGACC
>JBAUTG010000063.1:0-25485 GCA_049582105.1 Candidatus Dormiibacterota bacterium | reverse complement strand
GGCACCGAGCGCACTGCCGAGGTGCGCGAGCAGGCGCTCATCACGCTCGGGGCCTGGGCGTCCTTCGTGCGCGATGCGGCCTGCTTCGCGTCGGGCGCACCGGAGCTCGCGGTCTGGAAGGCGTATCGCCCCGCGCTCGAAGCCTGGGCTGAGGCGCTCGATCTCACGCGCATCGTCGAGATCCTGGCGCGCATCCTCGAGACCTCCGAGGCGGTGGCAACGTACGCGCACCCGCGCCTGTCGTTCGAGGCACTCCTGCTCGAGATCTTCGCCGGACCGAAGAGCCCGCCGATCGTCGAGGCAGTGCCTCGGGGCGAGCTCGAGGTTAGCGCCGGCGGCGGCGCAGGACGAGGAAAGCCACGGCGATCCCCACCAGCGCGACGGGGATGAGCCATGGCTTCTCGGTCGTGAGACCGGCCCAGCGCTGACCTGGCTCGGTCTCAGTGTCGTCAATCTCGAAGGGATCCTCAGTCATCAGGCGGACGGTGCCGGCTATGCGGCGCGGGGATTCCTCCTCACCCTCGGGGGCGTCGAGCCGATCGGGCTCTGGTGTAGGCATCTGCGCATTATGGGCCGCTCCGAGTGGGCCACCGGAATCGGCAGGGCGCAGGCGAAGCCGGCGCCGGTGAGCCGCACGTACTCTGATGTCGTGCTCCGAGGCTTCAAACTCCGGTTCCGCGGCCACCTTCGATGAGCTCCCGTGCAACCGTGCACGATCAACGCGATGCGCGTGGCTCCTCGCTGCAGAAACGTGCCGTTGACTCGCCCGCGGACGCCGTGTGACTCCGCGCCGACTCCCCGAGGGGTTTCTGCTCGGCTGCGCGACCGCCGCGCACCAGGTCGAGGGAGGGATCGACAACGACTGGTCGCGGTGGGTTGCGGATCATCCCGAGGTGGTTGCCGGTGGCACCGACGCAACCGTGGCCATCGATCACTACCGGCGATATCGCGAGGACCTCGCGCAGCTCGCGTCGATGCACCAGACGGCGCATCGGTTCTCCGTCGAATGGGCGCGTGTGGAACCGGAGCGTGGACGGTTCGACGCCGGAGCGCTCGCGCACTACCGCGATGTCGCGCGCACGTGCCGCGACCTCGGCATGGAACCGATCGTGACGCTGCAACACTTCACACTTCCGGTCTGGCTTGCGGACGCCGGTGGGTTCACTGCCCCGGAGGCATCAGTCCGGTTCGCTCGCTACGTCGCGGCGTGCGTCGAAGCCTTCGGCGACCTGGTGACGTGGTGGATCACCATCAACGAGCCGGCCGTTGTCGCGACGCTGGGATACCTCGAGGGAGTCTGGCCCCCGGGCGAGCGATCGTTGCCCAGGGCGACACGTGCACTGCGCGGACTGCTGCACATGCACGCGGCCGGCGCCCAGGCGATCAAGACCGTCTCGGCGCGTCACGGGCGTGACGCGCAGGTCTCGATCGCGCATCACGAACGGCGGTTGGTGCCGCGCACACCCGGTTCGCGCGTCGAGGCCGGGCTTGCTCGCCTGCCCGACTACCTGTTCAACCGGTGGTTTCTGCGTTCCTGCGTGGCGGGGAAGGTGCTCGCACCGGTCGGTCGTGGCGAGACAGTGCCGGGACTCGCGGGGTCATTGACCTACCTCGGTGTCAACCACTATTCGAACGAGGCTGTATCGCTCGATGTGCGCGCGCCGGGCATGCTCTTCACGAAGCACGAGGCCGTGCCGGGATTCCCGCTCAGCAGCGCGGGATGGGCGATCGATGCGGGTGCGTTCCGTGTCGCGCTCGCCGATCTGTGGACGGAGTTCGGGCTCCCGATCATCGTCACCGAGAACGGCGTCGCCGACGAGAACGACGAGCTGCGTCCCGCGTATGTGCGCGACCATCTCAACGCGGTCGTTGACGCGCTCGATGGCGGCGTGGACGTCCGCGGCTACCTGTACTGGACGGCATGGGACAACTTCGAGTGGGCCGAGGGCTACACGAAGCGGTTCGGCATGATCGCTGTCGACCGCTCCACACTCGAACGAATCCCCAAACCGAGCGCGGCCGTGTATGCGGAGATCTGCCGTACGCACGAGGTGCTGTGAAACACCGGCGCTGACGCGATCGGAAAATCGAATGCGCGAGATGCCCGGCCCTATGGCCGACTGAACGTCCGGCGCGACGAATCGAGCTGCTCCGGCTACTTCTCGATGTAGGTGGTCACAGGCGGAAGGACACCGTGGCTCTCCATCAGGGCAACGGTTTCCGGCGACGGCGAGTCCAGCATCGCCTGCGCGCCCGCCACGTCATGGACGTCGGCGGTGATGGCGACGTTGTTGCTCCCATCGGCTGCGACATGGTCCGTGACGTTCGTGCCGACCGCGCCGATTGCGGCGGCACGCTCGTCCTTGCCCTTGAGCCAGCGTTCGACGTCCGCCACCGCGTGAGTGATGACCAGTTTCGGCATGACAACCTCCATCCAGGACGCTCAGAGGGCCTTTGGCGAGAGTGCCGATCCTACCGAGCAGCGCAAGTATGCGTTCTCAGCATGAGGAGACCGCCGGCGCCCGCCGCATCGCCATCGCCGCCGCGGCCGCTACGCGATCGGAAGGATCACCGCCTCCGCGGTCTCGAGGTACGGTGGCTCCTGCGCGGGTGACGAGCCCGGGCCGGGCGGTCTCCGCCATTGCTCCTTGCGAGTCAGCAGATACGCGGCGGACACGGCACTCATCACCGCTGCGCTGCCGAGCAGCAGGCGGTAGTCGACCAGGGCGATCAACCCCGCCCCCGCCGCAATCGACACCGTCTGCGGGACACCGATCAGCGTGTCAAACGCCGAGTACACACGTCCCTGAATCTCCATGGGCGTGCGTCGTTGCGTGAGCGTGTAGAGCCCGACGAGAATCCACGGCAGCGACGCACCGATGATCACCACGCCGATGATCACGATGGGGATCGTCGGCACGATGAGCAGCAGCGAGCATGCGGTGAACATCACGCAGCCGAGCCCGAACAGCGCGCCTTCGTTGGTTCGCTTCATGACGGCGCCCGCGGTGAGTCCGCCGGCGATCGCACCGACGCCCTGCACGGTGGCGAGGACTCCCAGGAACGTGGGCGGACGGTGCAGGCCATTGCCGACCACCGCAAACGCGATCGTCTCGTAGAAGCCGAAGGGGAGGATCACGATCAGGCAGGCGATCAGCATCTGGCGCAGCACAGTGGTGTTCCACACGTGGCGAACGCCGGCTGTCATGTCGGTGAGCCAGTGGTGCTCGCTCGGCTCGGGTTTGACCTCGGTCACGTGCAGCGAGAACGTCGCAGCAGCCGCGACCACGAACGTGCAGGCATCGACGATCGCGACAACTCCGCCGCCTTTCCACGCGAACAGTCCGGCACCCGCAACGGGGCCCACCAGACGGATACCCTGACGGAAGGTCTGCAGGATGCCGTTGGCATTCCCGAGCAGTTCCTCCGGCAGCATCTCGCGGAGCAACGCCGACTCACCGGAGCCGAGGACTCCATATGCGATGCCGTAGAAGACCATGACGACGTAGATGAGCCACGCCTGGTCGCGGCCGTGCACCAGCAACAGCAGAAGCACGCAGGCGCCGAGTGCGAGATCGGTCGTGACCAGGAGCGGACGCTTCTTGACGCGGTCGACGAGCATACCGATGGCCGGCGCGATGACCGTCGGCAGGCTGAACGCGAAGAACACGAGCCCGGCGGCCGCGTTGCTCCCGGTGAGCGTCTTGACCCAGATGCCTGCTGCGAGCCACAGCGCCGTGTCTCCGAAGACCGACAGCAGTTGCCCGACAAGGTATCTGCCTCCGCACGCTGCCGGCGCAGCATCAGCTGCGGTCACGGCGTTCGGACCATGCGTTGAGCATGGCCGTGACACGCTGCAGCACCGTGGGATTCGAGCTTGCGTTGTCGGCACACTCGTGGCGATGGCGCTCGATGGAGCGAGCCAGCTCGATGTTCTGCAAGTTGGTCATGGCGTTTACCTCCTTTTAGTTCGTGATTCGGCGCTCAGCGAGCGCGATGGGGTGGGCGCGGGTATGCGAAGAACAGCACCTCGATCGGGACCGATCCGCGAGGTCGCTTCTTTGGGTTGCCGATTCGCTCTACGTAGGGCTTGATCAGCGCGGTCATCCCTTCGTCGAGCTCGTGCAGTTCTTCGACGGTGACGTAGAGCAGGAACTCACTTGCGCCGGTGGCCTTCTGCCATTCGGTCGGACTGTCACGGCGGAGCTCGAGCCCCTCCTTGAGCCGGTCGAGGTAGAAGTCGTGGAGCACCCGGGAGAGTGCCGCCGCGGCAAGCCTCGTCTCCGGGTCCTCGCTGACGTCCGAGTACGTGAGCCCGGTGTGGACGATGCGCCACGGGCGCTTCCGGCCGGCGACGCCCGCAACCTCTTCGATGAAGCCGTACTTGGCGAGCTGGCGGAGGTGGAACGAGCAGGTTGTCGGGCTCTCGCCGATCAACTCGCCGGCCTCGGTGGCCGTGAGTGGTCCCTCGGTCCCGAGCACCTCGAGCAGGGCGATCCGGACAGGGTGTGCGACAGCGCGCATCGCCCTGGGGTCCGTGAGCTTGCGAGGCTCCTGGATCGGCAGGTGTCCGGGGGTGTCCGCGTCCGAAGAGTTCGAGAGAGTAGGTTCGACATCCATATATCGAACTGTATCTCTCGATAGGTATCTCTGCAAGCCGCCATCGACGCTTCGTGACAGGCGGCGTACCATGCGGGGACGGGAGCTCGGCGGGACCGGGCTGAGAGGGCCGCTGCGGGCGGCCGACCGAAGAACCTGATCCGGGTAATGCCGGCGCAGGGAGCGGACCGCCAGCGGCTGGGGCGGCTCTCCGGGCGTCGTCTCATGGAGGCGGACATGACCGAGGTGATCGATCGCGAAGCGGTTGCGACGCCGGAGCGCGTCGCGCAGCACAACAGCAGGCGGATCTACATCGAGGGCTCGCGCCCCGACCTGCAGGTCCCGTTCAGAGAGGTCGCGCAGGCGGCCACCCGGGGAGTCCGGGGCGATACGCCGAATGCGGCACTCCGTCTCTACGACACCAGCGGGCCACACGGCGATCCCGATGTGACCGTCGTGCCGGAGCAGGGGCTCGCACGGATGCGGACACCCTGGATTCTCGAGCGCGGCGACGTCGAGACGGTGCCCGGCACGCAGGCGCTCCGTGCGCGCTCCGGGGCCGCGGTCACGCAGCTGCACTACGCGCGCAGGGGAACCATCACGCCGGAGATGGAATACATCGCCATCCGCGAGGACCTGTCAGCGGAGTTCGTGCGCGATGAGGTCGCGCGCGGTCGCGCGATCATCCCGGCAAACATCAACCATCCCGAGGCGGAGCCGATGATCATCGGCACCAAGTTCCTCGTCAAGGTGAACGCCAACATCGGCAACTCGGCAGTGGTGTCGAGCATCGATGCCGAGGTCGAGAAGATGCGCTGGGCAACGCGCTGGGGCGCGGACACCATCATGGACCTCTCGACCGGCAACGACATCCACGCCACGCGCGAGTGGATCATCCGCAACTCCCCAGTTCCTGTCGGAACTGTCCCAATCTACCAGGCGCTCGAGAAGGTTGGCGGCAAGGCCGAGGAGCTCTCCTGGGAGATCTATCGCGACACGATCATCGAGCAGGCGGCACAGGGCGTCGACTACTTCACGGTCCATGCCGGCGTGCTGTTGCGCTATGTCCCGCTGACGGCGCGGCGCGTGACCGGCATCGTGTCTCGCGGCGGGTCGATCCTCGCCGCATGGTGCCTCGCGCACCATGAGGAGAACTTCCTGTACACCCACTTCGAGGAGCTGTGCGAGATCCTCCGTGCCTACGACGTGACCTTCTCGCTCGGCGACGGGCTCCGCCCGGGATCGATCGCCGACGCGAACGACGAGGCGCAGTTCGGTGAGCTGCGGACGCTCGGCGAGCTCACGCAGATCGCGTGGCAGCACGACGTCCAGGTGATGATCGAGGGTCCCGGCCACGTGCCGATGCACAAGATCAAGGAGAACGTCGACCTACAGATGGAGGTGTGTCACGAGGCGCCCTTCTACACGCTCGGACCGCTCACCACGGACATCGCGCCGGGCTACGACCACATCACGTCCGCGATCGGCGCGGCGATGATCGGCTGGTACGGCACCGCGATGCTCTGCTACGTCACCCCCAAGGAGCATCTCGGGCTTCCGGATCGTCAGGACGTGAAGGACGGCGTCATCGCGTACAAGATCGCCGCGCACGCGGCCGACCTCGCAAAGGGACATCCCGGTGCACAGAGTTGGGACGATGCGCTCTCGCAGGCGCGGTTCGACTTCCGCTGGGAGGACCAGTTCAACCTGAGCCTCGACCCGGAGACCGCGCGATCGATGCACGACGAGACGCTCCCCGCGGCCGGGGCGAAGGTTGCCCACTTCTGTTCGATGTGCGGGCCGAAGTTCTGCAGCATGCGCATCACGCAGGACATTCGCGACTATGCGGCCCTGCACGGCGTCGGCGAGGAGCAGGCGGTCCGTCTCGGCATGGAGGAACAGGCGCAGAAGTTCCGCGAGCTCGGTGGGCGCATTCACGTGCCGCAGTAGCGCCGTCACCGTTACCGCCTCTCGGTGCCCGGCGTTGCTGGGTAGAGTGGTGTGACGTGAACATGAGAACGCGACGGTGATTCGCTTCCGCAGGCCGGCCGTTGCCGCTGTCGGCGTGCTCACGCTTGCCGCCGCCGTCGCGCTGCCGCTCTGGACCCTCGCGGAAGCGAGCACATCGCATGCGGGCACGCCCGTGCCGACCGGCCCGTACATCCTGCCGACCGCGCCACCATCCGGGACGACGTCGAATCCGCTTGCCACGGACGCGGGGTCGATCGAACTCGCGGCACCGATCATCAAGCAGGACCTGGCACTTGACTGCGAGTCCGCGGCGCTCGAGGTGGCGCTGGCCGTCCAGGGCATCCACGTCACGCAGGATCAGATCCTGGCGAGCCTGCCGCGGGACAATCGCCAGGTCCAGCTCGGTCCCGACGGGTATCCGGAACGTTGGGGCGATCCGTTCGTGGCGTTCGTCGGGGATGTGAACGGGTACGAGCCGAGCTTCACGGGCTATGGGGTGTACTATCCGCCGGTCGCCGCCGCTGCGAAGCGATACGGCGCCCAGGTCCAGGCGGGCCTCGGCTGGACCGTCCCCGAGATCACGCTGCAGTTGCGCGAAGGCAACTCCGTCGTGGTGTGGCTGACATCGGACTTCAAAGCACACACCCCGCGGTACTGGACCGCCTGGGATGGCAGGCGGATCCCCTGGGCGGTCGGTGAGCACGCGGTACCGGTGACCGGGTACGACCCCGTCAAGAACACGATCACGTTCGTCGACGTGCTCTACGGCATCCAGAAGACCTTGAGCACGCAGGACTTCGCCGCAGCGATGACGACGTTCGGGGGTATGGCGATCGCCGTGTCGAGCTAGGGCGCGGACGTCGCTCTGAGCTTCACGACCAGCGCGATCCCGCTGACATCGAATCGGCAGGTGACCGCCGCGTCGGCGACGGCGATCCGCACCTCGGTCGTCGATCCGCCGGCCGCGACCGGCGCCGCTTCAGAACCGTATGAGCCCCACGGCGTCGAGGGCGGACCCCCGGTCGGGGTCGTGCCCTGCGCGAGCGCGATATCAGAGTTGATCTTCCTCCCGTCCCAGTAGGTGTCGAGCTCGCTTCCGGCGGTGCTGCAGTCGCCGTCGCGCGTGTCCGAGACGTTGAGGGTGTAGGTCGTCCCCGGCGTCGTCGGCACCGTCTGTGCCACCGATGCCCCGAAGGCGAGGCTCGCGTACTGGTTGTCCGCGAAGGGCAGGCATGAGGGCGAGGCGACGAGCTCGACCGTTCCGACCACCGCCCATCCGGGAATCGACGTCACCCTTCGATGCCCGCCGATGTGGGGATCACCGAAGCTGCCGTTGACGATGAGGTCGTGAGCCGGGTCGGCGACGTACCCGGGATCGCCGGGTTGCGGTCCCGGGCAGGCCGTCACGCTGGGCGACGGCGTCGCGGTCGGTCTGGTGGTCGGCGCCGGCGACGACGAGCAGGAGCACGAGAGGAAGACAGCCGCGAGGGCACCGGGGATCACCTTCACGTGCACTGTCGCCCGATCGTACCGGCATGGCAGCCCGGCCATGATCCTCCGACGTGGCTGTGCGCCATGTACGAAGCTCGGTGCCACTTCCATCGCCGGAAGGATTCGCAACCTGGTCTAGAATCGCGAGAACCCGTCCAACTTGTGCACACAGTCCAGTCTGGAGGTCTCAATTGCCACCGTCGAGCAGAAGGGAAGCCGTCGAAGACCTCGTCGCGCGGGTGGAGGCGGAGCAGGTCCGCCACGTCGACCTCCAGTACACCGACGTGATCGGCGGGGTCAAGACCGTGACGATCCCCGCCTCGCAACTCGCAGTGGCGATCGCTCACGGCACCTGGTTCGACGGGTCATCGGTCGACTCATTCGCCCGCACCGCCGAGTCGGACATGTACCTCGTCCCGGACCCGTCGACGTTCCAGATCCTTCCCTGGGGCGACGAGCGCACGGCGCGGATCATCTGCTGGACCACCACCCCCGACGGCGAGCCGTACGCCGGCGATCCGCGAGGGGTGCTTCGCCGCGCGATCGAGGATGCCGACCGGCTCGGGTTCGAGTATCGGGTCGGGCCTGAGATCGAATTCTTCCTGCTCGAACGCGGATCGGACGGCTCCCTTGATCCGCCTCGGAGCGACCGCAGCTCCTACTTCGACTTCTCGAGCGACGGGAACACCGATCTCCGCCAGCGCATGGTGAGCGCGATCCTCAGCATGGGCATCGCCGTCAACACCTCCCACCACGAGATCGCCGGCGGTCAGCACGAGATCGACATCGACGCCGCCTCCGCGCTGAAGGCCGCCGACGACGTCATCACCTTCCGCTACGCACTCAAGGCGGTGGCGCAGCAGTCGGGGGCTATCGCGACGTTCATGCCCAAGCCATTCGACGGACAGCCCGGCAGCGGCATGCACATCCACCAGAGTCTGCTGCACGGACGCGACTCCGCAAACGCCTTCGCCGGCGACGACGCCTACGGGCTCAGCGACATCGCACAACACTTCATCGCCGGCCAGCTGCACCACGCCGCGGGTATGAGCGCGGTGCTGGCGCCGCTGGTGAATTCCTACAAGCGCCTGGTTCGCGGCTTCGAAGCGCCGATCTTCATCTCGTGGGCGCGCACCAACCGGGGCGCGCTCATCCGTGTGCCCCACGTCGGCCGCGCCGAGGCGACCCGTGTCGAGCTGCGCAGCCCCGATCCGTCGTGCAACCCGTACCTCGCGTTCGCGGTGATGCTCCGGTGCGGCCTGGACGGCATCGAGCGCAAGCTGCCGCTTCCCGCGCCGGTCGAGGAGTCGCTGTACGGGTTCGATGAGCTCGAGCTCGAGCGCCGCAACGTCGGCGTGCTCCCCGACAACCTCAAGGACGCGGTCGATGCGCTCGAGGCGGACGAGGTGGTGATCGACGCGCTCGGCGACCATCTTGCGGAGCGGTTCATCGCGGCGAAACGCCTGGAGTGGCAGGAGTATCGGGGCCAGGTCACCCCGTGGGAAATCAACCAGTACCTCGAGCGCGCCTGACCGGAATGCCCGCTACGTGAGCGCGCCGACGATCACCGTCAAGGACGTGTGGCGGGGTGTGCTTCCCGCGGGTACCGACCTGCTCGGCGGCGGCGGCGGGCTCGAACGCCGGGTCGAATGGGCCTGCGCGCTGCGCACGCGACCTCCCGCCTTCGAGGCGGTGAAAGGAGGGGAGATCGCGTTCGTGCCCGTCAAGAGCATCCGCCTTCTGGATGAGCGCCTCGACCTGCCGCAGGTCATGACCAGCTTCGCGGAGAAGGGTGGCGTTGCGGTCGCCGTGGTGGGCGATGTCTCCGTCGAGAGCATTGCGGCCGCGGACCGTCTGATGATGCCGCTGTTGCGGCTCCCGGACGGGGTGCATGCGGCCGACGCGCACCACACCTGCGTCCGTTTCATCCTCGATCAGCGAGCACTCCTGCACGAGCGCGCCCAGGAGCTGCAGATGTCGCTCATGGATCTCGCCCTCGGCGGTGCGGGCCCCGACAAGATCATCGAGCGGCTTGCCGAGGTGACCGGCCTGCCCGCGGCGTGGCAGGACGAGGCGGGCGCGGTGCGCCACCTCACGGTGTCCGACCTCTTCCTTCGCGAGGAGCTCGAGGCGAGCAGCGACGCGCTCCGGCGCTGGGGCCTGACGATCGCCTCACTGGGCGCCGACCCGCCCGTGCACGAGTTCACGCTCGGCCGGAGTGGCTTCGCGGCACTCGTGAGCCCGGTCCCCATGCGCATCGGGATAGGCGGCTTCGTGAGCGTGATCGGCGACGACCAGCGGCTCGATCAGATCGCCCGCCTCGCGGTTGCTCGCGCCGCGTCGGCCTGCGCCATCGAGTTCGATCGCGAACGAGCGGTGACCGAGACCCGCGACCGGCTCGAGGGCGAGTTCATCGCCTCACTGCTGACCGGTTCCTACTCATCGGAGCGTGTGGCGCAGGAACGTGCGCTCCGGCTCGGCGCCGACCTCAGTCACCAGGTCGCGGTGATCGTGCTGCGCGGGGCCATGGTGTCGCCGGCTTGGGAGTCGCACGCGCTCCGCGCTGCGCAGAACGTCATCGCACGGCGCGAGATCCACGCGCTCGCCGCCGTGCACGAGGGTGCGCTCTGCATCGTCGCGATGCCGGAGCCCGACGCTCCGCCCGATGCGCTGTACCGCCTTGCGGAGGTGCTCCGCAGCGAGGTGGCCACCGCGACCGCGGAGAGCGCGACATCGCTCGGCCTCGGCAGGACGCACGAGGGCGCCGCCGGTGTCCGACAGTCGTACCGCGAGGCAGAGCACGCGCTCGAGATGAGCCGCCGCCTGCTCGGTCCCGGCAAGCAGGCGAGCTTCAACGACCTGGGTCTGCACCGGCTCCTGTTCGCCATGGCCCAGCATCCCGAGCTCACCGACTACTACCGGGGCACCGTCGGCGATCTGCTCACGTACGACGATCGTTCGAGCGCCGAGCTCATGACGACGCTCGACGCGTTCTTCGCCGCCAACGGCTCACCGACGGAGACGGCGCAGCGCCTGAAGCTGCACCGGAACACGGTCCTCTACCGCCTCCGGCGCATCGAGGAGGTCGGCCATCTGCGCCTTGACGACCCGGCGACGCGGCTCAACCTGCACCTGTGCCTGCGCATCCGCGACGTGCTCCAGGCAGGAGCCGCACGGGGCGCTCAACCGGAGCCGGAGGCGGGTCCGGACGGTTGAGCACCCTTGTTGGCCGGCGCGGCCTTTAGTGGAGCAACCCGAACGTATTCGTCGCGTCGTCCACGAAGTACACGCCGTTGCGGAGGGGAGTTACAAGGAGACCGAACAGCGCACCGTTGCCTGGCGGTGACCCGCTCTTGTCGAGCCACTGGAACGCGACCTGCGCCCCGCCGGGAGTGGTTTCCACGATCCTGCCGTCGCCCGCGTTGACGGTGAGGATGTCCCCGTTGGGGGCGATCGTGAGCCCGAGCGGCGCGTTGAGCCAGCCGTTACTGGTCACGTCGGCGCCCGCGAACGCCGTGCTCATGCGCGAGAACGCGTTGGGGATTGCTGCGATCCGGTTCGCCGCGGTGTCGGCGACGTAGAGCGTCCCGTTGGCGCCCACCGCGTCGCCGGTCGGACCGACCACGAGCGCCGCGGGGTCCGTGCGCTCGGAGAAGCCGGAGCCGATCACCCTGCTCGACACGACCCACGGCATGCCGCTCCCGCCGGTGTGCAGGACGATGCGAACCACGGTCCCGCGATTGACGACGCCGCCGCCCGCGGCGACGGTGCCGTTCAGCACGTTGGTGACGAACAGGTAGGAGAGGTCACCGCGATCGACCGAGGTGAGATCCCACGGGCCGTTGATCCCGTCCTCGTGGTTGAGGGTCTCGACGACCGCGCCGCTGCTGTCGAGGATGATCAGGCACCCTGCCTTTGCCGTCGCCGACGTGCCGTCCGATGTCGGCAGCGAACCGACGACAACCCAGCGGTTCCGCAGGATCGCGAGCGCTGTCGTCAGCCCGACCCCGCCGGTGCACATGCCGCTCACGTCGCTCGAGGTGACGTGCGCGAAGATCGACCGGCCGCCGTGCGGGGTCATCTGGACGATCGTCGTGCCCGTGCCCTGGGCGTTTGCCGCGTCGTTGAAGTTGCTGACGAGCACGTCACCTGCGACGAGGCGCCCGCGTGAGTGCGAGACCAGCGCCATGCCGTACGGGTTGACGTCCCCGTTGAACGGCACTGTCGAGCCGAGCGTCGTGACCTTCGTCAAGCCGCCGATGAAGGACCCGCCGGCCGAGGCCGATACCGACCCCAGCGTGATGCCCACGAGGGGCAATGCGACCGTCGCCAGACGCCCGAGTAGATGTCTTCGCTTCATGGACCGTTGCCCCGTGGACGCCGGGCGGCTGTCGCCGACCGCCTCTGACGGCGCCCCAGAGATCAGTACGGGGGGCGGTTACGCGAAGTGGGAACGGGTGTGCTTGGTAGAGTCGTGCCGGCCATGACCTACATCGTCACCGAGACCTGCGTCGACCTCAAGGACAAGTCCTGCATCGAGGTCTGCCCCGTGGATTGCATTCACGAGGCCGGGGAGGACCGCATGGTCTACATCGATCCCGACGAGTGCATCGACTGCGGCGCCTGTGTGGATCCGTGTCCCGTCGACGCGATCTACGCGGAGGAGGACGTCCCCGACGCCCAGGTCGCGTACGTCGACATCAACAAGGTCTACTTCAAGGACAAGGCGCTTGCCCGGTCCCAGGTGGACTCGCTGAAGCCGCCGCCCAGCAGCTAGCTCGACACCTCGGTTTGTGCGCGGTGCACAAGAGTCAGAGCCCAACCGTCGGTCTCGACGTCCATAGATCGAAGTCCTCCGCGACCCTAGGCTTCTCTTCAGAGAGTGCCGCAGCGACCGATGGGTCCCTCGGTGGCGGCGGCGGAGCAGTCCACCGTCCCGGAAGGAGTCCAATGGCAATCGACGAGTCGCTAGCCGTGAGAGTTCTCGATGAGGTGAAACCGGCCATGTCCACAACCACCCCGACCAAGACCAGGCCGGCCGATGTCATCCGCAACGCCCGTGAGCGCGGGATCCAGATCGTGGATCTCCGGTTCACCGATCTGGTCGGGAGCTGGCAGCACTTCAGCATCCCGGTCGGCGAGATGACCGAGGACCTCTTCAAGGAGGGCATCGGCTTCGACGGGTCGAGCATCCGTGGATTCCAGAAGATCCACGAGAGCGACATGCTCCTGTTCCCCGATCCCGGGCGCACCTTCGTCGACGGCACCCTCGAGGTCCCGACGATGGCGATCGTCTGCGACATCAAGGACCCGCTGACCCTCGACAACTACAGTCGCGACCCGCGCTTCGTGGCGCACAAAGCCGAGGAGTACCTGCTCAGCACCGGCATCGCCGACACATCGTTCTGGGGACCCGAGCTCGAGTTCTACATCTTCAACTCGGTTCGCTTCGATCAGAACACCCACGAGGGCTACTACCACATCGATTCCGATGAGGGCATCTGGAACACCGGCAAGAACGGCACGGCGAACCTCGGCTACCGGCCGAAGCTCAAGTCCGGGTACTTCCCGACGCCGCCGGTGGACAAGCTCCAGGACCTGCGCAGCAAGATCGTGCTCGCGCTCATCGATGCGGGCGTCCACATCGAGGTGCACCACCACGAGGTCGGCACCGCGGGCCAGACCGAGATCGACATGCGCTTCGACTCGCTCGTGAACATGGCCGACAAGGTGCTCATCTACAAGCACATCGTCAAGAACATCTGCTACCAGAACGGCTATACGGCGACGTTCATGCCGAAGCCGCTCTTCGGTGACAACGGCAGCGGCATGCACACGCATCAGTCGCTGTGGAAGGACGGCGTACCGCTGTTCTACGACAAGGACGGCTACGCGCTGCTGAGCGACACGGCGCGCTGGTACATCGGCGGCCTGCTCATGCATGCGCCGGCGATCCTCGCCTTCGCCGCGCCGACCACCAACAGCTATCGCCGCCTGGTGCCGGGCTACGAGGCGCCGATCAAGCTCGCGTACAGCGCGCGCAACCGGAGCGCCTGCATCCGCATTCCAACCTACAGCGCCGCACCGGCCGCACGCCGGCTCGAATTCCGTTCGCCGGACCCGATGTGCAACCCGTACCTCTCGTTCTCCGCGTGCCTCATGGCGGGACTGGACGGTGTGGAGCGCCGCATCGAGCCGCCGAAGCCCGTCGAGGCGGACCTCTACGAGCTCGAGGGCGAGGAGAAGGCGCGGGTCAAGGACCTCCCCGGCTCGCTCAGCGAGGTGCTGAATGCGCTCGAGGTCGACAACGAGTTCCTGACCAAGGGCGGCGTCTTCACCGAGGACCTCATCGACATGTACATCTCGTACAAGCGCGAGAACGAGGTCGACCCGGTGGCGCTGCGGCCACATCCATACGAGTTCGCGCTCTATTACGACGCCTGAGCGACGGCTCGGCTGACACAGCACAACCCTTCCTGGACAGGGGGCCGGGTTCGTCGCCCGGCCCCTTTTCCATGCCCGGCGACGGTCAGACGGGAGTGATCAGTCGTGGACGCCTCGCAGGTCCGCGGCGCTGTCCGCCGCGCCGCCTGGGCTGCCAGGCGCCCCCGCTGCGATGCGGCCTGGGCTTCGAAGCGCCGCCGCTACAGCGCGGGCCGGCTACTCCGCAGGTCGAGGACGCAGGACGCAGAACTCGTTGCCCTCGGGATCGGCCATGACCTCCCAGCTGACCTCGCCCTGACCGATATCGGCGCGGCGGGCTCCGAGGGAGATGAGACGCTCGACCTCGGCCGCCTGGTCGTCCGGGCTGAGGTCGAGGTGGATGCGGTCCTTCACCGACTTTCCCTCCGGCACCTGCAGGAAGAGGATGTCAGGGCTGTCGCCGCCTGGTTCGATCCACCATTCGCCGCCGTCGGGTCCCTGGAGCGGCACGCCGAGCGCCTCGCCCCAGAAGGATCCGACCAGCATCGGGTCGGAGCAGTCGATCACGATGTTCTGCCAGCGGAGGGACATGCGGGTGAGTGTATGGAACAGGCGGTCCGCGATGCCGCGTCGTAGGCCAAGGCGAGCTAGGCGACCGGGTCAGGACGGAGCACGCAGAACTCGTTGCCCTCGGGATCGGCCATGACCACCCAGCTGACGTCGCCCTGACCGATGTCCGTCCGTCGCGCGCCGAGCGAGATCAGGCGCTCCACCGTCGCGTCCTGGTCGTCCGGCCTCACATCGAGATGGAGTCGATTCTTCACCGACTTTCCCTCGGGGACCTGCTGGAACAGCAGATCGGGCTTGTTGCCGCCGGGCTCGAGCCCCAGGTCGCCGTCCTCGAGCTCCTGCACGGGGAGGCCGAGCACCTCGCTCCAGAAGGATGCGACGAGGAGCGTGTCGGAGCAGTCGAAGACGACCGTCTGCACACGAAGGGACATGCGCCTGAGTCTAGGGAACGTGCGCGTGAGGTGCCGCGACGCCGGGCATCCTCTAGTGTTCACGGCCAGGTGAACGCATGACCCGGGAACGCACACGGCGCCGTACGCCTCAATCCACCGGCGGTGAGGCGCCCGACTCGAATGCACCCGCGAGTGACGCGCCCGCGCCGCGCACGGACGCCGCACCTGACATCACCGCGGAGGATGTGCGCCGCCTCGAGCAGGAGTTGCGCGACGCGTATGTGCATCTGCGTCTCGCGGAGGACCGCATCAACACACTGGTCGGTCTCGAGGGGAGTGGCGCCTACCGGTTGGGACGTCTCGTCGCCACGACCTCGGGCAAAGCTGCGCCGCAGGGGACGGCGCGGCGGCGTGCGCTCACCACCGTGGTGTCCGCTGCCCGGGAGGCGCGGACGGATCCGCGTCTGCTGCTGACCCGGGGACCACGGCTCAATGCAGCCGACCTTCGGTGGAACCGGTTCTGCAAACGCCATGATCCCAGCACCGCACAGCTGCAACGTATGCGCGAGACCGCGCGGTCGTGGGACACGCAACCGTTGGTGAGCATCGTCATGCCGACCTACGATCCACGGCCACGCTTCCTGCGAGCCGCCATCGACTCGGTTCGCGCGCAGGCGTACGAGCGGTGGGAGCTCTGCATCGTCGACGACGGATCGCCGACGAGCGCGGCTGCGAAGACGGTTGCGGGCTACGCCCGCGAGTCGCGTATCCGGTTCGTCGAGCGCCCGGTCAACGAGGGCATTGCCTCGGCGTCGCAGGTCGGCGCGGAGATGGCCGGCGGGGAACTCCTCGCGTTTCTCGACCACGACGATGTCCTGCGCCCGCATGCGCTCTTCGAGGTCGTCAGCCACGTGCGCGAACATCCCGCGTGCGACCTGGTGTACTCGGACGAGGACCGGCTCGACCCGTGGGGGCGCCGGACATGGGCGCATCTCAAACCGGACTGGTCGCCGGAGCTGATGGACAGCTGCAACTACATGTCCCACCTCACGGTGATCCGCCGCGATCTCTTCGATCGCGCGGATGGATTCCGCCGGGGGTTCGACGGCGCCCAGGATTACGACCTGTACCTCAGGTGCGCGGAGCTCGCCGCGGAGATCGGCCATGTGCGCGAGGTCCTCTACGAATGGCGCATGCACGAGGGTTCCGTTGCGAGCAGGGGCCTCGCCAAGCCCGAGGCGTTCGTTGCGGGTGCGCGCGTGCTCGAGGACAAGCTGGCTCGCTCCGGGGAGCGCGGGACGGTGACCGAGGGCGCGTGGAAAGGCCTGTATCACGTGCGCCGTCCGGTGGCCGGCCGTCCGACCGTCGGCGTGGTCATCCCGACGCGCGACGCCGTCGACCTGTTGCGTCAGTCGGTTGCGCTCGTCGAACGCGAGGCTGCGACGCGAGACGTCCGCATCGTCATCGTCGACAACGACAGTGCCGATCCTGCGACGCACGACTACCTGCGTCGGTGCGGGCACACGGTGGTCCCAGGACCGGGAGCGTTCAACTTCTCGCGACTCGTGAACATCGGTGTCGCCGCGACCGGCGACGTCGACCATGTCCTGCTGCTCAACAACGATATCGTCAGTGCTCAGCCCGGATGGCTCGAAGCGCTGCTCGAGCACAGTCAGCGGCCGGGGATCGGCGCCGTGGGGGCTCGCCTGCTCTTCGTGGATGGGAAACCGCAGCACGAGGGGATTCGCGTGGGGGCCGAGGGCGGGGCGGCGATCAACCTCGACCTGTCGGGGTATTTCGGGATGGGCCTCGCCTGCCGCACCGTGAGCGCGGTGACCGGTGCGTGCCTGATGGTCAAACGTGCGCTCTGGGAGGAGATGCACGGGTTTGACGAGACGTTGCGAGTCGCCTTCAACGACGTCGATTTCTGCCTCCGCCTCGCCCGCACCGGATACCGCAACGTCTACACACCGCTTGCGGAGTTGACGCATCAGGAGTCTGCCACGCGCGGCCGCCGGCATCCTGCCGAGGACGAACGACTCTTCGTCTCCCGATGGGGGCCGTTTCCGCAGGGCTACGACCGCTACGTCGGCGGACACATCTGGTCGTTCACGCCCGTCGACTATCGCTGACAGGGGTCGACGATCGGCGCTCCTGCGTCAGCGATCGAGGAGCGCGTCGGCTTCGACCACCACGAACCGATGGCGGATCTGCGTCACCGGGTCGGTGTATCCGTCGCCGATGCTGCGAAAGCCGAGCCGTTCGTAGAAGCCGAGCGCCGTCTCGCGCCCGTGCGCCCACAGCAGTTCGAAGCCGCCGTCCAGCGCGACCGCTGCGGCGTGGCGCATCAGCGCATGACCGATGCCGTTCCCACGCCGCGTCTCGTCGACCGCCATCCAGCGAAAGCGGAGAGCCGGCCTGGGGTCGCCGGGAAACAGCTCCGCGAACATCGTGAGGACGCCGATCACCTCGTCACCGTCGAACGCGGAGAGGTGCACGGTCTCCGGCGCGTCATCGCGATCCGTGTGCACCGCGGACTCCGGAAAGCCGGGGCGCAGGACGCGGTGCCGGAGCGGCCGGACCGTGGAGACCGGAACCCGGCGGACGGTGAGACGAGCGGGCACGGCGGGGGTGTCGCTCTCGGTCATCGGAGCAGGGAGCCGGGGAACGGGATCAGCCCGCGAGCACCTCGCTCGTGGGAATCAGCGCGAGTGCCGCCGCGACGATGCCGTCCACGTCCAGTCCGTGCTGTGTCAGCAGTGAACTCTGGGCTCCGTGCTCGATGAACTGATCCGGAAGGCCCATCCGGACGATCGGCACGGTGACACCGTCGCTGCTGAGCAGATCCGTGACCGCCGATCCGAAGCCGCCGCTCGCAACGCCGTCCTCGACGGTGATGACCGCCCGATGACGAGCGCAGATGGCGCTCAGCTTCGGGTCGAGCGGCTTGACGAAGCGCGCATCCACGACGGTTGCCGAGATGTCGCGAGCTGCCAGCTGCTCCTGCGCCTGCATGGCGACCGCAACCATCTTGCCGACGGCGAGGATCGCCAGGTCACGGCCTCGATGGCGGATCTCGATGCTCGGGACGGCGACGGGATCGAGCGGCGCGGTGCCGCTCCCCGGCGCAGGGCCGCGGGGGATCCGCAGTGAGAACGGACCGTCCTGCGCGAGCGCTGTGGCGAAGAGACGTCGCAGCTCGTCCGGCGAACTGGGTGCGGACACGATCATGCCGGGGATGCACCGCAGGTACGCGAGGTCGAGCATGCCGTGGTGCGACGGTCCGTCGGCGCCGGTGATCCCGGCGCGGTCGATGACGAAGGTCACCGGCAGCTGGTGCAGTGCAACGTCACACGCGATCTGATCGAACGCACGCTGCAGAAACGTCGAATAGATGCACACGACCGGTCGCAGGCCCCGCATGGCGAGCCCCGCCGCGAACGTCACCGCATGCTGCTCGGCGATGCCGACGTCGAAGAATCGTTCCGGGAAGCGCCGGGCGAAGTCGAGCAATCCCGTCGATGACGCCATCGCCGCGGTGATCGCGACGATGCGCGGGTCCTCCTCGGAGGCCTCGCAGAGCGCCTCGCCGAAGACGTCGGTCCAGTCCGGCGCCTTCTTGACGGCCGTGCCGCTGTCGGGGTCGAACGTCGAGACCCCATGGAACTTGTCAACTTTGTCCGCAACTGCAGGGCCGTACCCCTGGCCCTTGTTCGTGACGACGTGCACCACCACCGGGCCGCGGATACGCGCGGCGTCGCGGAGCGCCTTCTCGACCGCCTGCAGGTCGTGTCCGTCGATCGGTCCGCCGTACTTGAGGCCGAGCGTCTCGAAGATCGAGATCGGCGCGACCAGTTGCTTCAGCGAGTTCTTCATCCGCCGCGCCGTCTCGTACGCGGAGTGTCCGACCGCGGGAAGCGACCGAAGCGCGACGCCGGCAGCGTCCTTCGCCGCCTCGTAGCGGGGCGAGAGCCGCAGATGACCGAGATTCTCGGCGATGCCGCCGACCGTCGGCGCGTAGCTGCGCCCGTTGTCGTTGAGGATGATCACCATCTCCGGCTTGAGCTGGCCGATGTTGTTGAGCGCCTCGTACGCCATGCCGCCGGTCAGCGCTCCGTCACCCACGACGCAGACCACCTTGCCGCCCACGCCGGTGAGCTGGCGCGCGGTGGCAAAGGCGAGCGCATAGCTGAGGCCCGTCGATGCGTGCGAGTTCTCGATCAGGTCGTGCTCCGACTCGCGCCGTGAGGGGTAGCCGCTCAGGCCGCCCTGCTGCCGGAGCGTCTCGAACTGGTCGACGCGGCCGGTGAGCATCTTGTGGACGTACGCCTGGTGTCCGGTGTCGAAGATGATCGCGTCGCGCGGGCTCTCGAAGACGCGGTGCATCGCGACCGTGAGCTCGACGACACCGAGGTTGGGACCGAGATGACCGCCGGTGCGCGACACCGCGGAGATGAGCACCTCGCGGATCTCCGCGCACAGACGCGTGAGGTCCTCGGGTCCGAGGTCGCGCAGATCCTCCGGTCCTGAGATCTCCTCGAGTAGCACGAGTTCAGTCTAGTCGAGCCGTTCCGGCATGGGCCGCCCACGAAAAGGCGCACTCGCAACGGTCGCGGAGCATGATTACCGGCCATGCAGGGACTGGAGCCTCGTGAGGCGGTGCTCGAATGTGCTGCGCGCGACGGTGATATCGCCGAAGGCGCACTGTGGATCGCAGCGGATGACTGCCCGGGAGTCGAGCCGGAGCCGTGGCTCGAGCGGCTCGATGAACTGGCCGGCGAGTTGCGCACCCGGTGTGGCCTCCGCGAGTGCGGGCCGGCTGACGCGCCGCTGGTCGGCGCGCTCCTCCGCGACCGTCTGCGTCTTCGCGGCGCGGGTGGCGGCGATCCTCGCGCCCACTACCTCCACCACGTGCTCGAGCGCGGCGCGGGTGTGCCGATCGCGTGCTCGGCCATCTGGATCGCCGTCGGTGCCCGCGCGCACATCCCCATCGAGGGGGTGAACCTCCCCGGGCACTTCGTCGTCCGCGTCGACGGCCACATGTTCGACACCGTCGCGAGCGGCGAGCCGCTCGACGACGACGACGTGCTCCGCCTGGTGACCACGTCGACGGGCCAGGCGATCGAAGGGCTCGAGCCGGCGCAACTCGCCCGGGCCAGTTCGCGGGACATGCTCGCGCGAATGTCGCGCAACCTGCGCCGCTGTTACACGAGCCTCGAGTGCTGGGACCTGGCACTGCGCGCCGCCGATCGGTGCGTCGACCTCATGGGGTCGGCGCCCGCTGAACGGCGCGACCGGGGGCTGCTGCTCTGGCGGATGGGGAGGGTCGTCGCTGCCCTGGCGGACATCAACGCCTATCTCGACGAAGCGCCGGAGTCCTGCCCGGACCGGACGCCGATAACCGAGGTAGCCGGCCGGCTCCGTGCCTTCCTGAACTGATCCGGCTCGCGACGCCTCGGGTCAGTGCACTCCGATGAGGAGTGACAGCAACCAGACGAGGCCGATCACGGCGAGCACCGCGAACGGGACCATCACGAAGACCACGAACGAGAAGACCAGCCGCTCGTCGGGCATCCGCTCGGGGTTGCGTGAGCGGACGCGGAGGTCTCGCCAGTACCAGAACACGCCGCCGACGAGGAACCCGAGCAGCAGGAAGAAGATCCCGGCGAATCCGGTGACGATGCCGACTGCGTTGGGCGAGAGCGTGAAGCGCCACGCGGCTCCGCTGGCGAGCGACAGCAGCCCGCAGGAGATGTAGCGGAGGAGGATCGGGACCGGTCGCGGCTGCGTCGGATCGGGGGCGCGACGCTGCGGCGACGACGGTTTGCGCGGCGGTTGCGACTTCCCGCGCGACGTGGTCGTCGTGGAACGCGAGTTCGCAGGCACGCGCCGAGTATAGGGAGCGCAGGGCGGCGTCCCGGAGCGCGCCGCGTCCATGGAGCGCAGGGCGGCGTCCCGGAGCGCGCCGTGTCCATGGAGCGTGGGGCGGCGTCCCGGGCGCGCGCGGTGCCGAGGCCGCCGTGCCGATGTGCTCTCGGACCTGCGGTCCCAGGCGCTCACTACACTTTGGCGACCACCAGTGCCGCACGGAGGACTCGCAACCCATGACGGTGGGGGCTCACCTGCCCGACTTCGACCTCGAGACCTCGGGCGGGGGCCGGGTCACGAACGACGACCTGAACGGCCGCCGCACGGTCCTCTACTTCTATCCGAAGGACGACACGCCCGGGTGCACGCTCGAGGGTCAGGAGTTCACGCAGCTCAACTCGGCGTTCGCCGACGCCGGGGTCGCCGTCTACGGGATATCCCCGGACACGGCGCGCAAGCATCAGCGATTCATCGACAAGTGCGGGCTCGGCATCCCACTGATCAGCGACCCCGACCGCCTGCTCATCGAATCGCAGGGACTCTGGGTCGAGAAGCAGTTCATGGGGCGCACCTACATGGGGGTCGCCCGCACGACGTTGCTGATCGGTCCCGACGGGACGATCGAGCGCGAGTGGAGGGATGTCAAGCCCAGCGGGCACGCCGCGGAAGTCCTGGAGGCCGTCAACGGCGGTTAGGCGCGCGCTCGCCGGTGAGCGGTTCGACCTCGCAACGTTGCTGCGGCGGCGCGTCATCTTCGTCGCGGGCAAGGGAGGCACCGGCCGCACGACGGTGACCGCTGCGCTCGCGCTGCTCGCGGCGAAGGCCGGCAAGCGAGTCCTGGCGATCGACGTGGATGCCAAGGGCGATCTTGCCGCCGCGCTCGGATCGCCGCCGTCCGGGTTCCTGCCGCGCGTCGTTCAGCACCACCTTTCGGTGCTGGAGCTGCGCACCGACGAGTCGTTTCAGGAGTACCTGAGCATCTATTTCAAGGTGCCGCGCCTGACGCGGCTCACGCCACTGGCGCGCGTCTTCGACTTCATCGCGACCGGCGTTCCCGGTCCGCGCGACATGCTCGTGGTCGGCAAGATCGCCTACGAGGAGCGGCGCAAGGAAGCGAACGGCACGCCGGTGTGGGACCTCATCCTCGTGGACAGCGCCGCGGGCGGGCAGGTGGAGTCACACCTCGCCGCGGCGCACGCGATGCTCACGCTGGTGAGGGGCGGCGTGATCCGCGCGCAGGTCGAGTGGATCGATGCGCTGGTCAAGGATGCGCGGCGCACGACGGTCGTTCTCTGTGCGCTCCCTGAGGAGATGCCGGTCACCGAGGCAATCGAGCTGCACGAGCGTCTTCGCACGGGTGCCGGCGTCGCCGTCGATGTCTGCATGCTCAATCGCGCGACGGTCGATCCGGTCACGCCGGCAGTCCGGCGGCTCGCGACTGCGCTCGCCGATCCGGCGTACGCGGATGCGATGTCGGACAGGCTCGGGGGTTCACCGGCGCTCCTCGAGGCGGGCATCGACCTCGAGGAGCACCTGTACAACACCACTGCGCGGTACCTGCGACTGCTGCGGAGCAAGCTGCCCATGCCGGTCGTGCCGCTGCCCGCAATCGTCGAGCGGCCAGGGCTCGCCACCACTCGAGCGGTCGCCGATGCGCTCGCTGGGCGGCTGTCGTGAGCACCGAGACCGAGGCGCGCCAGCGTGAACGGCGGCGTCAGCGGCGCGACGAGCCGGGGGGTCTCGGCAGCCACCTCGGATCGCTCGACGTCGTGATCTGCTGCGGGAGCGGAGGCGTCGGCAAGACGACCGTCAGTGCGGCGCTCGGCATGGCGATCGCCGCTGCAGAGGACAAACGCGTCCTGGTGCTCACCGTCGATCCGGCGCGACGGCTCGCGTCCGCTCTCGGCATCAAGGGGATCGGCGCCGAACCCGTCCGCATCCCCAAGGCGCGGCTCCGGCGGTCGGGCATCACGATCAAGGGCGAGCTCGACGCCGCGATGCTCGACATGAAACAGGCGTGGGATCGAATGATCGAGCGGTACTCACCCGATCGGGCCACCGCGCAGCGCATCCTCCGCAACCCGCTCTACCAGCGCATCACCGACTCGTTCGTGGGCTCCCACGAGTACTCGGCGATCGAAAGCCTCTATGAGCTGCACGAGTCGCGCGAATACGACTGCATCGTCATCGACACGCCACCATCACGGAGCGCGCTCGACTTCCTCGAGGCGCCGACGCGGCTCACCGATTACGTGGGTTCGCGCCTGCTCTCCCTCCTGTCCGGGTCGTCGGGGCGACTCGGCTTTCGCGCCATGAACTTCGCGGCGACGCCGTTTCTCCGCCTTGCCGACCGGCTGCTGGGCGCCGAGGTCCTCAAGGAGGTGTCCGAGTTCGTGCAGCTGCTGCAGCTGCTCTACGGCGGGGTTCAGGGGCGGGCGCGGTCCGTGTACAAGTTGCTGCGCAGCCCGACGACCGGCTTTGTCGTGGTGACGACCCTCGAGCACGGCCCTTTCGCAGAGGCCGAGTTCTTCTGCACCAAGCTTCGCGAGTTCGAGATGCCGCTCCGGGCCATGGTGGTCAACCGCGTGCTCCCGGACATCTACCGCGACCAGAGCGCCCTCGCAGCGGCCACCACGCTCGTCGAGGATGCGAAGGTCGCTGCGTCGCTCAGCGACGAGCTCCACATCCGTGTGACGACCGACGCGGCGAGGTTCACGGGCGAGACCTTCATGCGTCGCAACACGCTGGCGCAGCGCGAGGCCCGCCAGCTTGCCCGGCTGACCCGCATCGGCGAGGTGCCGATCGTGCGCGTTCCGCTCTTCAGCGACGAGGTGTCCGAGCTCGAGGGACTCGTCCGGATCGCGAGAGTGCTCTGACCCGCCGTCAGCCCTGACCGGTGAGCAGTCGCATCCGTGCGCTGTGCCGACCGATCGCGGTCGCCGCGCCCTCATCGTCGACAGATGCCGGGTCGTCGAGCCGGATCACCGCGCAGTCCCCGACCGTGACGCGCGACACCGCCTCGATCAACGCCGGATCCGCGGTGCTGATCAGCACCTGGTGTGTTGCAGACAGTTCGTGCAGAAACTCGATGAACCGGTCACGGCGGGCGGGATCGGCGGTGAGCAGCGGTTCGTCGAGGAGCAGCGGGGCGTGTTCGCCGGCACCCCCGAGCACCTCGCAGAGTGCGAGGCGGAGCAGCAGCGCCACCTGGTCGCGCGTGCCGTGCGAGACGGCGTCGAGCGGCACCATGTCGGGACGCTCACGCCCGAGGAGACCGAGCGCGAAATGGTCGGTGTCGACGTTCACGTCGATGTAGCGAGCGCCGGTGAGCAGGCTGAGCCTGCTGCTCAGCGAATCGGCGAGGCGCGGTGCCAGCTCGCGGTGCGTGACTCGCGACGCTGACTCGATCAGCTCCGCGGCCGTTCTCAGTGCCCTGAGCTGACGCAACCCGCGCTCCCGTGCCGCGGCGCAGCTGTCGCGCTCATCCTCGAGGTCCGCGATCGACGGCAGCGTGTCGAGGACGCCGCCGAGACGTGCGCGAAGCTCGCGCGTCTGGTCCCCTGCTGACGACGCGGCGCGACGCGCGCGCTCCGCATCGAGGTCGAGTTGCTGCAGCGTCGCGGCGTCCGGCGGCGCCGATGCCAGTGCCGCGGCGACGTCGCCACCGCACTGCATCAGCTGCTCCGACAGCTCGGTCTCGAGGTTCGCCAGCGCCACTGCATCACCGCCGAGGGAGCGCGCGGATCGCTGCAGGTCGGCGATGCTTCGCCGCGCCTCGTCATACCGTCGCCGCGCCTCGCACGCGTGGCGGAAGCCCGCCACGGCCAGCGCGGGGTCGCGCTCCGGGAGCAGCATCCCCGTTGCGTCGAGCATGGCTCGCAGCCGGCCTTCGATCGCCCCGACGGTGCGCGCCGAGCGATCCACGTCGTCGCGCAGTGTCGCGTGCGCAGCTTCGTCGGCGGCCAGGACCGCATCCTCGGCGAGCAGCTCCTCCCGCCGGCGCGCTCGGAGCACCGTCCCGTCGATGCTGTCGAGGATCTCGATGGCCCCCGCAATCGCCGCCTCGACGGTGGCGGCAGGCCGTGCAACGCGCCCCGTGATCCCCGCCTCGGTGGCGAGCGTGCGGCAACGATCGACGAGGGAGGCGAGCGCCGTCTGCGTCGCCTCCGCG
>JBAUTG010000062.1:0-22453 GCA_049582105.1 Candidatus Dormiibacterota bacterium | reverse complement strand
TACGAGCAGGCGGTCGGGAGAGCGTTCGCACATGTCGCCGCGTCGGCTCGGCTCAAGGTGGACACGGTCGCCGGCGCGACACGACCGGACCCAGGAGCTGGCGACGGACTGGCCCTGGCCCGCCGTTCAGGATCACCTGTGTGTCAAGGGCAGAGAGGAGCAATCGTGAAGTTGGAGCGAGAAAGGAGCGAACACACCAGATTGATCAACCTCGTCAATCGTTAATACAACCCCTTCCGGCATCCGCACCTGAGATCAGTCTTGGCGTCCAATAATGCGTGCGTGAAGGCGAGAGTTCTTTAGAGTGCTGAGCGTGGCCACACCACCAATCTGGAGCTACGGCAGGTTCGTGCTCGGTTGCGGCACGTTCGGCGGGATTGGCGGGAGCCCGAAACTCGTGGGTCGTGGGCTGGACGAGGTGTCGGCGTTCGCCACGATGGACGAAGCAGTTGGTTTGGGCATCACACTGTTCGACACTGCCGAGCGTTACGCTGGCGGTGCGAGCGAGATCATGATCGGCCGATGGCTGCTCGAGCGCGACTCGGCCGTCACTGGTCGAGTTCGTCTCGCTACCAAGGTTGCGCCGCCGTACGTCGACGGGTCAGGCGGCCGCTTCGACGCCGCCTTTCTCGAAGCGAAGTTCTCGGGCAGCCTTCAACGACTTGGCGTCGACACTGTCGAGTTCCTCCTCACCCACGCGCCCGACGACGCTACACCGATCGAGGAGACACTCCTGGGGCTCGAGACGATTCGCGCGAGCGGCCGCTGCCGTTACGTGGGCGCGTCCAACGTTGATGCGGGCCAGCTCACGGCCGCCCTCGACGCAGCCGAACGACTTGGCATCAGCGGCTACCAAGTCGTGCAGAACGCCTACAGCCTGATGGGACCCCAAGACGACCGAGCCGTGCGGTCGATCTGCGCCGAGCGCGACCTGGCTTTCATTCCGTTCTCGCCTCTGGCCGGTGGTGCACTCACCGCGAAGTACCAACGCGGCGTCACCCCACCCCCAGACTCCCGAATGGCGCTGCGTCCCGACGGGGTCGATGAACTGCTAACCCCCGCCATGTACGACGCGATCGATCGACTCCGCTCTGACGCGGAGCGCCGATACGGAGCCCAATGCGGTTCCCTCGCTCTCGCGTGGCTGTTGCACCATCGCGAGGTGACGGCTGTTGTCACCGGTCCTGCCCGTGGATCGCCACACCTGGAACTGGCCGCCCGAGCCCTCGAAGTTGTGCTGTCGGATACGGACTTCGCTCAGATCGAATCCTGGTTCGCGTCCGCCGCCGCCAGCCAATAGCAGAACGCGCCCGGCGCGCCGTCGGGTCGACGCTCATCCCCTGGTGCAGTGGGCTCGGGGCGGAGGCACCGCACTGGAGAACCTGGTGTCCCTGTGCCGGCGGCATCACCGCGCGGCGCACGAGCAGGGCTGGCGCATTCGCATGGATGACGGAGTTCCGGTCGTCGAGCCGCCACCCTGAGATGCCCCCGGTTGGTGCTCGCATACGAGCCGACCAGCAACCTCGAAGAGTGTTGAGCCAGCCGCGAAACTTGACCACTCTAGTCAGGATTTGGTACCGTCGCCGCTGAGATGGGAACCGCTTGGCTCGGATTGACGCGTCGCCGCTGGCTCGACCACGGCTGCTGCGGCTCCGCCATCTGTTGTCACTGACAGCGCCCATCTGACGCGTTCGCCCGTAGGCGGGCGATGACACACACGATCACCGATCGCCTGTCCGTATCAACCATGTCCACGAGGGTCTGACATGTCTGCCACCGATGAGCTCCTGCAGAACAACGAGCGCTACGTCGCGTCGTTCGACAAGGGCGACACCCCATTGCCACCCGCGCGCGGCGTCGCTGTCGTTGCCTGTATGGACGCGCGCCTTCACGTCAGTGCCATCCTCGGACTCGAGGTCGGTGATGCGCACATCATCCGCAATGCCGGCGGCGTGATCAGCGAGGACGCGATCCGCTCGCTCGTCATCTCGCAGCGCCTGCTCGGCACCAAGGAGATCGTCCTCATCCACCACACCGACTGCGGCATGCTGACCTTCAGCGACGACGCGGTCAAGGCGCAGATCAAGGAGGAGACAGGCATCCGCCCGGCGTTCGCCCTCGAGGCCTTCCCCGACGCCGAGGATGACGTGCGTCAGTCGATCGCCCGCATCAAGTCGAACCCCTTCATCCCGCGCCGCGACAACGTGCGCGGTTTCGTGTACGACGTGACCACTGGCAAGCTCAACGAGGTCACCGGCACTGACCTGGAGCTCACCGGTGCCACCGCGGCAACGGCCGCCGCGGTCCGCTAGCTCTCTCTGCGGCAGGCGGACGCGCGAGACGGTCGCGCGTCCGCCCTGCCATCGGCGCTTGCGGCGCGGCGCGCCACTCGTGCGCGGCGTCTTGGCAGGCAACGACCTGACCCGTGCAAGCGATATCGCAATCCAACGTCGCGCGGCCTCGATCCGATTGCCAGGGCGGCGGCAGCGTTGTGTAGCCCTTCATCGGGCGGCCGGGTATCGGCGCGAAATCTACACCGCCCGCAGCATGCAAACGCGTTGCATCATCGTCTGAGAGACGGACGAAGAGATCATCGCCGAAGAGTCCGATGAACATGTTGCCGTTCACGAAACCCGCCGGATTCCCGAACAGCGGACGGCGCGGTCATCGCCGGGTCGTCGGGGACGAGATCGCTGAACGCCGCCACCGCTGCGGCGGTCGGCTTGGGCGTTGTGCTGCCGCTCTCCGGGCTCATGACGCGCACACTACGGTCTCTCGGACACACCCCGAGTGGCAGGTGACACCGCCGTTACATGGTTTGCTGTTCATCTGCTCACCGTTTGCAAGATCAGACGTTCATTGTGCGCAAGCCGGACACACCGAGTTGCGCACAGGCATGTTCCTTACACCACAATCAATGTGCGCGGTTGTCCACATTGTCTACACCCCTGCGCGTCGCAAACGCGTCGCGGCGGGCGCGCAATCGACTTCACGGCGACAGTTGACAGGGGGTCCGGGCTGCAGCGTACACTCCTCACCGTGGCATCGGAGGCGGGCATGTCGAAGCATTCAGGACGAGCAAGCACGCCACACAGGATCTGCGCACGAGTCGGTTGCGGCGAGCTTGTGCACAAGCCGACGGCGAAGTACTGCAGCATCAGGTGTTGTTCCATCGATCCTGCGCGTCACGAGCGTTTGCGCAATCAAGCGCGCAGAGCGGCTGCGCGTCCCATACCGATGTTGCGGCAGTTGCGTTTCGACTTTCCTTCGCAGTCGTTCGACCCCGAGGCGCAGCTGACGCAGCTTTGCCAGGCGCGCGAGGACGTTCCCTCCGGGATGTCCCGCCTCACCGGCTGAGGCGCGCGGCCCCGGGCGTCAACGGGGAAACTCCAGCCGACTGCGTAGAATCGGCATCTCATGCCTGACGAGATTGTCGACGACGCCGCAGAGGCCGGGGCGCCGCTGCCGGCACCCGCCGCACCCACGCTCGAGATCCTGCGCCACAGCGCCTCGCACCTGATGGCCGCCGCGGTGATGGAGCTGTTTCCGGGTGTGCAATATGACGTCGGTCCCGCGATCGAGGACGGCTTCTTCTACAACTTCCGTCTCCCCGGGGCGAGACACTTCGTCGACGACGACCTGCCTCGCATCGAGGCGCGCATGCAGGAGCTCGCGGCGCGGAAGATCCCATTCGAGGCCGAGACGATGCCGCGCGATCAGGCGGTCGCTCTGTTCACGGAACTGCATCAGGACTTCAAGGTCGACATCATCAACCGGCTTCCTGCCGATGTCGACACGGTGAGCGTCTACCACACCGGTGCCTTCGTCGATCTGTGCCGCGGTCCACACGTCCCCGACTCCGGCTGGCTCCGAGCAGTGCGCGTGCTCCGCGTCGCGGGCGTGTACTGGCGGGGCGACGCGCGCAACGAGCAGCTCCAGCGTGTGTACGGAACGGCGTGGTTCACCAACGACGAGCTACAGGCCTACCTGCACCGGGTGGAGGAGGCGCGCAAGCGCGACCACCGGCGCCTCGGCGCCGACCTGGATCTCTTCTCGTTCCCCGACGAGATCGGCTCCGGGCTCGCTGTGTTCCATCCCAACGGCGGGCTCGTGCGCTCCCTGATGGAGGAATACTCGCGCAAGCGTCATGCCGAAGCCGGCTACTCGTTCGTGAACACGCCGCACATCACCAAGGAAGACCTCTTCAAGACGTCCGGGCATCTCGAGTGGTTCGCCGAAGGGATGTTCCCGCCCATGGAGCTGGACGAGGGCACGAAGTACTACCTCAAGCCCATGAACTGCCCGATGCACATCCTCATCTATCGCAGCAGGATGCGCTCATACCGCGAGCTGCCCTTGCGATTGTTCGAGTTCGGCAGCGTCTATCGTTACGAGAAGTCGGGCGTCATCCACGGGCTCACGCGTGTTCGCGGACTCACCATGGATGACGCGCACATCTTCTGCGCGCGCGAGCAGATGATGGGCGAGCTCATCTCCCTGCTCGACTTCACGCTCGGGTTGCTCCGGGATTTCGGCCTCACCGATTTCTACCTCGAGCTGTCGACGCGCCCCGAGCACAAGGCAGTCGGCACGATGGAGGAGTGGGACGAGGCGACGCAGGCGCTGCGACTCGCAGCCGAAGGACGCAACCTCGAACTCGTACTCGACGAGGGCGGCGGCGCATTCTACGGGCCGAAGATCTCCGTGCAGGCGCGCGACGCGATCGGCCGCACGTGGCAGATGTCCACGATCCAGGTGGACTTCCAGTTTCCGCAGCGGTTCGACCTGCATTACGTCGATGACTCGGGGACGGAGCAGCGCCCGATCATGATCCACCGCGCGCTCTTCGGTTCCATCGAGCGCTTCTTCGCAATCCTGCTCGAGCACTACGCAGGGCACTTCCCGCTCTGGCTCGCGCCGGTGCAGTGCGCACTCGTCCCCGTGCAGGACGACAGCGAGGAGGTGATGGCGTACATCCGCAACCTCGCCGATGCGATGCGAGTCCGGGGTGTGCGCGTGTCGCTCGACGACCGCCACGGCGAGCGCATGCAGGCGCGCGTGCGCGACGCGGAGCTGAAGAAGGTGCCCTACGTGGTGGTCATCGGCAAGCGCGACCTCGAACGCGGCGACGACGTGGTGCGCGTCCGGGATGTGCGCCGCAACACGCAGGACGACGTCGCGACCGGCGCGCTGATCGACCGCCTTGTCGCGGAGGTGAGCGAGCGGCGTCCCGAGTGAAGCGAGGCCGGCGCGGGCCGGCCTCCAACGCTCTCCCGGTTCGCGCTCCACTCCGGGGCGAAGCCAAGCTGCAGGCCGCGCTGACCGGTTTCGGTATCGATGTCGCCGGTCGCGTGTGCCTCGATCTCGGCGCCGCCGCGGGCGGCTTCACCCGCGTGCTGCTCGATGCCGGCGCCGCTCGTGTCTATGCGGTCGACGTCGGGTTCGGCCAGCTCCTCGGATCGCTGCGCCAGGATCCACGCGTGCTCAACCTCGAGGCCACCAACGTCTCGAAACTCGACACACGCCTCGTTCCCGACCTGATCGAGGTCGTGACCGTCGACGTCTCGTATCTCGCACTCGCCGCCGCGGTGACGCAGCTGAACCGAGTCGGGTTTGCAGACGACGCGGACCTGGTCGGCCTCGTCAAGCCGATGTTCGAGCTTCGTCTTCCCACTGCGCCAACCGCTCCGCGGACGGTGGACGAGGCGACCGAGCGTGCCGCGATCGGGATCGAGAACGCCGGGTGGTACGTGGTCGGCGCCATGCCATCGCCGGTGCTCGGCGGACGCGGAGCCGTTGAGGCATTGCTCCACGCACGGCGGTCACGGTGAGGTCGCCGGAAGTTTGGCCCTCGCGCGCCCGTGCTATATTCCGAGGCCGACGCCCATCGTGGGCGCCGCAAAGCAGGTCCGTCAGGTACGGGCCTCACCTTCCGGGCTTGCCTTGAAGGTCCAGCACCCGATCCCTGGATAGCGGAGCCGCTGTCCAGTTTTTTTGTCCATAAGGAGGCCGCGCCGATCGCATTCCGAGAGTTGAGGGTCAACGACCAGATCCGCATCCCTACCGTCCGTCTCTTCGACGACACCACCGGTGAACAGCTGGGGATCGTCTCCATCGAGCGGGCGCGGGAGCTCGCCGCCCAGCGCGAACTGGACCTGGTCGAAGTGGCTCCTCAAGCCCAACCACCGGTCTGCCGACTCATGGATTACGGGCGCTTCAAGTTCGAAGCCCTGAAGAAGGAGAAGGAAAGCCGCAAAGAGCACAACACCATCAACGTCAAGGAGATGAAGCTCCGACCGAAGATCTCGGAGCATGACTTCCAGACCAAGTTCGGGTCGGTTCGTCACTTTCTCGCTGACGGTGACAAGGTCAAGCTCACGATCATGTTTCGTGGGCGTGAGATGGTGCACCAGGAGTACGGACGCAAGCTGCTCGACCGGATGGCGGAGGAACTGAAGGAGATCGCCATCATCGAGCGGACGCCTCTCGTCGAGGGACGCAACATGATCATGATCATGAGCCCGCTCAACAAGAAGCACGCCAAGGGAGACCAGCACAGCAATGACCGGCGTCCGACGCAGGAAGTCGAGATGAGCGTCACCGTCGAGGACAACGGCGCCGAATCGACGAGCGTCACCGCCCCGGTGGAAGACAGAGGCGCCGAATCAGGGAGCAACGACCATGCCGAAGATACGAACCCATAAGGGGACCGCCAAGCGGCTTCGCGTCACCTCGACCGGAAAGGTGATGCGGCGCAAGGCGTTTCGCTCGCACCTGCTCGAGCACAAAAGCGCCAAGCGCAAGCGGGCGTACCGGATGCAACACGAGGTGTCTCCGTCGGATCGCCGCAAGGTCATCCGGCTCGCACCCTACCTTTAGGAGAGACACATGGCCAGAGTGAAGCGTGGGGTGACAGCCAAGGCTCGCCATCGCAAGATCCTCGAGCTTGCAGAGGGAATGCAGGGTGCTCGTCACCGCCTGTACAAGAACGCCAACGAGGCGGTCATGCATTCGCTTGCGTACGCGTACCGCGACCGCAAGCAGCGGAAGGGCGACATGCGCGGCCTGTGGATCGCCCGGATCAACGCGGCGGCCCGGCAGAACGGCCTCGCGTACAGCCAGTTCATGCACGGGCTCAAGGAAGCCGGCGTCGAGGTGAACCGGAAGATGCTCGCCGACATCGCCGTCAAGGATTCGAGCTCATTTCAGCAGCTCGTCGAAGTCGCGCGGGGCGCTCTCACCAAGGCGTGACCGCCGACGTCCACCGCGTTGCGGCGGAGGCACTCGAGGCGATCGCCGCAGCGCAGGATCAGAGTGCGCTCGACGCGGTGCGCGCCACGTATCTCGGTCGCGGCGACGGGGAGCTGACCGGGTACCGTCGCGGCCTCGGGAAGATCGCCGATCCCGACGCGCGGCGTCAGATGGGGCAGATGGTCAACGAGCTGGTCGAGCGGGTGACCGACGCCGCCGACGAGCGGCAGCGCGGCATCGAGAGCGCGGCTCGGGCACGAAGCCTCGAAACCGAGGGCCTGGATCTGACCCGGCCCGCGCCGGAACTCCGGCGCGGACGGCTCAATCCCGTCACCCTTGCCTCGATCGAGATGCGGCGCATCTTCGGCCAGCTCGGGTTCACGGCCGTCGAGGGTCCCGAGGTCGAGTACGACCGCTACAACTTCACGCTGGTCAACCAGCCGCCCGGGCATCCGGCCCGTGACTCGCAGGACACCTTCTACATCGACGACTCGCGGCTGCTCCGCACCCATACGTCGCCGGTACAGATCCGCAGCATGCTCATCAGGGGCGCGCCCCAACGCGTGATCGTCCCCGGCAAGACCTTCCGGCGCGACCACGATGCCACGCATCTGCCGATGTTCCACCAGGTCGAGGGCCTCTGCATCGACGAGGGGATCGCGGTGAGCGACCTGAAGGGCACGCTCGAATACTTCGCGCGGTCCTTCTTCGGAACCGGTTCCGCCCTGCAATGGCGCCCGCACCACTTCCCGTTCACCGAGCCCTCGCTCGAGCTGGAGCTCGCATGCGTCGTGTGCGGCGGCAGGGGATGCAGCCTCTGCGGACAGAGCGGCTGGCTCGAGTTGCTCGGCAGCGGCATGGTGCATCCCCAGGTGCTCCGCAACGGCGGTATCGACCCCGAGCGATACTCCGGCTTCGCATTCGGCATGGGCATCGAGCGCGCGGCGATGCTCGCGTGGGGCATCCCCGACATTCGCCTCCTCTACGACAACGACGTCCGCTTCCTGCGTCCCGTCACGAGCACTGCCGTCTCCGGGCAATGAGGGCCTCGCTGCGCTGGTTGCGCGACTACGCAACCCTTGACGCACCGCTCGACGCGATCGCGAAGGCGCTCGTCGACACCGGCACGGAGGTCGGAAGCGTCGAAGCCGGAGGCGAGGCCCTGGTGGTGGCTCGGATCACCGCGGTCGGTCCGGTCCCCGGCTCGTCGCACCTGCAGTTCGCCGACATCGATCTCGGCGGCGTCCCCGCCGCGCTGGCGCCGTTCTCGACGATGCCCGGCACGGTCCGCGTGATGACCGGCGCTCCGAACGTCAAGGAGGGGCAGCTCGTTCCCTATGCGCCACCCGGCTCGAGACCGCCGGCAACGGATGAGGCGCTCGGCGTGAAGACCATCCGCGGCCACAAGTCGCCGGGCATGCTCTGCTCCGCAATCGAGCTCGGGGTCGGCGACGACGCCGACGGCATCCTGATCCTCGAGGAGGGGACGCCGGGGCAGCCTCTCGGCGAGGTGCTGGCGCTCGACACCGTCCTCGAGCTCGACGTGACCACCAACAGGCCGGACTGCCTCTGCCATGTCGGGATCGCGCGCGAGCTGGCGGCGGCGCTCGGCGAGACCCTGGTCGAACCCCCTGCGGCGGTGCCGGATGAGTTGCTCTCCGCGACGTCGGTCGACCTGCGAGCCTCGGTGCGGATCGAGGATCCCGCGGGCTGCCCGCGCTTCACGGCGCGGGTGATCGAGGGCATCGCGGTCGGCCCGTCGCCCCTCTGGCTGCGACAGCGACTTCGCGCCGTGGGCCTGCGACCGATCAACAACGTCGTGGACATCACGAATTTCGTCACGCATGAGCTCGGCCAGCCGCTCCACGCCTTCGACCTGGATCGGTTCGTCGAGGCCGGCGGCACGAAGATGGCCGAGGTCGTCGTCCGGCGGGCGGCGGCCGGGGAGCACGTCGTGGACCTGCTCGGCACCGACCGCGAGCTCACGTCCGAGGACCTGGTCGTGTGCGCCGCCTCGACTCCGGCAAGCATCGCCGGCGTCATCGGCGGCAGCACCACCGCGGTCACCGACACGACGAAGACGGTGCTCCTCGAGGCGGCGAACTGGGATGGGCCGACGATCCGCGCGACGTCGAAGCGGCTGGGACTCCGGACCGATGCATCGACGCTCTTCGAGAAAGGGCTGAGCGACCAGTTGCCGCCCGTCGGCCTTGACCGGGCCGCCGCGCTGATCGCGGAGCTGTCGGGCGGACACGTGCTGCGCGGCGTGCTCGACGAGTGGCCCCGGCCGCTCCCGCAGCTCGGCCCCATCGAGCTGACGGCGTCGTTCACCGGCACGCTGCTGGGGATCCCCATCGACGCCACCGAGATCGCCACCACGCTGGCGCAGCTCGGGTTCGCCGTCGAGCAGGACGGAGCGAGGTTGACGGTCATGCCTCCTTACTTCCGCCGCGACGTCTCCATCCGCGAGGACCTCGTTGAGGAGGTGGGCCGGATGCTCGGGTACTCGCGCGTGCCGAGCACCCTGCCAGGACGGCGCACCGAGGTGACGACGACCGCGCCGCCGGCGCCGATCGAGGACCGCATCCGAGAGGCCTGCCTGGGAGCGGGCTTCGACGAGGCGATCACGTTCTCGTTCGTGGGTCCGCTCGACGCGACGCTGCTTCCCGGCCTCGGGCGCGACCGAACCCCGATTCGCGTGCGCAATCCGCTCAGCGACGAGTGGAGCGTCATGCGCACCTCGCAACTTCCACGTCTGTGCGCCGCGCTGGCCGGCAACGTCAATCGCGGCAGTGTCGACGTGATGCTCTTCGAGCTCGGCCGCGTGTTCTGGGAAGGTGAACGGGCGGGGTTGCCGTCCGGTTCGACGCCTGACAACGCGGATCGTGACCTGCCCGGGCTTCCCCTCGAGCCCCTGCTCCTCAGCCTAGCGGTGCACGTCTCGAGCGGCGCGCCCGTGGATGCGGAGCGCGCGCTTCGCCATGTGCAATCCGTCTTCGAGTGGATCGTGGATGACCTCGCCGGGGTGTCACTGCCCGTGGAGCCGTCTGCCGAGCGCGGGCTGCATGCAGGGAGGAGCGCTGCGCTCGTGCTCGACGGGGCGACGGTCGGCATCGCCGGCGAGCTGGCGTTCGAGACGGCATCGTCGTTCGAGATCCGCGGCCGCGTGGCGGTGGGCGAGCTCCGCATCGACGCGGTCGCGCCGTCGCCCCCGCGACCGCTTCGCTACGCGCCACCCCCTCGGTTCCCGGCGATCGTCCAGGACCTCGCGGTGACGGTCCCAGCCGACCGGCTCGGCGGCGACGGCATCGCAGCGATCCGCGAGGCGGAGCAACCGCTCCTCGAGAGCGCCGAGCTCTACGACGAGTATCGCGGCGGCAACCTCACCTCGGGCCGGAAGGGATGGACGTTCCGGCTCACGTTCCGAGCCGCCGACCGCACGCTGACCGGCGACGAAGCCCAGCAGGCACAGGACGCCATCGCGGCGGCACTCGCGAAGCGATGCGACGCGCAGATCCGCCAGTAGCCTCGCCACCGCGCACGTGGTTCGCGAGGCCGGCTGCCGTCGTGGCGCGCGACCTCATCGGCTGCGCCCTCGTCGTGGACGCGGACACACCCGATCGCGTCGTGGCGCGCATCGTCGAGACCGAGGCGTATGAGGGCCGTGACGATCCCGCGTCGCATGCCTATCGCGGTCCCACACCGCGAAGCGCGGTGATGTTCGGTCCGGCGGCGCATCTCTACGTGTACTTCACCTACGGGATGCACCATTGCGCCAACGTGGTCACCGATGCCGACGGCGTTGCGGGGGCGGTGTTGCTCCGGGCCGCCTCGGTGGAGGAGGGGCTCACGGTGGTGGCCTCGCGGCGGGGTGCCGGGATCACGTCTGCCGCGCTGCTGCGCGGACCCGGCAATCTGTGCCGAGGGCTCGGCATCACCCGGAGCGACGACGGGATCGACCTGCTCGCCCCTGCCTCGCGCGTGTGCATCGAGCCGAGAACCGGCGATCCCCCGGTCACGGTAAGCGCCAGGATCGGGATCCGCGTGGCTGCCGATCGTCCGCTGCGATTCACGTGGCTCGGCGATCCGGCTGTCTCACGGCCGCCGGTCAGGCGACTTGGTGACAAGAAGAAGGGGCCGGACTGAGCCGGCCCCTTGTGATTTCACCGTTTCTAGTACGGCAGCCCGGTGGAAATTCCCGGGCCTGTTTGCAGCACCGCAACCGGTGCCAGGTTGGGAAAGGCCCGGTCCGGAACACCCTGCCGGCACGACGTGCACTCGTCCAGATCCGGACTTCCCGGGATCGCCGATTGCCCAGCGACCGACACGGGGCGCCACAGTCGTGCGGTCAGAGAGCCCGTCAGCCGGGCCTCAAGCCTCCGCTCGGCCGTGCCGGAAACGCTGCCAGACGGTACGCATCATTGGAATGGCTACCTCCGTCTGATGTTGGTCGCTGTCTCCTCTAACCATAGACCTGTCGACCCCTGACCACAAGCGTCGCGAGCCCTAGACTGAGGCCGAGGCTGCAGTAGAATCGGAACGTCTGTTCGCTCGGAGGATCCATGTCCGGTCACAGCAAGTGGGCTGGAATCAAGCACAAGAAGGCCATCGTCGACGCGCGTCGAGGGCAGGTCTTCACGAAGGTGACCCGGGAGCTCACCGTCGCCGCACGTGAGGGCGGCCCTGACGTCGAGGGCAACTTCCGGCTGCGCCTGGCCATCCAGAAGGCCCGCGAGGTGAACATGCCCGCCGACAACATCGAGCGCGCAATCCAGCGCGGCGCAGGAGGCAAGGACGGCGTGCAACTCGAGGAGGTCCGGTATGAAGGCTACGGACCTCACGGCGTGGCGGTGATGGTCGATACGCTGACCGACAACCGCAACCGCACGGTCGCGGCGATCCGCAACGCGTTCACGCGCTCGGGCGGCGCACTCGGCGAGGCGAACAGCGTCGCCTGGATGTTCAACCAGCAGGGGATGATCAGCATCGAGGCCGGGAAGCGCGACCCCGAGGAGCTCGCGCTCGAGCTGCTCGATGTGGTCGACGTCGGTGAGGACGGCGACATCAGCGTCGACGGTGACGAGGTTGTCGTCACGGTCACGCCGTCGCGTTTCGAGGAGGTGCGCCGCACGCTCGAGGAACGGCACTATGCGATCGACAATGCCGAGGTGACCATGAACCCCACGACCTCGGTGCCACTCGACGCTTCCCAGGCGCGCCAGGTGCTGCGACTCCTCGACGGGCTCGAGGAGCACGACGACGTCCAGCAGGTGTACGCCAACGCCGAGATTCCGGACGACGTTCTTGAATCGGTCGGCTGAGCGCCGCGCCGGCACACGCTGATGCGGGTGCTCGGTGTCGATCCCGGTCTCGCGCGCACCGGTGTCGCGGTCGTCGAGGGCTCACCCGGGCACCTCGTGCTCATCCATGCCTCGTGCATTGAAACGGTGCCGCAGACGAGCGAGGCGGTGCGTCTCGCGATGCTCTTCGACCTGGTCGTCGACGCGTGCGCGGCACTCCATCCTGAGGTCGCAGCGGTCGAGGAGTTGTTCTTCTCAACCAACCGGCGCACCGCGATGCGGGTCAGTGAGGCACGTGGCGTCGTCATATGCGCGCTCGCCCGGCAGGGTGTCGCCATCGCCGAATACACGCCGACACAGGTCAAGGAGGCGGTGTGCGGATACGGCGCTGCGCGCAAGCCACAGGTGGCGCGGATGGTGGCAAACCTGCTCGGCGTCGACGACATCGCGGGACCGGACGATGTCGCCGACGCGTGCGCGGTCGCGGTGTGCCACCACCATCGTGGCCGCCTCGGCGCGCTGACCGGCCGCGCTGTCAAGCGCGAGGAGAGCGCACTCGACCGCGCGGTGAGCAACGCCCGCGCCGCACTGGCGCGCGCGATCCGATGATCGCGCTCATCCGCGGCACGTTGTTCAGCGTCGGCGAGGATCACGTCGTCGTCGACACCGGCGGCGTCGGCTACGAGGTGTTCTGCAATCTGCGCACCATCACCACGCTCCACGCGTCGCGCGACAACGAGATCTCGCTGTACGTGCACACGAGCGTCAGCGACGACGCGATCCGGCTCTACGGGTTCGTGACCCGGGACGAGCTGCGCCTCTTTCGCCTGTTGATCGGCGTCGAGCGGATCGGACCCAAGGTCGCGCTCGGGATTCTCGGACGCGCCGAGCTTCCGGTTCTTGTCAACGCGATCGCCGAAGGAGATATCGCCCTCGTGGCCACCGTCCCGGGGATCGGGCGCAAGACAGCCGAGCGCGTGATCCTCGAGCTGCGCGACAAGGTGGGTTCGCTCGAGCCGCCCGGGACGCATCATCCCGTTGCCGGCAGCGAGAACGAGGCGGTGTCCGCAGCGATCGCGGGGTTGGTGGGCCTCGGGTTTCGTGAGACGGAGGCGCGCAGCGCCGTTGCCGCTGCCGCGGTCGACGGCGATGCGGTAGATGTCGCCGATCTCGTCGGCGCCGCACTCCGACGTCTCGACACGTCAGGTGCGGCTCGATGACGGATGAACGGTTGGTCAGCCCGGAGGAGCTCGACGCCGAGCGGGTCTCGGACACCGCGTTGCGTCCGCGCCATCTCGATGATTTCGTCGGACAGGCGCCCATCAAGGACCAGGTTCGCATCCTCGTGGAGGCCGCGCGCCACCGCGGCGACGCGCTCGATCACGTGCTCCTGTACGGCCCTCCCGGTCTCGGGAAGACCACGCTCGCGCAGATCATCGCCGTCGAGATGGGCGTGAACATCCGGCTGACGAGTGGTCCCGCGCTCGAGCACCAGGGCATGCTTGCGTCGATCCTCACCAGCCTCGACGAGCGCGACGTCTTCTTCATCGATGAGGTCCACCGCCTCAACCGCGCGGTGGAGGAGGCGCTCTACCCCGCGATGGAAGACCTTGCCTTCGATTTCGTGGCCGGCAAGGGGGCCGGAGCGCAGACACTGCGGCTGACCCTCAACCGCTTCACGGTCATCGGGGCGACCACGCGAGCGGGAGCGCTCGGCGCGCCGCTGCGCGATCGCTTCGGCGTGACCTTCCGGCTCGATTTCTATGATACCGACGACCTGATCGCCATCGCCAATCGATCAGCGAACCTGCTCGGCATCGATCTCGACCCCGACGGCGCAGCAATGATCGCGCGGCGTTCGCGCGGCACACCACGCATCGTCAACCGCCTGCTGCGGCGGGCCAGAGACTATGCGCAGGTGCGCGCCGCCGGGCGGATCGACATCGACGTCGCAACGGCGGCGCTCGACGTCCTGGGCATCGACTCGATCGGCCTCGACGAGCTCGACCGGCGCGTGCTCGGAGTCTTGTGCGGGACTCTCGGTGGCCACGCGGTCGGCGTCCAGACGATCGCGGTGAGCGTGCAGGAGGATCCGGACACGATCGAGGACGTGGTCGAGCCCTTCCTCATCCGCAGCGGGCTCCTCGCCCGCACGCTTCGCGGCCGGCTTGCGACCGCAAGGGCCTACCAGCACCTTGGACTGTCCGTCCCCGCAGGCACGCCCGGCGCGGCTGAGGCGCAGGCAGCGCTCTTCGATCGTTGAGAACTGCCGGCTTCGACTACCCGCTTCCACAGGAGCGGATCGCGCAGGAGCCGCTCGCGCAGCGGGACGCCTCGCGGCTGCTGCACGTGCGTGCCGATGGCGGCCTCGAGGACCGGTTGTTCGTCGAACTGCCTTCACTGCTGCGCCGGCACGACCTGCTGATCGTCAACGACACACGCGTGCGGCGGGCCCGACTCCGCGGCCGCGACCACGCCGGACGCGAGGTCGAGCTCCTCGTCCTCGAACGGCGAGCCGAGGGCTCGTATCTCTGCCTCGCCAGGCCGGCTCGCCTCGCCTCGCCCGGTGCGGTCATCACGATCAGCGATGTGCTCCGGGCCACGGTCGCCGCGCCATCGGCCGCGCATCCGGGTGGGCGCTGGATCACCTTCGACGCTGCGGACCCGGACGCCGCGATCGAAGGCGCGGGCACGGCACCGCTCCCGCCGTACATCCACACCGAGCTTGCCGAGCCGGATCGCTATCAGACGCTCTATGCGACCGGCTCGCCCGACTCCGCGGCCGCGCCGACCGCCGGTCTGCACTTCACGCCGGCGGTGATCGACCGGCTCACCACGGCGGGCATCGACTGGGCGACGCTGCGCCTTGACGTCGGGCTCGCCACGTTCGCGCCGATCCGCACCGAGTCCGTCGACGATCACCCGATGCACGAGGAGCGGTACCTGCTTCCCTCCGGCACGGTCGAGGCCATCGGTCGCGCGCGCGGCGAAGGCGGCCGCGTCATCGCGGTGGGCACGACAGTCGTGCGCGTGCTCGAGACCTGCGCTGACGACGAGCACGGGCTCCGTGCCGGAACCGGACGCACCCGGCTGTTCATCCGCCCGGGACAGCGTTTTCGCGTGGTGGACGGACTGATCACCAACTTCCACCAGCCGAGATCGTCGCTGCTCGTCCTGCTCTCGGCGTTCATCGGTGACGAGCGGTGGCGCGCCGCCTACGCGCACGCGCTGGATGGGGACTACCGGTTCCTCTCGCTCGGCGATTGCATGCTGTGCTGGCGCGCAACGTGACGGCGCCGTTCGCCGTTGCCGCTGCGGATGGTGCGGCGCGCACCGGGGTCCTCACGACCGCGCACGGCGCCGTGCGCACGCCGGCGTTCATGCCGGTCGGGACTCACGCGACCGTGAAGGCGCTGCATCCCGACGAGGTGCGTGCGGCGGGCGTCGACATCCTGCTCTGCAACGCATATCACCTTGCGCTGCGCCCCGGAGTCGACCTCGTCGAGCGCGCGGGCGGGCTGCATGCGTTCATGGGCTGGGATCATCCGATCCTCACCGACAGCGGCGGCTATCAGCTGGTCAGCCTCGCCGGCGTCACGACAGTCGACGACGACTCCGCGACGTTCGTCTCACCCTATGACGGCTCGCGACTCCGCGTCACCCCCGAGGAGGCGGTCCGCAACCAGGCGCGGCTCGGCGCCGACGTCCTCATGTGCCTCGACCATCCGGTGGCGCACGGCACGACCGAGGCCGGCGCACGGGAGGCAACCGAGCGAACGCACCGCTGGGCGGAGCGCTGCCGTGCGGCTCATCCGGGCGGCGGGCAGCTGCTCTTCGGCATCGCGCAGGGCGGTTTCGACGCCGAGGCGCGACGCAGGTCGGCGCGCTTCATGGCCGGTCTCGACTTCGACGGCGTGGCGATCGGCGGTCTCTCGGTGGGGGAGCCCGTCGACACCCTCCTCGCGATGACCGCCGCGAGCGTCACTGAGCTTGACGCGGCAACCCCTCGCTACTTCATGGGGCTCGGCACCGACTCCGAGTTGCTCGCCGCGGTGGCGCTCGGCATCGACATGTTCGACTGCGTTGTCCCCACACGTCTGGCGCGCAACGGGAGCGCGCTCACGCCTGATGGCCGGCTTTCGCTGCGCAACGCGGCAGCGAAGGATGACCTGCAACCGATCGACCCCGAGTGCCCGTGCCCGGCGTGCGAGCGCTTCTCGCGAGCGTACCTCCGCCACCTCTTTCAATCAGGGGAGATCCTCGCGCACCGTCTGGTCAGCATCCACAACATCACCCACCTCGCCCGCTTGATGGAGGATGCCCGAGCGGCCATCCGCACGCAGACCTTTGCCACCTTCCGAGCGGAGCGAGACGGCCGGTTGAGCGATTCGCCCCGGTAGACTGGACGATCGGTGTTCAGGATCACGCGATTCCGCCTGGCAGTCGTCCTCCTCGTGGTGGTCGGCGCCTTCTTCATTGACGGCTACAGCCTCATCTACCGGTACCTGGTCGTCCACCAGCCGCTCGGTCAGACGCTGACGACCACGCCGAGCTTCCTGGGCCGGGACCTGTTCATCCACAAAGGCCTCGATCTTCAGGGCGGCACGGAGCTGACCATCGAGATCTGCCACGGGCTCAACAACCCGAACAGCGACTGCCGCAACAGCCCCCCGCACGGTGCGAGCCTCGCGACTGCGCAGCAGGCGACCATCCCGATCCTCGATCTTCGCGTGAACTCGCTCGGCGTCTCGGAGGCGTCGGTGCAGGCGCAGGGGAACGATCAGATCCTCGTGCAGCTCCCCGGGGTAGGCCTCAAGCAGGCAATCAACACGATCGGGAAGACGTCGCGGCTCTACTTCGCCACCAACGTCACCGGGGCACCGGATCCGTCGAGCGCATCATTCCTCGCCGATCAGCAGGGCCACTACCTCACGTCGCAGTTCGGCAACCCGCTCCTGTACCCGAACGGCACCCACTGGAAGATCGACAGCAACCTCGACGCAACCGATGTCAACTCGGCGACGGTCGGCACCGATGCGAACAACGGACAGATCGCAGTGATCATCAACTTCAACGCGGCGGGCGCGACGGAGTGGGCGAAGATCACGAACGCCGCGTTCGCGGTCTTCCAATCCAACCCGTCGAGCCCCTCGGCCCAGATCGCCATCTTCCTCGACAACCAGGTGCTCACGGCGCCACAGGTGACCGGCGGCGGTCAGAGCAATCAGACCGAGATCACGGGCGGCTTCACATCGGACTCGGCAACGCAGCTCGCGAACCTGATCAGCGCCGGCGCGCTCCCCGCAGAGATCACCACCGTGGCGAGCACGACGGTGAGCGCGACGCTCGGGCAGCAATCGGTCACGCTCAGCCTGGTCGCCGGCGCGATCGGACTGCTCATCGTCGTGATCTTCATGATCGGGTACTACCGCTTCCCCGGCGTGCTCGCGACGGTGGCACTGTTCGTCTACGCGGCGATCGTGCTCGCGCTCTTCAAGCTCATCCCGGTGACCCTGAGCCTCGCGGGACTGGCGGGCTTCGTGCTCAGTGTGGGCATGGCGGTCGACGCCAACGTGCTCATCTTCGAGCGAACTCGCGATGAACTACGCCATGGGAGAAGTGTGCCCGTCGCGGTCGAGACCGGTTTCCGACGAGCGTTTCCTGCCATTCGGGACAGTAACGTCTCGACGCTCATCACCTGCGTGATCCTCGCGTTCTTCGGCACCGACGTGATCAAGGGCTTCGCGATCACGCTCGCGATCGGCGTCATCGTCTCCTTCTTCACGGCGATCACGATCACGCGCTCGCTGTTCGCCTGGGTCCTCAACTGGAGGATCGGACGCGACCCGCGCCTGTACACCGAGATCCACGAGGAATTCGTCGAACATCCACCGACCGGGCGGTTCGACATCGTCAAGAACCGCAACTGGTATTTCGCGGGATCGCTCGCGGTCATCATCCCCGGCATCCTTGCGATCATCTTCTGGGGCTTCAACCTCGGCATCGACTTCCGAGGTGGCAACGTCGTCGACGTCGGATTCTCGACGCAGGCGACACAGGCGCAGGTGGAGTCGGTCGTCAACAATGTCGCCTCCGACCTGCGGCCGATCGTGCAGGCTCAGGGCACGAACAGCGGCGAGGCGAGTCACTTCTCGATCTCGACGCTGCCCTCGGATACCGAACGGCTGATCGAGATTCAGAACGCGCTCAACGCGAAGTTCACGATCGCGAACGATCCCAAGACGCATCAGCCGGACGTCAGCTTCCAGCAGGTGGGTCCGACGATCGCCTCGAGCCTGGTGACCGGCGCGATCATCATGATCATCGTCTCGGCGCTCTTCATCGCGTTGTATCTCGCCTTCGCGTTCCGGCACCAGCGAGCGATCTCCCCGTGGCGATTCTCCGCGTGCGCGTTCTTCAAGCTCCTGCATGACGTCTTCGTGCTGGCCGGAATCTGGGCGATCCTCGGCCACTTCTCCGATTTAGGTCAGGTCGACTCACTCTTCGTCACGGCGGTGCTGACGTCGGTGGCCTTCTCGATCCACGACACCATCGTGGTCTTCGACCGCGTGCGCGAGAACCTGCGGGTCGGTCCTCGACTCACCTTCGATCAGGTGATCAACCTCTCGACGGTGCAGACGATGACCCGATCGCTGAACACGTCGCTGACGGTCGTGTTCGTGCTGACCTCCCTCGTCATCTTCGGTGGTGCTTCCATCCGCGGCTTCGTGCTCGCACTGCTCATCGGGATCGTCACCGGGACCTACAGCTCGATCTTCAACGCGAGCACGCTGCTCGTCGCCTGGGACAAGGCTCGCGCCTCACGTTCCACCGCAGCCCCGCCCGGCCGGCGACGGGTGGCACCACGGACGGCGTGACCGGATAGCGCCTCATCAGCGCTGACGCACAACATATGAACAACGACAACGTCTCGGGCATCGCCGACGCGCTCCGCCCGTCGCTGGCCCACCTTGGCCTGGATCTCGTCGACGTGCAGTGGGCCGGGCATGGTCGCGGCGCCGTGCTGCGGCTCACGATCGATCGCGAGGACGGCGGCGTGACCCTCGACGACTGCGAGCGCGCGTCGAACGCGGCGTCCGCGGTGCTCGACGTGTACGACCCGATCGAGCACTCGTACCGCCTGGAGGTCAGCTCGCCGGGCGCCGAGCGTCCGATCCGCACACCCCAGGGGTGGACCGCGGCCATCGGCCGCCGGGTGAATGTCCGCCTCCGTCACGGGGACGCCGAGCTCGTGCTCGAAGGCCGCCTCGTCTCGCTTGCCGGGACGCAGGCGGAGATCGAGATTCGCGACCGGCGCGCCGCCAAGGTGACCGGGTTCGATCTCGGTGACGTGGTCGCCGCGCGGATCGTCGTCGACATCTGATGGCGGCGCCGACCGTGACCCTGAGCGCGCTGCGGGACCTTGCCGCCGCAACCCCGCTCAGCGAGGCCGACATCACCGGAGCCGTGGAGGAGGGCGTCACCGCCGCGTACCGCCGGCTCGTCGAGGATGACCCGCAGGTGAGAGCCCGCGTGAGCCTCGAGTCGGGGACGTTCGCCGTCTACCGAGTGGGCGACGACGGGGTCGAGGAGATGATCGACGTCACCGTGCCCGATTTCGCGCGCCAGGCGGCCGCGGCGGCGAGGACGGCCGTCGCGGAGCGATTGACGGGGATCGAGCGCCGTCGCATCCTCGGCGAGGGCGCGAGCCAGCGTGGCGTGCTCCGCGACGCGATCGTCGAGCGACGCGTGGGAAGCATCTGGTACCTCGATGCGGCCGGTGTTCCCGCGATGCTTCCACCCGAGGAGCAGATACCGGGCGAGCGGCTCGCCATCCGCGATCACGTGAAGGTGGTGATCGTCGAGGGGCGTCGCAAAGGGCACGACGCCCTCGTGGTCGTGTCCCGCTCGCACCCACAGCTCGTCCAACGACTGATGGAGCAGGAGGTGCCGGAGCTGCAGACCGGGCAGGTCGTGATCCGCGCCATCGCCCGCGACCCTGGCCGACGCACCAAGGTGGCCGTCGACGCGCCGGACGGCGATGTCGACCCCCAGGGCGCCTGCATCGGTCGCAACGGCGTCCGGCAGCGCGCCGTCACCTCCGAGCTCGGCGAGGAGCAGGTCCAGATCGTGGCCTGGTCGCCCGACCCGGCCACGTTCGTGATGAACTCGCTGATCCCGGCCACCGCTCAGGCCGTTGAGCTCGATCCCGAGACCCGCACCGCCCACATCTCGGTGGCCTCCGATCAGCTGTCGCTCGCGATCGGCCGCGGCGGGGAGAATGCCCGCCTCGCGGCCAAGCTCACCGGCTGGCGAATCGACATCCGCGGCCACGAGCCGGCTCCGAGCTGAACGCCCGTGCCCGAACGAGCGCCGATGCGCACCTGCACCGGCTGCCGCCGCGTCCGACCCCGGGTCGAGCTGATCCGGCTGGCTGTCACAGCATCGACCGGGCGGGTTACCCTTGACCCGACCGGTCGATCTCCCGGACGCGGTGCGTATCTCTGCCGGGAAACGGGTATCACCTGTCTGCGCCGATCTCGGCGGCACCGATCCCTGGCGCGCTCGCTGCGGGTCGGGGATGATGTAATCGACGAGCCCACCCTCGCCGCAGCGCTGCGGGAGCTCGGCATGGAGGAATCGACATAGCCACGGTCAAGAAAGTCACCCTGCCGGCAGGGCTCACGGTCGCCGAACTCGCCGAGCGTCTCGGCGTCTCCGGGCCCCAGTTGATCAAGTACCTGATGAGCAACGGGGTCATGGCCGCCCTCAACCAGTCGGTCGACTTCGACACCGCGGCGCTCGCCGCCGACCATTTCGGCTTCGAGGCGGAATCCGAGGACGCCGTCGCGGAGGAGGCCAAGGGCGAGTCGCCTGCCGGAGGCCGGCGCAAGCACCCCTTGATCGATCTCTCCAATGCCGCTCCGGGGACGCTGGTCGCGCGGCCGCCGATCGTGGCGGTGCTCGGCCACGTCGACCATGGCAAGACATCGCTCCTCGACGCGGTGCGCAAGACCAAGGTTGCCGCCGGGGAGGCGGGCGGAATCACCCAGATCATCAGCGCCTACCAGGTCGAGCGCAACGGCCGCCTCATCACCTTCATCGACACCCCGGGCCATGCGGCGTTCACGGCGATGCGCGCCCGCGGCGCGGACGTGACCGACGTGGCGATTCTGGTCGTGGCCGCCGATGACGGGGTCATGCCACAGACCGAGGAGGCAATCCAGCACATCCACGCCGCGGGTGTCCCCATCGTCGTGGCGATGAACAAGATCGACAAGGAAGGGGTGAACCCGGATCGCGCGCTCCAGCAACTCGCCGAGCGCGGCGTCGTCGCCGAGCAGCCCTACGGAGGCGATGTGCCGGTCGTGAAGACCAGCGCCAAGACCGGGGTGGGCATCGACGATCTGCTGGAAAGCGTGCTGACCGTCTCCGACATCCTGGTTGAGCCGAAGGCAGATCCGAGCGGCCGTGCCGTGGGGACGGTCATCGACTCGCACCTGGAGCGCGGTCGCGGGGCGATTGCCACGCTCGTGGTGCAGAACGGCACACTCCGCGTCGGCGACAACCTCGTCGCCGGCTCCGCGTTCGGCAAGGTGCGCGCGCTGATCGACGACACCGGCAAACGCATCAAGGAGGCCGGGCCGAGCACGCCCGTCGTGGTCACCGGGCTCTCCGACGTGTTGATGGCCGGTGAGATCTTCGAGGTCGTCGAGACCGAGCGCGGCGCCCGTTCCAAGGCGGAGCAGCGCGGATTCGCCGAGAAGCAGCGCCTGGCGCAACCGGTCCGTCGCATCACCCTCGCGGACCTGGCCCAGAACATCTCTGAAGGCGAGATGAAGAGTCTCAACCTCGTGCTCAAGGCCGAGGCCAACGGCTCACTCGAAGCCCTGCGCAGCCAG
>JBAUTG010000061.1:0-41774 GCA_049582105.1 Candidatus Dormiibacterota bacterium | reverse complement strand
CCCACGCGCGGCGTCGTGGCGCGGCGGCGCGGCTCGTCGCCCTCGGCCTCGACCGCCGGGCACAGGCGATCGCCGGGGGCGCCGTGGTCACGCTTGCCACTGCCGTGGCTGTCACTGTCGCCCGGGGCAGGCGTCACGCCCCCGCCTCGGCCTGAGCGGTGGATTCCGAGCCGGAGCTTCCCGATGCGGAGCGGGAGCGCGTCCGTCAGCGCGACCGCAAGCGCGAGCGCAGGATGGTGGTGGACAACGCCGGCATCAAACGGGTGCTCCCTGCCATCGCAGAGAAACGACGGAAAGCAGCGACGCCGCAGCCGCCTCAGGACTCGCCGAGCTGACCGATAAGTACCTGGGATCCCGTCGGGGCAGGGCTGCCGCCGCTGGGTTCGTTCGTGGCCGCGATCGAGTCGTAGCCGTCGAGGCTGCCGTTCACGACTGCCGTCCAGGATCCCCCGCTCGGGCTCGGGCTGAGGAACGCGACCCCCTTGGGTGCACCGTGCGCCGGGATCAGCCAGACCTCGTACACCTCGTTGCCTGGAAGCGGGGCCAGTCCCCGCACGCTGAGCACCGACTGCCTCGTCGAGGCGTCCACGACGAAGGTCCCGGTCACGGATTGCTGCGAGATGCCGCCCGAGACCATGTACGAGACAGGCTCCGGCGTCGTGAGCCGGCCGGTCACTCCCCAGATGCCGAAGACGAGCGCCGCCGCAACCGCCACGGCGCCGACGACGGTGATCGGCCTGTTGGCCGGGATTGCAGTGACGAGACGGCGCCACCAGGGCAGCTGCGCGTCCGCGCTCGCCTCGGCGTAGACCTGCGCCATCAGATTGCGGCGGAGGCGTGCCGGCGGCGGGACCGGGTCCAGGGCGGCCGGAAGGAGCGAGGCGACGTCGGCGTACTGTGCCGCGAGTTGTCGGCACGCCGCGCAGGTGGCGACATGGCGCTCCATCTCGTCGCGTTCCGACGGCTCGAGCGCCCCGACGGCGTCGAGCGCGAGGAGGTCGTTCGCCTCGTCGCAGTTCATTGCGGCTGCCATGGGGCCTCCAGGCGATCGGCCAGGGAGGCCCGCAACTTGTCGAGGGCGATCCTGACGCGTCCCTTGACGGTTCCGAGGGGTACCTCCATGGCCGTGGCGATCTCGGACTGCGACAGCCCGCCGTAGTACGCGAGCTCGATCGTCTGGCGCTGCTCGGTCGGGAGGTCGGCGAGTGCCTTGCGAACCTCCTCGCCGCTCAGCTCGAGCGCCACGGCCGCCCACGGATCGGAGATCACTGGCTCGATGGACCGTCCTTCCATCGGCGTGTCGAGGCGGGTTCGATGGCGGTCGCCACGCAGGCGGTCGATCGCGCGATTGCGGACGATCGTGCAGATCCAGGATCGGAGCGATCCACGGCCGGGCTGGAAGGTCGAACCGCGCCGCCAGACCGAGAGGAACGACTCCTGCACCACGTCCTCTGCGGCCCCGCGATCGCTGAGGATCCGCAGCGCCACCGTGTGGGCAAGGCCGCCGTAACGGTCATACAAGGCTTCGATCCCTTCGGGCGAATGGCGAGAGATCGAGCGGACAATGTCGTCGTCAGTAATGTGCACTCATGCTCCGACACGCGCTCGGGGGCCGCGCGTCTGTTGGTACGGCCAGGTCCACGGAATCGGATCACGCGGACCGGCGCCGGCTCCGCGCGAACCGGGGCACGCTGCGCTCGCCTAGGAGACCTTGACCCGCCCACCGCGAACGCGCGCGGCGGTCGACTGGAGGAGGACCGGCGCGTCGGGCTGATGGACGACCGCCGACGCGGCAGCGGGGCGGAGGCTCGTGGCGGCCGGACCCTCGAAGACGACCTTGACGGCACCGGAGGCGACGCCCGCATTGGCGATCGCCAGCGCCGCGGCGTACTCGTCGAGCGGGAAGCGATGGGTGACCACGCCGTCGACCGGGAAGCTCGCATCGCTCAGCCACTCACGGATGGTTCCGAAGGTGCGGCGCCCGTCCAGCTCGCGACCGTAGGAGGCGGCGCCACGAACGGTCAGCTCCCGCGCCCAGATCAGCGACCACTCGATCTCGTGCCGGCCTGACCGCCCGCAGATGACGAGCGTGCCGCCGGCGCGGAGCAGGCGGACCGCGAGGTCGATGCTCAGCGCAGACGCGCGGCAGTCGAAGACGACGTCGACGCCGCCGTCGAGGACGGGAAGTCCGCCACCCGCGGGACGCATGACGCGCGCTTCCATGTGCTCGGCCGTCTTCTGGAGCAGCTGCTCGGAAGAGCCATGCCAGACGCGATTGGCGCCGATCGACCTGATCGCCATGAAGGCGGCATTCGGATCGCCGTTCAGCGGCGCGGCCTCCCGGTACTTCCGGCCCAGGCGGGGACGGGTGCTGCTGCGAGCGTCGTGGAGCACGATGATGTCGAGGTCGGGATGGAGGCGCCGCAGGGTTGCGACGATGAGGCGGCTCAGGGTGCCGGACCCGATCACCACTGCAGTGTCGCCGCGGCGCGTCCAGCGCAGCACGGCGTGGAGCGCGGTGGCAGCGGGTTCGGCCAGGACGCCGCGCTGGTCCGAGATCCCGTCGGCCGGGACGAGCATGTCCTCGTGCACGAGGAAGCCCTCGCTCCAGCCACCGCCGGCCCGCTCGCTCGATCCCACCGAGCGGCCGGAGCAGAGCGCCCCACCGCGATCAGCGTTCTCGCAGAGATGGGTCTCACCCGCGCGGCAGCGGCGGCACTCGGCGAGCCCCTTGTGCGCACAGCGCAAGGTCGGCTCGACCAGGACGCGGTCGCCCTCGTGGGCCCACCGGGTCGCGGCCGCGCGCTCGACGACGCCGACGACCTCGTGGCCGGGGATGAAGGTGCCCACGGAACCATAGGCCGTGAGGATGTTCGGCGTGGCGTCGCGATGGACGAGCGCCAGGTCCGTTCCGCAGATCCCGGCGAGCGCCGGACGGATCAGGACCCACCCGGGCCCAGGGGGCACCGGAGTCCTGACGTCACGGACCTCGACGGGAAGCGAGGAGTTCGCCTGAGCCCTCCGCCGTCTCCGGCCCCGGCCGCCGCCGGAATCCAGGAGGGACGGATCGACTACTAGCGCCCGCATCGAACGTACCGGTGGTTGAGATGGCCGCGAACCAGCGCAGCAGTGAGATCACTCATCGCCTGGACTACCCAGCTTACCGTTGCTCACCCTGGGATTGCAGCACCCACAATGATTGTCATGGCCGATCAACCGCCGCCGCACCCGCCTGCCGGGACCGATCCGGGCGTTGCGCCGCCAGTCTGGGGAACTCCCCCGGCAGGCTGGGGAGCGCCTCCGCCCGGACGGGGATCGCCGCCGCCCGGCTGGGGCGGACAACCTCCCGGTTGGGGCGGCCAGCCGCCCGCCTGGGGCGGCCCGCAGCCCGGATGGAACCCGGGCCCGCTGCCATCGCAGGTCGGCTCGGGTCGCTTCCGGTCGATGTCGGTCGGGGAGTGGCTCGACGCGACGTTCTCGCTCTACCGCCGGAACTTCGTCCTCATCGCGTCGATCAGTGCCGTGGTGCAGATCCCCTACGCGCTGCTCACCCTCCTGGTCTACGAGGTCACCGGCCTCGGCGCGTTCGTGCGCTCGCCGTTCGGGAACGTCAACACGCAGACCCTGACGCAGGCCCAGGCCACTGCGCTTCTCAACTCGCTGGTCGGTGTGCTCGCCGTCTCCCTCGGGCTGCTCGTCATCACCGCGATCGTCGTGTTGCCCCTCGGAGAGGCAGCGACGACACGCGCTGTGAGTGATCGGTATCTCGACCGCCCCACGACGCTGCGCGCAGCCTACGGCGCGGCGTGGCACCGTCTCGGTTCGCTGATCACGATGAGCCTGATCCTTCTCGGCGCCTACCTCTGCTGCGTCCTTGCGGTGGTGCTCGTGGCCGTCCTGTTCGCCGCGGTCGGCGCGGGGGCTGTCGGGGGGGCGATCGTGCTCCTCGCGGTGCTCGCCTTCATCCCGATCGCGATCCTGGTGCTCGTCCGCACGTGCGTCGCCGCGCCGGCGATCGTGCTCGAGAAGGTCTCCGGATGGAACGGTCTGCAGCGGAGCTGGAATCTCATCAGAGGCCGCTTCTGGCCGACCTTCGGACGCATCCTGCTCCTCGGGTTGATCTCGGGGATCATCTCGGGGGTGCTCTCCGCCATCTTCGAACTGCCCGGGTCGGCGTTCGACCCGGGCAACGCGTTCATCTACAACCAGCTTGCGAGCGGGCTCGCCGCGGTCTTCATCGGACCGATCACCTACATCGGCGTGACGCTCCTGTACTACGACGTGCGCATCCGCAAAGAGGGCTTCGACATCGAGATGCTCGCAAGCTCGCTGTGAGGCGGTGGCTCGCGGGCGGTGTCATCGCCACCGCGCTCATGACGGTCGTGGCCTCGGGGACCGCGCACGTCGCGGCGGTGACCACCTGCCTGACGAACACGTACATCCGGCTCATCGACAGCGCCGACGCCTCGCTCGCGTCCGTGCCACCGCAGCCGGTGGCGGCGCTGACCACCCTGACGCAGGCGGAGGACCTCGTGCCGTCGACGGCCCCGGTCCTCGGTTCGATCATCAGCCGCCTCACATCGACCCCGCCCGATGTGCCCACCAGCCGCCAGGGACTCGACCTTCTCACCAGGACGCTCGCGCTCCCCACCGGCTCCGCGTGCGACGTGGACTCGCACGCGTCACAGAATGCGCTGCACAACGTCTACGCCTCATCTGTTTTCGCCGACCTTGACCAGAAGCCGACTCCGTCGCTCTTCTCGCAGATCGGCGCAGCAATCAACTGGGTGCTCGCGCACCTGTATGGACTGCTCGGCAACGGTGGCTCGCTCCTGCTCGGCCTGCTCGTGGCGGCGGCGATCCTCGCCTTCGTGTTGTATCGAGTGCGCGGCGTCGCGGGTGGCCGTCGTGCCGCGGCACGCGCCGAGCCCGCGACTGCCGGTGACGACCCCGAACAGGAGTGGCGTCTTGCCCTTGCCGCGGCACAGCAGGGGAATCACCGCGAAGCGATCCGCCGAGCCTTCCGCTCGGCGCTGCTCGACGTCACCGGCCGTCGGGCCCGCATCGACCGAGCCTGGACGACTCGCGAGATGCTCGCAACCTTCTCGGGTGATGCGGATCTGCTCGCTGCGATCGCGCCGGCGGCCGCCGCCTTCGACAGGGCCTGGTACGGCGCCGAGGCGGTCAGCGCGGCGGACTGGGAGTTCGCGCGTGCCCGGTGCGAGGCCGTGCGACGCGTCGCGCGCGCCGCATCGAAGGCACCCGCGTCGTGAGCCGGCCGCCGCTTTCCGCGGTGCTCGTCCTGATCGCGGCGATCTGCATCCTCGCTGTCATCGCCGTTGCGGCGGCGATTCCGCCGAACGACGCGACCAATCCCTCCTCGCGGTCCGCCGGAACGCTCGGAACACTCGCGCTCTACACGTGGTTTGCCGACCTCGGGCTCAACGTCAACCGGATCAGCGGCACCTTCGACCTGCAGGGCAGTGACCTCGTCTTCTGCTACGACCCGACCGTTCCCTTGAGCGCGTCCGATGTCGCCACGCTCATGACCTTCCTCCAGTCGGGCGGGGACCTGGTCCTGACGATCAGCAGCGGTAGCCTCGCCAACGCCGCCCCACTGCTCGGCAAACTTGGCGTCGAACCGGCGGTGACGCAAGGCCCCGGTGTCGCGACGGTCGCGCAGCCGTTCGACAGCACCGATCGTGTGCAGTCGGTGCCGGTCGGTGCGGGGCTCACGCTGACCGACCAGGCGCCGCTCGTGCCGATGCTTGTCGAGAACCATCAGGTTGTCGCGGGGATGGTCCGTGTCGGGAGCGGCGGACGCGCGTACATCCTTGGTGACACCGAGCCACTGTCCAACGACGGGCTCCGCCACAACGATTCGTCCTTCCTCGTGCTCAGCTTCCTGCAACGGGCGCGCGGCGGACGGATCAGCTTCGACGAGTATCACCACGGCGAGACCTCCGGTGCGAGTGGTGCCGTGGCGATCTTCGGCGGACCGGTTGGGCTCGCGACGCTGCTCGTCGGGTTCGTCGTGCTCATGGCACTCGCGCTCAACGGACGCCGTCTCGGGAAGCCCGCACACGACGGCGGTTCCGCGGCCGTCCCGAGCGCGACCGCGTATGTCACGGCGATGGGGCAGCTGTTCTCACGGAGCCGTCAGCGAGGACCGATCGCCGCGCGGTACGCCGAGGAGCTGAAACGCCGGATCGGGAGCGTCACCGGGGTCGACTGGCATCTCGACGACGCCTCCTTCTGCGCCGCCATCGCTGTGACCGGGGATCGCGGCGCCCCTGGGCTCGCGGCGCTGCTCGCACACGCTCGTGCGCTGGCGGCTGGCCGGCCCGAGGAGAGCGACCTCCTGCGCCTCGCGCGCGACGTCGATGCCTGCGAACGTGACTGGATGAGCGCGCCGATCCGATGATCGATCCAGCGAGCGCGCAGGGCACAATGCCCACAGTGACAACACCCAGCGACGCGGCCGCGCTGCGCGCCTCTCTACACGACACCATGGGGCGAGCGGTCGTCGGCCAGTTGCAGGTGATCGACGGGCTCTACATCGCGGTGCTCTGTGGAGGGCACGTGCTCCTCGAGGGCGTCCCCGGCACCGCGAAAACGCTGATGGCGCGCACGCTGGCCGCGGCGCTCGACGCACGCTTCACGCGGATCCAGTTCACACCCGACCTGCTGCCGTCGGACATCGTCGGCACCAGCGTGTACCGACCGGATACCGGCACCTTCGAGTTCCGTCAAGGCCCGATCTTCACCGACACGCTGCTTGCGGACGAGATCAACCGCGCGCCCGCGAAGACGCAGTCGGCGCTGCTCGAGGCGATGGAGGAACGCCAGGTCACATCCGACGGGGAAAGCCGCGCGCTCGGTCATCGCTTTCTCGTGGTGGCGACCCAGAACCCCATCGAATATGAGGGCACGTATCCACTCCCCGAGGCGCAGCTCGACCGGTTCTTCTTCAAGCTCGAGGTCAACGTCCCGGAGCCGGCGACTGAGATGGTGATGCTCCGACGAGTGGACAGTGGATTCAATGCGCACGACCTGGACGCGGCCGGCGTGAGGCCGATCATCGATGCCGAGAACCTTGCAGCGGTGCGGGCCGAGGTTCGGGCCGTGCGCGTCTCGGATGAGGTCCTCGGCTACATCTCCGCGATCGTCACCGCGACACGGACGAGCCCCGACCTCTCGCTCGGTGCGAGCCCGCGCGGATCGATCGCGTTGCTCCTCGCGGGCAAGGCGATGGCTGCGATTCAAGGGCGGAACTACGTCGTGCCCGACGACGTCAAGGACGTCTGCATTCCCGCGTTGCGCCATCGAATGATCCGGCGACCCGAGGCGGAGATCCAGGGTGTGTCGGAGGTTGCCGCGGTCCAGCGCGCGGTGGGGCGAGTCCCGGTCCCCAGGTGAGCGCCCCGCGATGACGTGGCGCGGCGCCGGACTGCTCCTGGTTTCGATCGCGGTGATCGGCACCGGCGCCGCGATCCCGGCGCTCTTTCCTGCGGGACTTGCCCTGCTCGCGGTGTCTATCGCCGCGATCGCCGTCGACTCGCGCCGTGCGGGCGGCGCGAAGGCCATGCACGTCGAGCGCCTGTGCGCCGACCTGCTGTCGGTCGGTATCGCCAATCGCGTCTCGCTCGAGGTGACCGCTCGAGGCGCCGGCGCGCCTGCGCTGGTGCGAGAGCGAGTCCCCGCGGCGCTGCATCCCTCGCGCGTGCAGTGGCGGGTTCGCATCCCGGCGAGGCTCGAGTACACCATCACACCGATCGCGCGCGGTGACTCGTCACTGGGTCCGGCGGTTGTGCGCGTCACCGGCCCATGGCGACTCGGCTGGCGGCAGTCGACCGTCGGTGAGCCGCGCCAGATCCGTGTCGACCCGAACCTGGCGGCCATCGACGTGTACGAGGCACTTGCGCGGCGCGGTCAGCTCGCCGAGATCGGCTTGCGCACCATGCGCCTGCGTACGGAGGGCAGCGAGTTCGAACGCGTCCGCGAGGCGTTCCCCGACGACCCGCTGCGGTCCATCAACTGGCGGGCCACCGCTCGCACCGGACGCCTCATGGCGACCGAGCTCATCCCGGAACGCGCGCAACCGCTGGTCATCTGCCTGGACCACGGCCGGTTGATGGGCATCGGCGCGGGCGAGCTCACCAAGCTCGATCACGCGATCAACGCGGCACTGCTGCTCGTGCACGTCGCGTTGCGCAGCGGTGACCGGGCGGGGATGCTCGCGTTCTCCGACACCGTCACGAGCACCCTCCCGCCGCGAGCCGGGACTGCGCAGTTGCGCCGTTTTCTCGACGCCACCAGGCCGATCGTGCCCGGTGAGACCGAGGCGGACTACGACGACGCGCTCACCTTCTACAGCCGGTGGCAGACGCGCCGTTCGCTCGTGGTCATCTTCACCGACGTCCTCGACCTCGACCAGGGCAAGGCGCTGATACGGCAGTGCGCGCGCCTGCGCCGCCGCCACCTGCCGCTCGTCGTGACCGTGCGCGATCCGGCGCTCGACGACGCAGCCGGCGCCGTCCCGCGGTCGGGCGAGGAGGCCTACGCGCGAGCTGTCGCAGGAGGGCTCATCGCCGACCGTGAGGACACGCTGCGCGTGCTGCGCCGTTCCGGGGTGGAGACGATCGACGCGGACGCGCGCACGCTCTCACCGCGGCTCGTCAACCGCTATCTCGACCTGAAACGGCGAGCGCGCCTGTAGCCGGGGCGCGCCCGCCGGAAGGGCTTATCGGCTCTTGCCCGCGAAGTCCCGTCGCGTGGCCGGGTCGAGGGCCATCGCGTAGAAGACGATGACCTTCAACGCCAGGTACACCAGGAAGATCAGGGTCGCGAGGCTGCCGATGTTGTTGTGCGCGAGGATGTCGATGACATACACCATGCTCAACACATCCATCACGATGATGAACCAGCGTGCGATGTTGGATGGGCGACCGACCACGATCCCGAGGACCAGGTCGACGATGCCGATCACCAGGACAGGCACGCCGATGATGAAGAACAGCGACGCGGCCAGGTTCACCACCGCATCACCGAACTGCTTGACGTACTGATCGTAGCCGGGGAGCGTCGCGAGGTGCGCCGAGCCGGCGACGAGGATGTAGACGCCGAAGCCGATGAACGCGATGCCGGCGAGGATGCGGACGATCGCGAGCACGATGATGATGAGCTGCGCGATCGTGAGGAAGAAGGTGCGCTTGTGGACCTTGACCGGCGCGACCGCGACCGGCTGCACGGCATACGGCTGCGGTGCCATCTGGGGCGGCGCATACGCTCCGCCGGGATAGGGACCCTGCGGCGGCCCACCGGGCGGCCCGCTCGGCGGTGAGACGCTCGGCGGTTGCGGGGGTACGTTCCCAGGCGGTTGGGGCGGCAGTGCTGCCACGATTGCTCTCCTCCTCGGTGTGCCGTCTCGTTCGTAGAGGACGGTTGCCGGATTCTAGACTTTGCGGACCACGAAAGTGCTGGCCATCTTGTCTGCCCAGCCTTGCTTGCGCGGGTCGAATGCCGCCCAGATGAAGCCGATGGAGAGCACGAACCCGCTGATCACGAAACCGACAAAGCGTCCGATCGCGCGGCCGACCCCGATGTGCTTCCCGGTTGCGACGTCGACGACGTGCAGGCCGAGCAGTCGCTGTCCGAGCGACCCGCCGAGCTGCGACCAGAGAGTGACGAAGTAGAGGAACTCGACGAGGAGCCCGAAGAGTTCGAAGGGAGCAATGGCGCCGGTCAGTGAGCTGCTGCAGGTGCTGACGATTGTGCCGCTGGCGATCGCGTTGTTCACGCAGTTCGCGTAGCTCGTGAGCGTCGAACCCTCGGCTGCGAAGAAGATGATGGCGAGCGGCACCCCGATGATGATGTCGTCGATGAGCAGCGCGACAAAGCGAATCCAGAATCCGGCATATCCGATGCCCGGGGCCGGTCCCGCGTGCGGCGGACCGCCGTAGTACGGGGTGGGATACGCGGGGGGCGGATGGTGCGGGCCCGGGGGGACCTGGCCTCCGGCCCATGGATCCGGGGGCGGCGGCGGCGGGGGTAGCAGCCCTCCTCCTGAGGTCATTGCACCGCCGACAGTAGCAGGCAATCGGCGTTTGTGACACCTGCAGGCGAAACGTCACTCAGGCTGTTACCGGCAACGCCTCCAGCGCGGCGATGACGCCGCGGGTGATCTGCGTCGGTGTCGACGCACCCGACGTCACACCGATCCGGTGCATGCCCTTGAACCATGCCGGGTCGATGTCGGCGGCCGTGTCGACAAGGTAAGCCGGCTTGTGCCCTTTCTCACGCACCACCTGCACGAGCCGCTGGCTGTTGCTGCTGCGAGCACTGCCCACCACGACGACGCATTCGACGTCGTCGGCCGCGAGGACCGCAGCCTCCTGGCGCTCCTGCGTCGCTCGGCAGATCTCGTTGTGCACGGCGATCGTGGGGAAGCGTTCGACCAGACGCTCGATGATCGCCTGCGTATCCCACATGCTCAGCGTCGTCTGGCACGTGACCGCGAGCGGCCGTCCGTCCGTGGGGTTCACGGCGTCAGCATCCTCGATGGTCTCGATGAGCGTCGTGTGCTCCGGCGCGATGCCGAGCACACCGGCCGGCTCGGGGTGGCCGCGTTTGCCGATGTAGATCACGTGGTGGCCGCTGCCGACCAGGTCGCGGACGAGGTCGTGGGTGCGGGTCACATCGCTGCAGGTTGCGTCGACGACGTTGAGCCCACGCGCCTGCGCCGCCGCAACCACGGCCGGAGAGATCCCGTGTGCGGTGAAGATGACCGTGCCCTCGGAGACCTGGTCGAGCGCCTTCATGCGGTCGGTTTCGGCAACCAGCGCGACGCCCGACTCCTCGAGCTCGCGCGTGACATGCTCGTTGTGGACGAGGTACCCGAGCATGGTCACCTTCTCATGTCCCGCGCGGGCCGCACCCTCGCGTTTGGCGATGCGAATCGCCTCCACGACACCGTGGCAGTAGCCCCGTGGGGTGATCCTCACGACATCCATTGAATTCAGTCTACGCGGGGCTCTCCGCAGCACGTTCGAAACGAAATGGCGTGCGCGGTCGCGGACTGCGGCGTCCCGCGAGGATCAGCCAGCTGTACAGGAGGATGCCCACAGTCGCCCCGACGGCGAGCTTGACCTCGCCCGGGAGCCCCGAGGGTGAGACGAACGTCTCAAGCGTGCCCGCGATGACGAGCAGGCTGGCCGCGCCGAGTGCGAGCATCACGGCGCGTTTCGCGACTCGCGCGAGGGCCTCGCTGCGGCGCAGCTGACCGGGCCGCAGGATCGCGTCGCCGAGCATGAGCCCGGTCCCGCCGCTGATGATGATCACACTGAGCTCGAGGACGCCATGCGGCGCGATCAGCGACCAGAACTGGAAGTCGTACCCGCCGAGCCGGACCGCCGCCGCGACCGTCCCGAGCATCCAGCCGTTGCTGAGCAGGACGAACACAGTGGGGATGCCGAGGAAGACGCCACCCGCAAAGCAGATGAGCGCAACGCGGATGTTGTTCTGGATGATGAACGCTGCGGCGAACGGCGCATCGGGCACGCCGGTGCTGATCCGGCCGCGCGCCATCTCGTCGAAGAGCGATGGTGGTACGAGCGACGCGCGCAGGTCCGGTCGCACGTCGACGGCCACCCATCCGGCGACGAAGCCGAGGAGCATGAGCGCCAGGCTCGTGACGATGTATGGCCACGCGGCGCGGAATGACCGCGGCAACGCCGTCGCGAAGAATGTCCCGATCGACCCGACGCGCAGCGGCGTCCCGCGGTAGAGCAAGGGATGTGCTCGTGCGCAGAGGGCGTTGAGGTATTCGGTGATCGGGGCGTCCGGGTGATCGCGTCTCGCGATGGCCAGATCGCTCGATGCCTGGCGCAGCAGCATGCCGAAACGTTCGATGTCGCTCGCGGACTGCGTGCGCAGGCGGCCCCGTTTCGCGCTCTTGATGGCGGCGTCGAGCTCAGCCCACCGCGTCTGACGCTCGGCGATGAAGCTGTCGGTGCTCATGGGTGCCGTTGATCGAGCTGGAGGTACACGCGCTCGATGAACAGCTCCGGCGGCCAGCGACGTTCCGGGGCGTCCGGGGGCAGCGCGAGGCGCTCGAGCAGCCGCTTCGCGATGTCACCGGCGAGGCTCGCACGCAGCGACTCGCTCAATCCCGGTCGTGCCAGGAAGACGCGCAACGCGTCGTGCTCGAACTTCCCGAGACGTTCGATTCCATCGATCGCGGGGCCCGCGTCGGGCGTGCGGAGAATGATCGGTGGCGGTGCGGCGGCCGCCGCGAGCGTGATGAGCGTCCCGTCGCGGACGACGAGCGTCCCGGCTGCGAGATCGCCCAGCCGGCGCGTCTGCGGCTGGAAGAACATGACGACGAGTCCGATCAGCAGCACCGCGAAATCGATGATGCGAATCACGTTGCGCGCCGCAACCGAGGACAGGTCCACCGCGGTGCCGTCGACCTTGATGACGCGCAGCCCCATGGCGCTCTTGCCCGGCGTCTTGCCGGCGGTCACCGCCTCGGCGACGAAGAAGTAGCCGAAATACACGAATCCCGCGAAGAATCCGATCGCCGCGCGGGCGAAGGTCGCCCCTTCACTGGTCGTCACGAAGGTTCCTGCCACCGCCGACGCGAGGAGTGCCGCGACGAAGGTGAGCGGTATGGCCACCAGGTTGTCGAGGATCTGCGCGACGATCCGGCTGCCGAGGCCCGCAACCGTGTACCCGAGCGTGACGTTGTCGGACGTCTTGACGCTGATGGTGTCGAGCTGCGTCGAGTTCACCGAGTCATCGTCGCACGCGCTCGAGCCGCCTGCTTCACCGTCGCGAGACGGTGACCGCCCGGTCCGGGATCACTCGACGATGACGACCGTCTGACCCTCCTGGACCACCTCGCCCTCGGCGACGAGGATCTCGACCACCGTTCCGGTGATGGGGCTTGTGATCGGGATCTCCATCTTCATCGACTCGAGGATCATCAGGGTGTCGTCCTCCTCGACCGCCTGTCCAACCTCGACCACGATCTTCCAGAGGTTCCCGACAAGCTCCGCCTTCACGTCCGCCACGTTGCCCTCCTCACACCGGTGGAACGCCGTGCTTGCGCCAGGCGCGCCGCTGCCGTTTGGTCGCCGCACCCTCGAGTGCGTCGATGATGACGCGCCGGGTGTCGGCTGGGTCGATGATGTCGTCAACCATCGCCCATGACGCCGCGACGAAGGGATCGATGGTCTGGCGCACGGTGTCGGCGAACGCCGCGCGCGCCGCCGCCGGATCCTCCGCCGCTGCGATCTGTTTGGTGAAGATGATGTCGACGGCGCCCTCCGGGCCCATCACCGAGATCTCCGCGGTCGGCCACGCAACCAGCGTGTCGGGATCGTACCCGCGCCCGCACATGACGTAGTAGCCGGCGCCATATGCCTTGCGCAGCACCACGGTCACCTTGGGAACTGTGGCCTCGCTCACCGCGAAGAGCATCTTGGCGCCGTGCCGGATGATCCCCTGCTTCTCGACCTCGGTCCCGACGATGAAGCCGGGCACGTCCTGCAGGAACACGAGCGGGACGTTGAACGCATCGCAGAGCCAGACAAACCTCGCCGCCTTGTCCGCGGCGTCGATATCGAGCGCGCCGCCCTTGATCATCGGCTGGCTGGCGACGATCCCCACGCTCCGCCCGTCGAAACGTGCGAAGGCGGTGATGATGTTGCGGGCGAAGGTCGGTTTGATCTCGAACACATGACCGTCGTCGGCGAGACGCCGCACCACTTTGCGCATGTCGTAGGCCGCGCGCGGATTCGTGGGCACGAGCTTGGCAAGACCGTCGACGCGGCGGTCGCGAGGATCAGTGCTCTCACGCCGCGGCGGTGCCTCGCCGTTGTTGGACGGCAGGAACGACAGAAACTCGCGGACCGCGGCAATGCACGCCGCATCGTCATCGACCTCGAGGTCGCCGACTCCACTGACATAGCAGTGGATCTGGCTTCCGCCCATATCGTGGTCGGTGGTCTCCTCGCCAGTCGCCGCCTTGACCAACCGCGCGCCGCCCAGCGACATGCTGCTCGTCTCCTTCACCATGGGAACGAAGTCGGCGAGACCGGGGATGTACGCCGTGCCTGCCGCGCACGGTCCGAGCATCGCCGCGACCTGGGGCACGACACCGGACATCTGCACCTGCTCGAAGAACAGCGCGCCACTGCCGGCGAACGTGCTTCCGGCGGCCTCCTGGATACGTGCCCCGGCGGAGTCGAGCAACCAGATCATCGGGAGCCTGTTGAGCATCGCCTTCCTGCGCAGGCGGGCGACCTTCTGCTCTCCGATCATCCCCATCGACCCGGCCATGACGGTGAAGTCGTAGGCGGCGCAGTACACCCGCCGGCCGTCCACGAGGCCCTCGCCGGTGACGACACCGTCGGCGGGCGTCCGGTCGGGCTCGGTCGCGCCACCGGTCATCGAGTGCTGATGGGCGAGGAGGCCGAACTCGACGAAGGAGCCGGCGTCGAACAGGAGGTCGATGCGCTCGCGCGCGGTGAGCTTGTTCCGGCCGTGCTGCTGCTCGATGCGATCCGCTCCGCCCATCGCAAGCGAACGCGCGCGTCGCTCTCCGAGCGCGGCCGCGAGCTCGTCGAGCCCCGGCGTCTCCCGGGGCTCGGTCACCGGTCGTCCGAGCCGGTGCTCATCGCAGGGTGGTCGTCAGGCGGCGACGCCGATGATCCGTCCGTCGATCCAGCCGGTCCACCCGTTGGAGCAGATCACGCGTGCCCAGGCCCCGCGGACCTCGGCAACCTGGATCGGCAGGCCGGGTGCGAGGTTGGCGACGACCGGCCCGGAGGGATCCGGAGCGCCCCAGGCGCGAAGCCCCTGCGGCGGCACGGAGTGGCTCGGAACCCACTGGCTCGCGGCCGGCTGTGGGACCGGTTGGGCCTGAACGGGCTGAGCCTGCACCGGTTGTGCCTGAACAGGTGCCTGGTACGGCTGCGGGGTGTATGCGGGCTGCGCGGCGGGCTGGGTCGGGGACGGCTGCTGTGTCGGAAATGTCGTGAAGCTCGGTGCGGGGAGCGGCTGCGGTGTGGGGACCGCCACCGGGGTCGGAACGGGCTGCGGAACGACCACCTGGGGAACCGACTCGCCCATCGCGGGCGTTGCAGCGGCTGCCGCGCCGTCCTCAGCCGCGGCGGCTGCCGCCGTGTCCGAGACGCTGTCCGTGGTCGTGCCGTCATCCGGCATGTCCGCAAGCACGGTGTCGTCATCGGTAGCGGCGACCTCGGGACTGATGGCATCGAGCAGCGTGCTGGTGCGCGCCAGTTCCGCGACCGCCTGTACGAAGGTGTGCTTGCTGAGCCCATCGAGATACACGTAGGTCTGCGCGACGACGCTGGTGTCGCCGCCGGAGCGCTCGACCGCTGCAGTCACCGAACCCGGCCTCGATGCGATGAGCTCGTTGGCGGCGCTGACGTTGTCCCCGCTGAGGGTGAGGCTGCGGCGGATCGTCACTCGATCGGCGCCGTCGCCCTTCAGGACGACCAGGTCGACGGGCGAGCTGCTCAGCGTTCCGGACTTGAGCCCGAACGCAAAGTCGGTGCCCGGCTCGAAGCGGTCGGTCGTGATTTCCAGGTCGTCGTCCGACGAGCACCAGTTGGTGATGCTCTGCTTGACCTCATCGGCTGATGGCATTGGTGGTCTCCTCTCCTCGTCCTCGAAGAATGGGGGCGACTATACGGCGTTCACGAAGCGCGGGCTGTCCTCCGTGCAGTCTCGGCCATGGACAGCAATCCGTCGAGCACGTCACCGAAACTATTCAGGTCCAGCGAGAGGTGCCCCTCCCCGGGAAGCAAATGCTCCTCGGCGCCGGGGATCCGGCTGGCGAGCCATGCTCCGTGTGGCAGCGGCACCATCCTGTCCTCGCCGCCCTGCCACACCGCGACAGGCGTGCTGATGGAGGCGAGGTCGAACCCCCACGGGCTCACAAACGCGATGTCGTCGTCTCGCCAACCGGCAATGCCGGTGGAGACCGCGCGACGAAAGCTGCTCGCCATGTAGTCGGCATACTCACCGGTGAGCGCCCGCGTGTCGACGTCACTGACCAGGCCCCCGAGGGCGGCGGCCACCTCCGCCCCCTGCACCTCTCGAAGGTGACCGGCCTCTCCCTCCAGAAGGGGGGTCAGCGCCGCAGCCCCTCTCATGCTCGCCTCGAACTCCTCGAGATTCTCGGGTCCCATGCCCGCAAACCAGTCGAGGCCGTCGGCGGGCCACGGCGCGACGCCCGCGATGCTCGCGGTGGCGAGCACCCGGTCGGGCAGGAGCGCGGCGCATGCGAGGGCATGGGGGCCGCCACCCGATTTGCCGGCGCAGAGAAAGGAATCGAAGCCGAGTGCGTCGAGCACGACCGCAACGTCGGCGGCGACGTCCCCGATTGATCTCCCCGGGCGTGCAGTCGATGCCGCGTATCCGGGGCGTGAAAACGTGACGAACCGAAGACCGCGGGCGGAGGCCTCCGCGATTGCCGGCGGAAACAGCCCCGCGGCGGAGGGGGTTCCGCTGTGCCAGAAGAGGCAGCGGCCGTCTTCGGGTCCGGCCGACACGACCTCGAGGTCGCGTCCGTCAGGCGTTGTGATGATCTGCCACCGCGGCTCGAAGCTCATCGCGTCATGGTACTGAGCGTCTGAGGCGATGGAGCCGGTTGGTCGCGATCACGCCTCGAGGTCGTAGGCGGTCGCGTGAGAAGGCTGATAGAGACCGATCTCCCCGCCTCCGGGGACGAGCATCGTGATCAGACGGCCGAAACGCGTCTCCGTCACCTGACCCTTGAACGTCGCACCCTTGACCGTGAGGTCCTGGACCGTCCGGTCGATGTCGTCGCACAGCAGGAAGAGCTCGTGGTGACCGCTCGGGGACATCTCACCCGATGGATGAACCCCCAGCTCTGCGGGAGGGAGCTTGAAGATGAGCCACCCACCGTGTACGTCGACGTTCTTCATGCCGAGCACGTCACGGAAGAAGGCGCGCGCCCTCTCGGGGTCGTCGGCGTACAGGACGGTGTGAGCGGCGACGATCATCGCGGGTCGCGTCCGGTGAGGCCGAGCAGACGCTGCACCAGTGGTGCGTCATCGGGAACGGCGATCTCGTGTCCGAAGACGCCGATCTTTCGCCACGCCTCGGCAACCGGACTCAGCTCGTCCCACAGCCCCTGCACAAGACCGTCCGGGAGGGTCCGCATGTCCCACTGGTCATCACTGATCTGCTCGACCACATGGTTGAGCGCGCGCTCGGCGAGCACGAAGACATCGCATTCGTTCATGTCATCTCCTGGGGTGAGGAAGGAGATTGTTGCAGCCAGCCGCGCTCGGCCGACGCGCGCCGTTCCAGCAGCAGCACGTCGCGCCAGCGACCGTGCAACCGGCCCAGCCGCTCGCGCGTGCCGACCACGCGGAAGCCGCAGCGGAGGTGCAGCTGCACGCTGGCAACGTTCTCGGGAAAGATGCCCGCCTGGATGGTCCAGATCCCCGCCGTCTCGGAACTCTCGATGAGGCGTTCGAGGAGTGCGCTGCCGACGTGCCGGCCTCGCGCCTCTGCGGCAACGTAGACGCTGACCTCGGCAACGCCCTCGTACGCGCAGCGATCTGAGACGGGCGAGAGGGCGGCGCAGCCGATCACCCGGTGCGCGCGCGTCGCAACAAGACGATGCGCGACCAGATGGTGCGCAGACCAGTGCTCGAAGGTGGGCGCCTCCGTCTCGAACGTTGCTTCACCGGTCGCGATTCCTTCGCCGTAAATCGCGAGTACGCTCGGCCAGTCGTCGTCGCGCATGGGCCGTACGACCGTTGCGCCGTCATCGAGGTGCGATCGCACCTAAGCATCGTATCCACTGCAACCCGGACCACGGGGTCGGCACGGCGCCGCACGATTTCGTCAGCTCAGGAGCCGAGCTTCACAAGGGCGCTTCCTGACGCAAATGGTAGCCCCGGCAGGAATCGAACCTGCGCACATGGTTTAGGAAACCACTGCTCTATCCACTGAGCTACGGGGCCCCGTCAGCGTTTTCACCGCACAATGACGCATGCGCGGCGCCGGCTCAGAGAGATGGTAGCGGGGAGAGCCGCGCTGTACCATGTGCCCGCGCATTCGACACGATTGCCGGGCGAAGGAGGGACGACATGACTGATATTCCTCAGGCCGCACCTCGTTCGGAGGACGGTCACTGGTGGTGGGACGGGGCACAGTGGCAGCCGGTTGCGGGAACGGCGAGTCCTCCCGTTGCGACCGCAGCCTCGGGAACGCCGCAGGATGCTGCCCCAGCGGCGGCCGCAGCTCCTGTTGCAGGCGGTCAGCTTTCTGAAGACGGCCAGTGGCAGTGGGATGGATCTGCATGGCAACCGGCAGTCCAGGGCGGAGCACAGGCAGGTGCCGCTGCTCAGGCGTCCGCTCCCGCGCCGGGTGCCCCGGTGATGGGCGACGTGAGCCTCACCATTGCCGTGCCGAGGGTCGAACCGCTCACGATGGCCGACGGCACAACGGGACTCCATGTGACCTACAAGGTCACCAACGAAGGGACTTCTCCCATCGCCGAGGGGACGCTCATTCCGAGAGTCATCGCGGCGTCGGAGCACAGCGCGGAAGCTGTGGCGTCGGTCGACGGGCGTCCTTTCGGCGCCCTTGGGAGCGGACAGGAGCACGACGACACCGTGGCAATTCAGCTCGACCCCGGAGCATGGGTGATCTTCGTGCAGGTCGTCAACGCGAACGGCGACTCCCTGGGATTGTCGGACAGTGCGACCACGACGATTGCCGGGCAGGTGGCCCGGCAACGGGACTTCGACGACAAACAATCGTATGCACTGTCAGTGTCCATCGGACAGGTAGAGCACCTGTCCGACAACTTCTTCCGCGTGCACTACGTCCTGCAGAACAACTCTGAACGCGAGCTACCCGCCGGGATGCGCGTGGAAGGAGAACTCGGTGGGGAAGCGAGCACGCAGTACTACCAGATGACGTCGAGCCTCGCGGCGCATCAGTCACATCCGCACTACCTGACCCTGGAGGCGCAGTATCCGAACAAGCTCACAGCGACGATCACCGTCGACAAGGAAGGGCCGAGCCAAGTGCGGGACTCTGTCGAGGTGGACATCGCCGATGACGGCACGCCGACGATGAGCCGCTGATCGCGCTCGATGTGAAGCGGCTTCGCTGCTTCGCGGGTGTGACGCTCGTGACCTTGTCGTTCGTCGCCGCGTGCGGCTCGACCGGAATCCCGGCGTCGTCTCCGACAGGCAACGCCTCGGAGCAGGTGACCCCGCTCCCGACCCCGACGCCGACCGCACCGCCGCTCTCGACGGCGGTCGCCACGAGCACCGAGCTGAGCGGCATCGGTGCGATGGTGTATCCACCCTGCACGCCCAGCACCTGTGTGGGAGCGGCGCTGTTCACGACGTGCGACGCGGGCTCGTCCGGGGCCGATGTGTTCGCGCCCTGCCCGCTGACTCCGCGGCTCGCCGCCCAACTGCAGGAGGACGTCGCCGGGACGCCGAGCGCGCCGGACCCGCTCGGCGGCGGACAGGACCCGGAGTGGACGACGGAGGCGTTCAACGCCGCCCCCTCGGCGACCGGCGGGATCATCCACATCACGCTCGGATTCGGGGCGGGGACGGCGCCGGAGAAGATCGACCTGCTCGTGGTGCTTCGGGGCAGCAGCCTCCAGGTCGATGACATCTACTGCACCGGCGCCGACCCGGAGATGAGCGACGCCTTCGCGTTCGGCTGGCTCGCACGCTCCGCCTGCTCTTCGTAGCTCGTAGGCTTCCGCCATGCCGAGCTGCGTCCACAGCACCGACGAGCCTCGCGAGGGCACGCTGCGACAGCGGCTGGACCACGTGCGAAGGACGCATCTCGACTTTCGCCGGCGGGCCGCCCTGCGCCTGCTGACCTCCTTCCTCATCACATTCGCCCTGATCCGGGTGCTCACCTACTCGATCCACGACAACCTCGGCCCGTTCCACGACATCGTCATCGGCGGTGGATCAGGAGGATCGATCCACATCCATCACTACATGTGGGGGCTGCTGCTGATCGCCGTCTGCGGCTTCCTGGCGCTCAGCGTGGAGGCGGCGAAGTGGCATCCGTTTCTCGCCATCCCCTTCGGTATAGGCCTCGCGCTGGTCCTGGACGAGTTCGCGTTGCTCCTGCAGCTCAAGGACGTCTACTGGGCACAGCAGGGGAGGATCAGCGTCGACATCGGCGTCGTCGTCGCGGCTGGTCTGCTGCTCTACTACCTGGGACAGTGCTACTGGCACGACGTCATCGCCGAGCTTCGCAAGGGCTTCGGCTATGTGCGCAGGCTCGAGCGACACGTGGTGAGCGCATCGGAATCCGGCTCGGATGGGAGCAGGCTCGTGGGAGGCAGGTGATCCGGACGTAACCGAAACGTTCGGTTCCGGGCCGAACTCGGACGTACGATCGGCCGGTGATCACGGCGCTCCGCGAGCGGCGGGTTGGAACCGACGCCCGCGCCGATGCCGTCACCGCTGCGACGCGATGGTGGCTCGACGCGGGGATCGTTGCACCCATCGGCGCCGCGATTGCCTACCTGGTGGTGGTGGCGGTGCGGCTGCCCGGCCTGCTCACGTCCTTCTACTGGTACAGCGACTTCCCCGAGACGCTACGGCTCGGCGTCGCCGTCTTCCACGGTGGCTACGGCCAGGGGTTGCCCGTTCCGAGCCAGAGCGGCCTCGGCCCTCTGTGGCTGATCGGGCTCCTCAACCAGCTCACCGGGAGCGATGCCGCCGGCATGGCGGTCGGGGGCGTCCTGGTCGCGGCGGCCGCTGGATTCATCGTCTGGACAGCGCATCGGGTCATCGGACCGCGCGGAGCGCTTGCCGCGGGCGTGCTGTGTGTCGCGGCACCGCCTGTGGTCGGATGGGAGGCCGTCAACCCGGTCGCGCACGAGACCACGCTGTTGCTGACCGCGGTGTGCGTCTGGCAACTGGTGGCGCTCGCTCGAGCTCCTCGAGGCCGAATGCTGGGTTCGTCGATCGCTGTCGGTGTCCTCGCGGGAATCTGTCTCATCTCGGACCCGATGGTCATCGCCGCGGCCGTCGCACCGTGGGTGATCTGCGCGGTGATCGTCGTGCTGCGACAGCCCGAACGCAGGATTGCCGTGGCGGTCACGACGGGGAGCACGGCCATTTCGTCGGTGTTGATCGCGGTGCTCGCGAGCGCGAGCGGCGTCGTGGAGCGCAGCAACGCGGGTCTGTCGCCGTCGCTCAACGGCATCACGTCGGGACTCCGGACGACGGCGCTCACGCTCGGGCAGATGATCACCGGGGTCTGGTACGGCGCGTCGTTTCCGGAAGTGATCGCGATGGCCGCCTTCGCTCTCTTTGCGGCGCTGCTCTACATGGTGACCCGCGAGGTGACGCGTCGCTCGCCGGGTGTGGTCGCTGGAAGGGATCTCTACGTATGGTTCTGGATGCTGTCATGTGGAGGGCTCATCGCGGGTCTGTGCCTGACGGGTCTGGGAATCCAGTACGACCCCATCAATCAGACGGGCCACTACGTCGACGGGTTGTGGTTCGCGATCGCCGCGCTGCTTCCGCTCGGACTCCTGCAGCGCAGCGTGTTGAGACGCACGATCGCGGTGAGCGTCACTGCGCTTGTGGTCACAGCGGCGATCGGTGTGGCGCGTACGCCGTCGTATCCGTTCGAGGAACCGGACTACGTCGACGGACCCCAGCTCACGGCAACACTTGCGCAGCTCGGGTTGCAGCACGGATACGGCGGATACTGGGAGTCGTATGCCATCGGATGGCACACGGACCAGCGCATCACCGCGCTTCCGCTGCAACAGTGCCGATCCTCAGCAGGAGTGAAGACCCTCTGTCACTATGAGTTCTCGGCACCCGCATGGTTCACCGCGAAGCCAGGCCCGGTGTTCGTCGTCGCGCTGACCGGCTCCTGCTACAACAACGATCTCTGCATCAATGTCGCAAACCTCGCGGCCTTCCCCAAGCCGGAAGCCGTGCGGACCGTGGGGCTGCTGCAGGTATACGTCTATGCCGACGACATCTTTGCGGGGTTGCCCATCGCCACCCGTCCGTGAAAGGGAGTCGACCGGGGCAAGAACGAGCAAATGTCGGGAAGGGGAGATTCGAACTCCCGACCTCTCGGTCCCGAACCGAGCACTCTAACCTGGCTGAGCTACTTCCCGACGCCCGGCCGGATGATACCACCCGCGTTTGCGGCCTCCGATCGCGGTTCGACGAGGCATCGCCTCGCGTCGCATACTGAGGCAATCGCGCGGGGCCACCGCGCCAGGAGTCGAGGCACATGGGCCACATCACCATCGACATGACGATCAACGCTCCCGTTGCCACTGTGTTCGCGTACGTCGACGACTACCGCAACACCACCAAGTACATGAAAGACCTGGTGAAGTGGCAACCCACAGGCAAGGTCACCCATGGAAAGGGCGCGCAGTTCGACGTCGGTATGAAAGCCGGTCCGACGACGTTGACCTCCGTTGTCGACATCACGACGTGGATGGAGAACAGGACGATCGCCTGGCACTCCAACGAAGGCTTCAGGCAGGACGGGAGATGGGCTTTCACGCCGAAGGGCGACAAAGCGACAAGCGTCACCTTCGACATGGAGTACGAGTTCGGCGGCGGTATCGCCGGCAAGCTGCTGGGCCGCGCAGCAGAGCCGATCGTACGCGGCAACCTGCAACGCTCGGTGGAGACTCTCAAGCTGCACACCGAGAAGCTCGTTGCTGCTCGCGCAACACCGAGGCCCGCGCCCAAGGCCACCACAAAACCTGCAACAAAAGGTGCGGCGCCGGTGGCCAGAAGCAGCACAAAACCTGCAACAAAGACGGCTGCACGTCCTCGCGCGAAAGCGAAAAACACTTAGAGAAAGCCGCTAGAATGAATCTCGTTCCCGGAGCCACGAGCCGGGTGAGGAGCGAGATCATGACGACTGACAAGACAGCGGCCAACGGACACGAGCCGCACACCGGCGGCGTGCGGGTCAAGCGAGGACTCGCGGAGATGCTGAAAGGCGGCGTCATCATGGACGTCGTCACGCCGGACCAGGCGAAGATCGCAGAGGATGCGGGAGCGGTCGCAGTCATGGCTCTCGAGCGTGTGCCGTCGGATATCCGTCGTGACGGCGGTGTTGCGCGCATGAGCGATGTCGGGTTGATCAAGGAGATCATCGCGGCGGTCACCATCCCGGTGATGGCCAAAGCGCGCATTGGACATTTCGTCGAAGCGCAGGTGCTCCAGTCGCTGGGCGTGGACTACATCGACGAGTCCGAAGTGCTGACTCCGGCGGACGAGGAGAACCACATCGACAAGTGGAAGTTCAGCGTTCCCTTCGTGTGCGGTGCACGTGACCTCGGTGAAGCGCTCCGCCGCATCGGAGAAGGCGCTGCGATGATCCGCACCAAGGGCGAAGCCGGCACCGGTAACGTCGTTGAGGCGGTACGCCACATGCGTGCGGTCCGCGGTGGTATCCGTCGCATCGCCGCGATGTCCGAGGACGAGTTGATGGCCGAGGCGAAACACCTGGGCGCTCCGTTCGACCTCGTCCAGGAGATTCATGCCACCGGCAAGCTGCCGGTCGTCAACTTCTCGGCGGGCGGCATCGCCACTCCCGCGGACGCGGCGCTGATGATGCAACTCGGCTGCGACGGCAACTTCGTCGGCAGCGGCATCTTCAAGAGCAACGACCCGCAGGCATACGCGAAGGCAATCGTCGAAGCGACGACGTTCTTCGACAAGCCCGAAGTCATCGCCAGGGTGAGCGACGGGCTCGGCAAGGCGATGCCGGGTCTCGACGTCGCGTCCATGCCGGTCGGGGAGCTGCTTGCAACGCGGGGTTGGTGAGCCTGCCCATGCCTCGCCGGGGGCGTACACTAATCAGGTGCGAATGACGCGAAGCCTGCCCCGCCAGGGACGGAGCCTTCGCGTCCGCTGAAGAGGGAGCGACCATCCTGCGGGTAGGCGTGCTCGCCCTCCAGGGCGACGTCCGCGAACATCTCACCGCACTCCACGGCTGCGGCGCCGAGGCAACGTCGGTGCGCACCGCCGAAGACCTCGACGCCGTCGACGCGCTGGTCCTCCCGGGCGGCGAGTCGACGACGATGAGCCGGCTGCTCCAGGTGTTCGGCCTCGAGGGACCGCTCAAGGAGCGGCTTGCCGCGGGAATGCCGACACTCTCCACATGTGCGGGGCTCATCCTCATGAGCCGCGAGGTGCTGGACGGACGTCCGGACCAGATCTCGCTCGGCGTGCTCGACATCACCGTGCGGCGCAACGGCTACGGGCGGCAGGTGGAGTCCTTCGAGGCCGACCTCGCCGTCGAGCCTCTCGGGCTGGTGCCGTTCCGCGCCGTGTTCATTCGTGCGCCGCTCATCGAGGCGACAGGACCCCAGGCCGAGGTTATTGCCACTTTCGGCGAGAACGCAGTCGCCGTTGCACAGGGACCGCACCTCGGGCTCTGCTTCCACCCGGAGATGACTGACGATCCTCGCCTGCACCAGCTGTTCCTGGAGCGGGCCACCGCCGCACTCGAGGTCAGCGCAGCGTGATCATCCGGTCTGCGTCGTTCCGCGACCTCGCGCGCATCGAGCAGCTGTACCGGGAGGCCACCGAGGACGAGCGCCACGGCGCGCAGATGACCCCGGACAGCCCGGTTCCGCAGGCGACGCTGCTGCGGCTCTGGCAGGCGCTCACCAAGTCACTCTCGTCGCTCGTGCCCATCACCGACGTGGCCGACGAGATGCTCGTCGCCGAGGACGCCAAGGAGGGCGTGGTCGGCTTCGTGCAGGTCCAGTCACTTCCGGTCCGTCCGCGGTCGTGGCAGATCCTCAATCTCTGCACGTCGACGACGGCGCACGGCCACTTTGCGCGAGCGGAGTTGCTCGACGGCGTGCGCAATCGCGGCCTCGAGCACGGCGTCCAGCGCGTGCACGTTCGACTGCCGCTCGACCATCCACTGCTCCCCGTCTTCCTCGAGCACGGATTCACGCAATTCGCGACAGAGCAGATCCTCTATCGCGACGAGGCGGCGGCCGACCCCGAGCGAACCGTGATGTCGACGCTCATCCGCCCCGCGCGGCGCGACGACATCGGAGCGATCCACCTGCTCTACCTGCGCACAACGCCGTCGCACGTCGCCGATGTCGAAGGACCGTCGCTGAAGACTTGGCAGGGCGCATACGCGCAGGGTCTCGTTGCCGGCCTCGGTCGCGACAACGTGAAGCACGTCGTCGTGGAGCATCCGGGCGTCGTCGCCTGGGCCGCGATCCGTCCTCCGACCGCAGCCCAGCCGGCCAGCCTGAGCATGATGTGCGAGGGACACGACTCCGCGTTGCGCGACGCGATCATCGACGCGGTGCTGCGAGAGCTTCCGTCCGGTCCAGCCACGTGCGTGCTCCGCCACTACGACTCGGAGTTGATCCGGGCGCTGCAGCAGCGCGGCTTCGCCGTGTACGGCACACAACTGCTGTTGATCAGTGAGCTTGGCGCCAAGGTGCGCATTCAGGCGCCGTCACGTCGCAAGAAACCCGTCCTCATCCACGCCGGGATCGCACGCAGCGTTCCCGCACCCTCCACCAACGTCCCGCTCCGCGTCCTGTCAACAACCGCATCGAGGAGACAGAGATCGTCGCCCAGATGATGCCTTACGGATCCTCGTGGGAGGAGGAACTCAACCTGCTGTTCGCCGCGCTTCCTCCCCGTATCGCCTCCGCCGCGCAACGTCTCTCGCAGGGACGAGGCGATCTGCTCGAAATCGTCCTCGACCTCGGCCGCGAGCCCGAGGCGAGATTCACCGACGGCGAGGCGATCCTCGACTCGGCGAATATCGGCAACGGGGAGATCGATTACGTCACGCAGCACGTCGGTCTCTTCGGGGACGACAACCGAGCCGGTATCGAGCGGACGCTCCATCGCATCAGCGCCATCCGCAATCGCGCCGGCGACATCGTCGGCCTCACGTGCCGGGTCGGTCGCGCGGTGACCGGCACCATCGACATCATCAAGGACATGGTCATCAGCGGCCAGTCGATCCTGCTGCTCGGGCCTCCCGGCATCGGCAAGACCACGATGCTGCGCGAGTGCGCGCGCGTGCTCAGCGACGAGTGTGGCAAGCGCGTGGTGATCGTCGACACCTCAAACGAGATTGCGGGTGACGGCGATATCCCCCACCCCGGCATCGGGCGTTCGCGTCGCATGCAGGTGCGCACCCCGGCACTGCAACACGCGGTGATGATCGAAGCCGTCGAGAACCACATGCCCCAGTGCATCGTCATCGACGAGATCGGCACAGAGCTGGAAGCGGTTGCCGCGCGCACGATCGCAGAACGAGGCGTGCAGCTGGTCGGCACTGCACACGGATCGAACATCGACTCGCTGCTGGTCAACCCGACACTCAACGACCTGCTCGGCGGGATTCAGACCGTGACGCTATCGGACGAGGAGGCGCGCCGTCGCGGGACGCAGAAGTCGGTCCTCGAGCGCAAGTCACCACCGACCTTCGACGTCCTCATCGAGATCCAGGAGCGCGACCGAGTGGTCGTGCATGCGCCGCTGGCCGAGACAGTGGACGAGGCGCTGCGTGGCAGGGTCCGGCCACCGCAGCTCAGAACTCGTGGTGACGACGGGGAGATCATCAGTCGCATCGACACGACCACGACGGCGACTCGACCGTCACCGTTCGAGCCAGCACCCTTCTCCAGTGGCGTGCGCAGCGCTCGGAGAAGCCGGGAACGTCGCCGCCGTTTCGACGTCGACGAATACATCGCAGGACAGCAGCGCCGGGAACGGCAGTGGGAGCCGGTCGCGCAGACACAGGCGCCGGCGCCACCGGTGCACACAGGGCCTCCGCTGTCGATCTTTCCGTACGGCGTCTCACGGAGCTACCTCGAGCAGTCATTGCGCGAGATGCGGCTGCCGGTGCGCATCCAGCACCACATCGATGATGCCGACGTGGTGCTGACTCTGAAGAACTACTACCGGCGACACGACTCCCCGGTCAAGGCCGCGGAGTCATCGGGCATCCCCATCCACGTGCTGCGCAGCAACACCGTGGCGCAGATCAAGGGAGCGCTGGCGCGGGTCTACGGAGTCGAGGCCCCTGACGACACCGAGGCTGCGATGCAGGACGTCATCGAGGGCATCGAGCAGATGCAACGAACCGGTGACGACGTCGAGCTCACGCCACAGAACTCATACGTGCGCCGCTTGCAACATCAGCTCGTCGAGCGCCACGAGCTCACCGCCCGCAGCACCGGTGACGAACCCAACCGCCGACTCGTCATACTGCGACCGGTGGAATGAGCCGTTTTGGCTGAGGGGCCCAGCGGCGGGGGAGTAGCGATCGACATGAGCGTGTGGCGCGGTTTCTTCATCTCGTTCGAAGGGCTTGACGGTGCCGGCAAGAGCACCCAGGTCGCGTCGCTTGCCGGCTCGTTGCGCCAGCAGGGACACGACGTCGTCACCGTGCGTCCTGACGAGACGCCGCTCGGGGAGATCCTCCACAGCTTCGTGCTCCAGTACCAGCGCGGACCGGCGCTGGAGGCGTGGTCGGAAGCGCTGCTCTTCACCGCCGAGCGTGTGCAACTGCTGCACGAGACGATCCTCCCGGCGCTCCGACGCGGCGCGGTGGTCATCGCCGATCGCTACGCGGACTCGACGATCGCCTATCAGGGCGGCGGACGCGGCATCCCTCCGACAGACCTGCTTCGCCTGCACGCCGCGGCGTGCGGCGATGTCTGGCCCGACCTGACGCTGTACCTCGCGATCCCGGGCGCCGCCGCCGCGCAACGCCAGCGCGCACAGCAGCTCCCGCTCGACCGCTTCGAAGTTGCTCCGGAGACGTTTCACGCCGCGGTTGAGGCCGCGTTCGAGCAGCTTGCCGTGCAGCATCCCCGCCGGTTCCTCAGGATCGACGCGACGCGTCCAGCGATCGCCGTGTCCCGCGAGATCGAGAAGGTGATCGTCCAGCGACTCCCGGCCGCGACGCCGAATGCCCCTCCCGTACGGACCGCGAGCGGCGGCTGAACGCGGTCTACGGGAGCGCTCCGACGCCGAGGTTCACGGAGATTCTGGTGGGGCTGGAGAAGGAGGTCGAAAGCAGGTACGTCGGCGCCTCCATGTAGTTCCGGTTGACCAGGAGGCGATCGTCATCGAGCCAGCAGTCGGGCGAGAAGCCCGGCACCGTGGCCACGATCGCCGAGGTGTCGAGGTCGACGACGGTCGTGGCGTACGAGCCGGTTCCCAGGCCGAAGTCGCCGGTGAAGACCCCGTATGCAAGGTAGCGCCCGTCGTTGGTCACCCGGAAGGCACCAAACGCCGTGGCGGTCGCCGGTCCCATGGTCACGGTCTTCGTCCCGGCGGGCTCGGACACCGTGAGTTTCGTCGAGCCCGGCTGCGGCGTGCACGCGTAGTTGTTCGCAGCGTCCACGGCGGCGGAGTCCACGAGGAAGCACGAGCTCGGAACCGCCGTCAGAGCGTGCGACGCCGGGTCGAACGTGAACGGGTCGAAGGCCGAGTAATCGAGAAACGGCCCAGCGCCACCGAGGCCGCTCGTGCTCAGATCCGACCCCCAGACACTCCCGGCCGTCCATGCAAACGGAAGGAGCACGCCACCCGTGCTGGCGGGCTCGTCGTACACCATCGTCGCTGATGCGGCTGCTCCCCCAACCGCCTCACTCCACAGCTGTGAATGGTCGGCCGTCGCGCCGTTGCGACCGGCGACCGCCAGAGGGATGCCAAAGAGCAGCGTGGATTCGTCGGGCGACACGGCGAAGGCGGTGAAGTCCTGCCGGTCCACCGCCCCCACGGTGGCGGTTGGCTGCGGGACCTGACCGGCGTTCGTCACGGTGCCATCGCGCCCCATCGCCATGACCTTCGTACCGTCGATGAAGTACACGTGAGTGGCACCGACGAAATACGCGTCGCCGTCCACCCCGCCGAGGTCAGTGAACGAACCGGGGACATGGCCGCTTTCGCTGATCAGGGTCAGCTTGATCGAGCTGAATGGATTGGAGATCGGTCCGATGTTCTGCACGGTGACCAGGAGCGGCGGCTCCGCAGCCGGCGTCGGAGTGGGCGATGGTGTCGGGACCGCGGTTGGTGGCGGCGACTGCAGCGGCGTGCCGGTGGCGGATGCCGACGGCCTGGCCGCGCTGGAGCCGCACGCGACGAGCACGGCGCCCAGGCTTATCGCTGCAGCGAGGGCGCGATGACCGGCAGGGTTCCCGTGGTTCATGGCTGATCACTGTCCGTGGTTGCGCGGAGAACGACATCGGACGCTGCGACGACGCGTTCCACGCGACTGCCGGCGAGGTGCACGCGAACCCCAGGAATCCCCGGCGCGCCCGGGTCCCATCCAAGCGCGTGCAGTTCACGAGCCTCACCCCAGGTGCGCACCTGCCGCTGCTGACGGCCGTCCGTGAAGGTCATGGTCCCGGGGCGCGTTGCGAAACCGAACCCGACCTGTCCACCGGTGCTGAGAAACGCATGCACAGCGGTGAGCATGGTTTCAGGGGCGAAGAGCTCCTCCGGGCTCTCGAGTGCCGCCGCGAGGCTGGGCATCCCGCCAGACTTCGCAGCCTCACGAACGCCCGCGCGCTGCGCGACCTGCTGCGCGCGCTCACGCCGGCGCCGCTCGGTGGCCAGCTCGGTCGCGCGAGTTCGGATCTCCCGGAGATGCTGCTCGTAGGGAGCCATGGCGGCGATGGTCGCCCGCTCGGCCGCCTGCAGTTCAGCCGCCAGGGTCGCGAGGCCTTCCTCGCTCAGCTCGCGGAGCGCTTCGGGTTCGACTCGCTCGCCGAGTGGGGGAAGCTCCATCACGGGATTGTATTCGCGGCTCCCCCGAGTGAACGCCGCGTGCCACGCCATTTGCTGTATGACGCACGCAGCCGTCATCGCACCGAGGGAGGCACAGCTCGTGGGTCAGGTTCTCCATGACGCCATCCGCGTCGACCGTGAAGGCGCCGTCGTCACGCTCACCATCGACCACCCGCCCGCGAATGCCGTCAACGGCGACGTCGTCAACGGTCTTTCCGAAGGGCTCGCCGCAGCCGAGGCCGACGAGACCTGTCGAGCGGTGGTCATCACCGGCACCGGGCCGAAGTTCTTCTCAGCAGGCGCCGACATCAAGGGGTTCGGAGAGGGCGCCGACGCGGTCGGGAAAGCGACCCACCTCACCCTCGAGATCGAGGCGTCACGCCTCCCGGTGATCGCCGCCGTCAACGGCATCGCCTTCGGCGGAGGCTGCGAGCTGACCCTCGCGTGTGACATCCGCATCGCGTCGAGCACCGCGCGATTCGGTCAACCGGAGATCAAGCTCGGGATCATCCCGGGATGGGGCGGGACCCAGCGCCTGCCGAGGCTGATCGGCGCCGCACGCGCGACCGAGCTGCTGCTCACCGGTGATCCGATCGATGCGCAGCGTGCCCTGGCCCTTGGACTCGTCGCCGAGGTCGTCGAACCGGACGACCTGCCGGCAGCCGCCCGGCGTTGGGCGGATCTCCTCGCATCGCGCGCGCCGCTCGCCCTTGCCGCCACCAAACGGGCGATGCACGCGGGGGCGACCCTCTCCATCGATGCGGCACTCGAGGTCGAGCGGCGCGAGTTTGTCGGACTGTTCGGCAGCGAGGACGCGGCCGAGGGCATCTCGGCATTCGTGCAGAAACGCCAGCCGGAGTGGAAGGGGCGATAGTGTCTGCGGCGGTGACCGCGATCCTCAGTCCGATCGCGCTCGTTGTCCTCGCCGGTGCGTCGCTCGTCGCGAGCGGGCTACGCTGGCGAAAGCTCCTCGGGGAGATGCGTCGGACGACGCGGCACGAACGCCGCCTCGACCACCCCGCGTCACGCGTGCGGGCGTTCTTCATCTACGTCGTCGCCCAGGGCCGGTTGCTGCGCTGGCCGCTTGCCGGCGTGCTCCATGCATTCATCTTCTGGGGATTCGTGGTGCTGCTCACCGCGATCGCGCAGGGCATCGTGGAGGGGCTCTGGCAGGGATTCCAGTTCAACCTGCTGCCGGGGAGCGGTGCCGTCGCGTTCCTGCAGGACCTCTTCTTCTTCGTGGTCATCTGCGGGATCGTCATGGCGCTCTTCAACCGCCTGGTGATCAATCCCACGCGCTTTCGCGGCAGCCATCGCGGGGACGCGATTCTCATCCTGGCGTGGATCGGAGTCCTGCTCGTCTGCATGGAGCTCAACTACGCGACGCGGATCGCGGAGCACGCACCTGAGGCGCTCGGCCAGTGGCGCCCCATCGCTTCTGCGCTGTCGAGCATCTTCCGTCCGCTCGGCGCCGGGAGCGAGGCGCTGATCGTCCTCCACGGCATCTTCTTCTGGGCACACCTCACCCTCGTCTTCGGATTCCTGGTCTACCTCGGCTTCAGCAAGCACCTGCACATCATCACGTCGTTCCCCAACGTCTTCTTCAAGAACGAGCAGCCGAAGGGCGCGCTCCGCACTGTCGATATCGAAGCGGTCATGAATGCGGAGAACGAGGCCGACCAGCATTTCGGCGCTGCTGCGCTCGAGCACTTCTCCTGGAAGGACATGCTCGACCTGTACACGTGCACCGAGTGCGGCCGTTGTCAGACACACTGTCCCGCGTACAACACCGGCAAGCCCCTGTCGCCGAAAACCCTGATCACCGATCTGCGCGACCTCGCCTACGAGAACCTCGCAGGTGGGTATGCGGCGACGACACATGACGCGCATATCGCCGAGGTGCCCGGCAGCAAGGACGGCGGCGACTCCGCGGTGATGTGGACGAGCGGCGACCATCACCCCGGGGCGGCGCACGACGTGCCGGGACACTTCCAGCCGTCCTGGCTGTCGCCCGAGGACGTGGCGCGAGCGGTGCCCGACGGGAGTGCACGACCGCTGATCGGCGGCACCATCCTCGAGGAGACGCTCTGGTCGTGCACGACCTGCGGCGCATGCATGGATCAGTGCCCCGTCCTCATCGAGCACGTTCCGAAGATCATGGACATGCGGCGGCACCTCGTGCTCGACGAATCGCGCATGCCGAAGCAGGCCGAGTCGGCGCTGCGCAACATCGAGAACGTCGCGAACCCCTATGGGCTGTCGCATCAATCGCGCGCCGACTGGGCGAAGGATCTCGACATCGCATTCGTGGCCGACAAGCCCGACGCGGAATACCTGTACTGGGTCGGCTGCGCCGCGTCATTCGACGAGCGCGCGCGCACCATCGCGGCCGCGCTGTCGAAGATCCTCAAGTCGGCGGGCGTCGACTTCGCGATCCTCGGCACCGAGGAGAAGTGCACCGGCGACCCGGCGCGCAGGATCGGCAACGAGTATCTGTTCCAGGAGCGCGCGAAAGAGAACGTCGAGGTGCTCAAGAAGTACAGCGTGCGCAAGATCATCGCGTCGTGCCCGCACTGCTTCAACACGTTCGCCAACGAGTACAAGGATTTCGGCGGTGAGTACGAGGTCATCCATCACACGCAGCTGATCGACCGTCTGCTCAAGGAAGGCCGCATCACGCTCGCCGAGAGCACCGCCGCCGAGGAGACGATCACGTACCACGACTCCTGCTACCTCGGGCGCTGGAACGACATCTTCGCGCCGCCGCGGGACATCCTCGAGCGCATCCCCGGGCTCAAGGTGGTGGAGATGGCGCGCAGCAAGAGCGAGGGCATGTGCTGCGGCGCCGGTGGCGGCCGGATGTGGATGGAGGAGGGTCAGCCGCGCGTCAACCACCGCAGGGTGGAGCAGGCTGTCGATACGCAGGCCACGAAGGTCGCCACCGCATGTCCCTTCTGCCTCGCGATGTTCGACGAGGGTATCTCCGCGAAGCAGATCGGTGACACGCTCGCCGTCGATGATGTCGCCGTGTACGTCGCACGAGCTCTCAAGCAGCCGGATTCACACCCCAAGGAGGCACAGCAGTGACGGACACAGACGCACCAGTTGTCGACGCGTACAGCCCCGAGTGGGCTGAGGCATTCAAGGAGCAGATCAACGCCTCGGCCAAGTACAGGCAGGCCGCGGCGGGATGGGAGGGCAGCGTCGGACTCGTCGTCCTCGCCGAGCCGGACAAGAACTTCCCGGAGGACAAGGGCGTCTTCCTCGACCTCTGGCACGGTGAGGCGCGCGACGTTCGCGCCTGCACGCGCGAGGACGCGCAACAGGCGAAATTCGTGATCACGGGCGCCTACTCGCGCTGGAAGCAGGTCGCCCAGAAAGAGCTCGACGCCACCCGGGGGATCATGCTCGGACGGCTCAAGCTGAAGGGCGACATGATGACCATCGTCCGCTACACGAAGGCGTCCCAGGAGCTGACCGAGTGCACCACGCGCGTACCGGTTCGCTGGCCCGACGAGGCCTGACGGCGTGACGCAGGCGACCACCGAGGTCAGCGCCGACGGACGGTTGCTCGTCGTCGGTGCGGGAACGATGGGCGCGCAGATCGCGCAGCAGGCCGCCCTGCACGGGATTGACGTCTCGCTGGTGGACGTCAGCGCGGAGGTGCTCGCGCGCGCCATGGCGTCGAACCGTCAGTGGCTCGATCGCCGGGTCGAGAAGGGCAAGCTCGACCGAGAGGCGGCCGACGTTGCGGCCGGAAGGGTGAGCCCCACGCCCGACCTCGCCGCCGCCGCGGCAGGCTCGTCGTGGGCGATCGAGGCAGTGGTCGAGATCCCGTCGGTAAAGCGGGAGATCTTCACCGAGCTCGACGCACATCTGCCGGCCGGCGCGGGCATCGCCACCAACTCGAGCAACATCGTCGTCTCCCGCCTCGCAGACGCGACAAAGCGGCCCGAGCTGTGCTGCAACATGCACTTCTTCCATCCGGTGCTCGTGATGGACCTGTGCGAGGTGGTTCGTGGCCCGTTCACATCGGACTCGACCATCGAGCGCGCTGTCGCGTGGTCTCGGCGCATGGGCAGAACCGCGATCGTTGTCGAGAAGGAGATTGACGGGTTCATCGTCAACCGGATCCTCGGGGCCGCGTCACGCGAGGCGTTCTCGCTGCTCCAGGGGGGCGTGGCGAGCGCCGAGGATATCGACATCGCCGTACGCAAAGGCCTGAACTGGCCGATGGGACCCTTTCAGCTCAGCGACTTCTCCGGACTCGACACCGTCCTCACGATTCGGAGAGACCGGATGGAGCGAGACCACAATCCCGGCGACGTCGCCACGGTCGCCGTTCTCGAGCGCATGGTTGCCGCGGGCAGGCTCGGCCGCAAGAGCGGCCGCGGGTTCTACGACTACGCGGTCGACCCGCCGGCACCCCTGCCGCTGCCGGACTGAGCCAGCGCGACCCGCGCAGGGCCGGCGGCAAGTGAACGCGAGCCGGTGATCACGAACGCTGCCGTGCCGATCCCGATGAGCGCGAGCGGCACCAGCCGCCCGGGCGGCGCCGGTACCGCATTCCCGGTGTCGATGAACGCGGCCAGGCCGAGGATCGCCCACCCGCCCACGACGCGGAGCGTTGCCGGCCCGGGCCAGGGCGACGCGTCGGCAGCTGCTGCTCGGGCTGCGCACCAGGCGAAGACCGGGGCGAGGATGACGATGTCGTGCGACAGCAGATGGGGGGATGCCGCGACGGAGAGTGCCGCGGCACCGGCAAGCGCGACCTCGAGCGCGACCGAGCCGCCGCGCGAGCGGACGCCGAGGACTGCGCAGCCGGCGAGGGCGGCCAGCGAGCCGATGACGCCGACCACCGATGGGAGTGTCCCGGTGCCGAGCCACGAGGCGACGAGCCCGGGGATGCCGACCGTGCTTGCTGCCGGCGTGTTGCCGTAGGCGAAACCGAGCGCCGACACGAACCCCCCGACCCCCGAGGGTCCGACCAGGGCGAACGAGACCACGGCGACGAGAGCGCAGCCGGCTGCGGCGCCGGCCAGAGCCCGCCAGTCGCGCCGGGCGAGCAGCCAGACGGCGAGTCCGATCGCCAGGTGCGGCTTGGTCGCTGCGAAGGCGAGCCCGATCCAGAACCCGGCTGTCGCGGAGCGATCGCGGCGCCAGGCTGCGTAGGCGGCGGCGAGGCCGAGCGCGGTGATGCCGTCGATCTGGCCGAGCAGGAGGAATGCATACGTCCCGCCCCCGCCAATCGCCAGGAGCAGCACGGCGGTGCGGCGGCCGGGTTGCCGACCCGAGGGCCACGGGCCGGCACGAATGGCAGTCCAGACGGCCAGCGCCAGCAGGGCGAGCTCGAGGAGCGACCACACCCGGTATGCGGTGCCGGGGTTCACGGCGGTGAAGGGCAACGCCAGCAATGCGGTCGTCGGTGGCGTGATGAAGGGCAGGTTGATCACCGTCCCCGCAGGGAGCAGCGAGAGATGCCGGGCATGCTCGACCTGCTGGTCGTAGAGGTGGGATCCGTCGCCACCGCGGAGGACGAGTGCCGCCACGTACGACGCGGAGAAGTCGGTGCCGCGCTCGCGGGTCGGGGTGACCTGCCCCCAGGCGATCGCGTAGTAGGCGAGCAGGACTGCGGCGACCCCGGCCGCAATCGCGACCGCTCGTCGGGTTCTCACGGCGATTGCGACGCTATCAGCCGTTCCCCGGATGCGAACGCGGCGTTGCCGTATTGCTTCCTATACTCGGCCGGCAATGGCCGCATTCACCAGGATCGATCATGTGGGAATTGCGGTCGCGGACCTCGACGCTGCGGTCGTGGCGTACGAGCGGCTCACGGGGACCCCACCGGCGCACCGCCAGACGGTCGAGTCCGACGGGATCGAGGCGGTCATGTTCGAGGTGGGCGAGTCGCGCATCGAGCTCCTCGGCAGCACCGGACCGGAATCGAAGATCGCCGGGTTCCTCGCCAGGCGTGGGAGTGGCCTCCATCACGTCGCCTACGGTGTCGATGACGTCCAGGCGAGCCTCGACCACTTCGCGGCGCTCGGACTGCAGCTCCTCGACACCTGCCCGCGGCAGGGTGCCGCGAGCCGCCTCGTCGCGTTTCTCCATCCTTCGGCGGGCGCCGGCGTGCTCACCGAGCTGTGCCAGGCGGACGAGGAGCGCGCCGGGCTGCACGTATGAGCGACACCTCCCGCGCGGAGCCCGCGGCCGGCAAGGAGACCGAGTCCGGTCTGCCGCTCGACCCCTACTACGTCGGTGCCGGCGACGTACCGCCACCGCCGGGCGAGTACCCGTACACGCGGGGCATCCGCGCCGAGGGATACCGCTCACGTCTCTGGACCATGCGCCAGTACGCCGGGTTCGGCAGCGCGGAGCAGACCAACGAGCGGTTCCACTACCTGCTGCGCGCGGGCCAGAGCGGCCTCTCGGTCGCGTTCGACCTGCCGACGCAGATGGGATACGACAGCGACGATCCGATCGCGCACGGGGAGGTCGGCAAGGTCGGCGTGGCCATCGACTCGCTCGAGGACATGGAGCTGTTGATGCGCGGCATCCCGCAGGACCAGGTCACGACGTCGATGACCATCAACGCGCCGGCGTCGGTGCTGCTCCTCCTCTACGAGCTCGCAGCCGAGCGCAAGGGGATCGACGCCGGCGTGCTCGGCGGGACGATCCAGAACGACATCCTCAAGGAGTACGCGGCGCGCGGGACGTACATCTTCCCGCCGCGCCCATCGATGCGACTGGTCACCGACACGTTTGCGTACTGCGCACAGCGGCTCCCACGCTGGAACACCATCAGCATCAGCGGATACCACATCCGCGAGGCCGGCTCCACGGCGCCGCAGGAGATCGCGTTCACGCTGAGCAACGGGATCGCCTACGTGCAGGCGGCGGTCGACGCCGGGCTCGAGGTCGACGACTTCGCGCCGCGGCTGAGCTTCTTCTTCAATGTCAGCAATGACTTCTTCGAGGAGGTCTCCAAGTTCCGTGCCGCCCGGGCGCTCTGGGCGGAGGTGATGCGCGAGCGCTTCGGGGCGAAACAGGAGCGCAGCCTGCATCTGCGCTTCCACGCGCAGACCAGTGGCGCGACACTCACGGCGCAGCAGCCGCTCAACAACGTTGTGCGCGTCGCCCTCCAGGCACTCGCCGCGGTGTGCGGCGGTACGCAGTCCTTGCACACCAACAGTTTCGATGAGGCGCTGGCGCTGCCCTCGGAGCAGGCGGCCGAGATCGCGCTGCGAACGCAACAGGTGGTGGCGCACGAGTCAGGTGCCGCCAACGTCACCGATCCGCTCGGCGGGTCGCATCTCGTGGAGGCGTTGACCCACACGCTCATGGACGAGTCGCGGACGCTGATGCGTCGCATCGACGATCTCGGTGGTGCCGTCGCGGCGATCGAGGCCGGCTTCTACCAGCAGCAGATCCAGGAGTCCGCGTACCGGTATCAACGCCAGGTCGAGTCCGGCGAGCGCGTCATCGTCGGCGTCAACCGGTACACGGAGACATCGCAGCGCGAGGTGGAGATCCTGCGCGTCGGTGCTGAGCTGGAGGAAACGCAGATCGAGCGGCTCGCGAAGGTGCGCGCGAGTCGTTCGGCGACGGCGGTCACGCGCACGATCGACGCTCTCCGCCGGGGCGCCGAGGGTACCGACAACCTCCTGCCGCTGCTTCGGAACGCGCTCGACGTCAACGCCACCGTCGGCGAGGTCTGCGGCGCACTGCGTGATGTGTTCGGTGTGTACCGCCCCCAGGTCGCGGTGTGAGGCCTTTCCCCCCTGGTAGCCTGACGCGATGACAAGGCAGACACGCAAGGACGTTCCCGCCGGCGACGAATCATCGAGTGGTTCGAGCGGCGGAACCAACCGAAAGATCAACCTGCTGCGCAAGCGGCGGTACGACGCCGTGCACAGAGCCGGTGCTGCGGAGCGGTCGCAGCACGCCAAGGGCAAGCTCACGGCTCGCGAGCGGATCGAGAAGCTGCTCGACGCCGGCTCGTTCACCGAGGTCGACATGTTCGCGTTGCACCGGACGACCAACTTCGGCATGGAGGAGCGCCGCATCCCGGGCGATGGTGTCGTCACCGGCTGGGGAACCGTCGACGGCCGTCAGGTCTTCGTCTTCAGCCATGACGCCTCGGTCTTCGGTGGCTCGCTGGGCGAGGTGTTCGCCGAGAAGGTCACGAAGATCATGGATCTCGCGCAGCGCACCGGATGTCCGTGCATCGGCATCAACGACTCCGGCGGTGCGCGCATCCAGGAGGGTGTCGTCTCGCTCGCCGGGTATGCGGAGATCTTCTACCGCAACGTCGAGGCGAGCGGCGTGATCCCGCAGCTGTCGCTGATCGCCGGACCGTGCACCGGCGGTGCCGTGTACTCCCCGGCGATGACCGACTTCATCTTCATGGTGCGCAAGGTCGGCTACATGTTCATCACGGGGCCCGATGTCATCAAGGTGACAACCGGCGAGGAGGTGACGTTCGAGGAGCTCGGCGGCTCCGACGTCCACAACCAGCGCAGTGGGGTCGCGCACTTCATCGCGGATACCGAGGAGGAGGCGTTCACGCAGATGCGCGAGCTGCTCTCATATCTGCCTCCGAACAACCGCGAGCAGCCGCCCTACCGTCCGACGCTCGACGATCCGCACCGCGAGGATCCCGAGCTGCAGACGATCATCCCCAACAACGCCAACCAGCCGTATGACATGCGCGGCGTCGTGACGCGCATCGTTGACGACGGCAGATTCCTCGAGGTGATGCATTACCACGCGGAGAACATCATCTGCGGCTTCGCGCGGCTCGATGGGCATCCTGTCGGCGTGGTCGGCAATCAGCCGCGAGTGCTCGCCGGTGCGCTCGACATCTCGGCGTCGATCAAGGCAGCGCGATTCGTGCGCTTCTGCGACTCCTTCAACGTGCCGTTGATCACCTTCGTCGACGTGCCGGGATTCCTCCCCGGCACCGACCAGGAATACGGCGGCATCATCCGGCACGGCGCCAAGCTGCTCTACGCATACTGCGAGGCAACAGTCCCGAAGCTGACCGTGATCACGCGCAAGGCGTATGGCGGCGCCTACGACGTCATGTGCTCCAAGCACATCCGCGCCGACTACAACGTCGCATGGCCCACCGCGGAGATCGCGGTCATGGGACCGCAGGGTGCCGTCAGCGTGATCTTCAAGAAGGAGATCGCGCAGGCGGAGGACTCGGGGAAGCGCTCAGCCGAGCTGATCGAGGAGTATCGCGAGCAGTTCGCCAATCCGTACTACGCCGCCGAGCGCGGGTATGTCGACGACGTGATCGAGCCCCGTCAGACTCGCGCTGCGCTGATCAGCGCGCTGCGCATGGCGCGGAACAAGCAGGTGGAGACGCCTCGCCGCAAGCACGGCAACATCCCCCTCTGAGCGGCGATGCCGTCAAAGGCTCGCACTCACCCGCAGCGACTCCAGGATCCTTGTGCCAACCGATTCGGGCACACCGCGCGAGCAGATGTCGATCGCGAAGTAGTTGTTCGGTGCGTCGGGGAACGGGATGATCTCCGAAAGCGTGCGATCGGCACCCAATCCACTGCAGGCCCCCTGCTGCCCGTGCTCGTCAGTCACCCACGCCTGGAACCCCGAAACAGTGGTCGGCGTTCCGGGCCAGGGACGAACGGGCCCGGGAAGCGTCGAGTTGTGCGAGACGTCGACGAGCATCGCTCCCTTTTGCAGTGATGTCAGCGGTCGGCCGCACGTGATAGAGCTCGCGCCCGTCATGCACGGCGGCGACAGTGTTTGGTTGCTGTAGCTGGCAACCAGGTCGCTGAAGGATCCGGGCAGAATGTCGCCGCCACCGAGATACCAGTTCGCGGGCACCGAGAGCGACAGACCTTCCTGACCGACTGTACGAGTTGCCCAGGGCCCATTCGCGTTGATCGCCAGTGGTGGCGGCGAGCTGCAACCGGCAAGGGTGCCGCCGAAGAGCAGTGATACCAGGCAACCCCCCAATGCCCGGGACGAGCGCCGGTGCGCGCCGCGGGACACCGCACTCAGCGCGGGTTCACGCGCCGTCCACCCATGCGCGGCGCGGAGTCCTTCAGGTGCGGCGACAGCGGCACATACGCCTTCGCGTACGCGCGATCGGTGCGCCCCTGCGCATGGTGGATCGCCGGGACCACCGCGCGCACCAGCAGCACCTGGAGCGCGGCCGCGACCGGGACCGCGAGCAACGCGCCGATCAACCCCTGGAGCGCTCCGCCGACGAGCAGCGCGAGCACGACGCCCAGCGCCGGCAGCGACACGACGCGGTTCATCACCATCGGCACGACCGTGTTCGCATCGACGAGCTGGATCACGAGCAGCACCGCAAGCACCAGGATCGGGTACCCCGGGCCGATCGTGAACCCGAGCAGCACTGCGGGAATCACGCCGATGATGCCGCCGACCATCGGGATCGCGGCCGTGAGCCCGGCGAAGATGCCGAGGATCACCGGGTCGGGCAGTTGCATGGCCGCGCACGCGACCCCGACGACCAGGCCCACCGCGATGCTGTTGATGGCGCTCGCGCGAAGGAAACCGCCCATCCGGAAGCCCATCTCGCGAAAGATGTCGACCACCAGCTCCTGATGCGCCTCGGGGAACAGGTCGACGGTGAAGGCCTTCAGCCGGTCGCTGCTGACCAGCCAGAGGAACCCGACGACGAGCACGAGGACGAAGTTGACGATGACGCTGAAGATGGTGCCACCGATGGCGATGAGTATCTTCTGCGTCGTGTCGACGACAGTCCCCAGCTGCTTGCCGATGTCAACGTTGAAATGGAACTGCTTTTCGATGCCCGTGAACCAGTTGAGAAAGTCCTTCTGATAGGTGGGGAAGTTGGCGGCAAGCGACTGCGCCTCATTGACGATCGGTTGCACGAGGAGCAGCACCATGAGCGCGATGAGCGCGAGGAGCGCGACGTAGACGATCAGGATTCCAACGGGAGTCGGAACGCGGCGACGGCGGAGGTCCGCGACGAGCGGCCTGATCCCCTCGGCGAACACGATCGCGACCAGTACCACCAGAACGATGCCCACGATGCTCGCCAGGAAGGCGACGATCGCAACGATCGCGAGCACGATCAGCGCCGCGGTGACCAGGGTGCGGACGGAGATGGCCGTGCTGGTGTCGCGGCGCGCCGCAATGGACCGTTCCGCGGCGAGCCGATTCGCTTCTTCGACGGCTGCGGGCCTCGCCGGCTCCGGCGGCGGACCTTCGTGTGCTTCTTTGGCTGGGACGCGTCTGGCCACCGCGATGAGCCTAGCAGCCTTCGAGGGTGCGCAGACGACGCCTTTGCGTACCCTGTCGAGCATGAGCGACCAGGAGAAACGGCAGCTCGGCGGCGGCGCGCTGCAGGTGACGGTTGTCGGGATCGGCTGCAACAACTTCGGCCGCAGGCTCGATGCGGCGGGAGCCTCCAACGTCGTGCACGCGGCGCTCGGCGACGGCATCAACTTCTTCGACACCGCCGACATCTACGGCGAGGGGCGGAGCGAGGAGATGCTCGGCGCGGCGCTGAAGGGACGTCGAGCGGATGCGGTGATCGCCTCGAAGTTCGGGCACATGAGCGGGCCGGAGGGGCGCCGTGGCGCATCGCGGCGATGGATCCGCACCGCAGTCGAGGAGAGCCTTCGACGTCTCGACACGGACTGGATCGACCTCTATCAGATGCACACGCCGGATCCGGACACGCCCATCGAGGAAACGCTGGAGACGCTCGCCGAGCTCGTGAGCGAGGGCACGATCCGTTGCGCCGGCTCGTCGAATCTCGATGCGTGGCAGATCGCAGATGCCGACTGGGTCGCTCGAAGCCGCGGTTTGACTCGCTTCGTCAGCGCGCAGAACGAGTACAGCCTGCTGAACCGATCCGTCGAGGACGAGGTGATCCCGGCGTGCGCTCACTACGAC
>JBAUTG010000060.1:0-13896 GCA_049582105.1 Candidatus Dormiibacterota bacterium | reverse complement strand
GCCTACGCAGGCGGCGCAGCCTGCTGCCGAACCAGCGCTTCAGCCGCAGGCGGCGGCGGCTCAGCCGATCCCGGTTGGCTCAGTTCCGCCCGCCAGTGCTTCGGGGGCTCTCTCGGCGGCTACTTCGCGGGCGGCGGATGCCGGCGTGGTTGGGTCGATTCAGGAGGCGTTCACGGAGCGCGGGAAGCCGTCCGACCAGGTGCACGCTCCGGCGACCGGCGACGGTGGGAACGGGGCGGCTTCGTATCACCTGACCCCTGCGGTCCGGATGCTGGTCCGGGAGCATGGCGTGGATCTCTCCGAGATCTCGGGGAGTGGCCTTGGGGGGCGGGTGACGAAGAAGGACGTGCTCGAGTACGTCCAGCGACGTGACGCGGGGGAGTTGCCTGCCCGGCCGTCTCCGGCGCCTGCTCCGGCGCCTCCCCTGGCTATGTCGCCTACGCAGGCACCGCAGCCGGCCTCCGCGCCCAGTCCCGCGGTCGCACCGTCTAGTGCGGCCTCCGCGCCCAGTCCCTCCGTCGCACCGTCTGGTGCGGCCTCCTTCGCTCCCGGGGAGGGCGACACCGTTGTGCCGCTCACGCAGGGGCGCAAGGCGATCGCCGATCACATGGCGCGCAGCCGGCAGGTGTCGCCGCATGCGTACCTCATGGTCGAGGTCGACATGTCGAACGTGTCGCGCATCCGCGACCGCGAGAAGGCGGCGTTCGAGCAGCGACACGGCGTGAAGTTGACGTTCCTGCCGTTTGTCGCTCGCGCCGTTATCGAGGCCCTGCAACGGCATCCGACGCTCAACGCCTCGTGGAGCGACGCCGGAATCGTGCTCAAGCGAAGCATCAACCTCGGCATCGCGGTTGCGCTCGAGGACAATCTGATCGTGCCCGTGGTGCGCGACGCTGACCGTCTGAGCATCGCGGGCCTCGCGACGACGATGGCCGACCTGGGGGCGCGCGCCCGGAGCAATCACCTCAAGCTCGATGAGATCCAGGGCGGAACGTTCACGCTCAACAACACCGGCGCGCTCGGCGCGGTGATGACGCAGGCGATCATCAACCAGCCGCAGGCGGCGATCATGACCATGGACCTCGTCGTCAAGCGACCGGTCGTCGTGGGCGATGCGATCGCGATCCGGCCGATCATGAACCTGGGCCTGTCGTTCGATCACCGGATCAACGACGGCCTTCAGTCCACCCGCTTCGTCATCGCCGTTCAGAAGCTGCTCGAAGGCATGGACCCGACCGGGACTCTCGTTTAGTCACTCCTGGCTATCATCTGGAGGAACGATGATCGAGCACGGCACTTTCGATGCATGGGGGCTTCGGACCCCACCCGCCTGGGCGCGACGCGCTCTCGAGAAGGGCATCATCGACGAGCGTCGCTTTCAGGCTCTGATCCGGGTCGCCGCGGAGGAGCCGCCGGTCGCGAGGCGGACGCCGCGCCATCCCGGAAGCTGCTCCTGCCGGCGCAAGCCCGCGCGATCCTGCACCCGCTGGCGGGCCTGAGCCCGGGAGTTCGGCTCTAGGCGCTCGTCCCGGCGGTCAGTCGGGTTCCTGGTGCGGGTAGCGCCAGTCGGTCGGCGGGACGAACGTCTCCTTCAGCGTCCGAGGCGACACCCAGCGCATCAGGTTGAGCGCCGATCCGGCCTTGTCGTTCGTGCCACTCAACCGCGCTCCGCCGAAGGGCTGCTGTCCGATCACCGCGCCGGTCGGCTTGTCGTTGACGTAGAAGTTGCCGGCCGCGAAACGCAGGTGGTGCGTCGCCTGGTCGATCGCGGCCCGGTCGTCGGCGAAGATCGCCCCCGTCAGCGCGTACGGCGACGTGTGGTCGACCAGGTCGAGCACCGATCTCCACTCGCCGTCGGGATAGGGGAAGACGGTCAGGATCGGACCGAACAGCTCGCGCTTCAGGAGCGCGTGGTGCGGGTTCCGGGTTGCGTAGATCGTGGGATGGACGAACCAGCCGAGATCGGAGTCGCATTCGCCGCCGGCGATGAGCTCGAGGTCCGCGTCGCTCCGGGCTGACGTGAGCACCGCCTCGTGCTTCCGGAAGCTCGTCTCGTCGATGACAGCGCCCATGAAGGTGCTGAACTCCGCCGGGTCGCCGACCGGGATCGCGGCAGTCGCAGCGACAAGCGGCTCGCGCAGCCGCTCCCAGATCGAGTTGGGGATGTAGGCACGGGACGCGGCCGAACACTTCTGTCCCTGGTACTCGAACGACCCCCGCAGCAGGCCAACCAGGAGCGCCTCCTCGTTTGCCGAAGGGTGGGCGAGGACGAAGTTCTTGCCGCCCGTCTCCCCGACCAGTCGCGGGTAGGACCGGTACTGGCCGAGATTGCCGGCGACGGTCGTCCAGAGGTGCTGGAAGGTCTCTGTGGACCCCGTGAAGTGGATGCCGGCGAGTGCGGGATGCTTCACCGCCACCTCGGAGACGGCGGCGCCAGGCCCGGCGATCATGTTGATGACGCCGGGCGGCATGCCCGCCGCCTCGAAGATCTCCATGATCACCTTCGCGGCGAGGAGCGCGGTGGTCGCCGGCTTCCAGACGACCGTGTTGCCCATGATCGCCGGCGCCCCGGCGAGGTTGCCCCCGATGGATGTGAAGTTGAAGGGGCTGATCGCGAGCACGAAACCCTCGAGCGAGCGGTGTTCCATGCGGTTCCACTGGCCGGGCGGCGAGATCGGCTGCGTCTCCTGGAGCTGCTCGCCGAAGTACACGTTCCAGCGCCAGAAATCGATGAGCTCGCACGCGGCGTCGATCTCCGCCTGGTGGACGCTCTTGCTCTGGCCGAGGATCGTCGCCGCGTTGAGCCGGTCGCGGAACGGCCCGCTCAACAGGTCGGCTGCCCGAAGGAAGACGGAGGCGCGGGTCGACCACGGGGCGTTCGACCAGTCGTGATGGGCGGCGAGCGCCGCGTCGACGGCGTGGGCGACGTCGGTCTTCGTGGCCATGCGCGATTCAGCAAGCTGGAGCGCGTGCCGGTGCGGCGCACGCACCGAGATCGGGTCTCCCTCGCCGTCGACGGACTCGCCACCGATATGGAGCTGCACCTGGTGCGGCGCGGACGACTGCATCTCGTTCAGGGCGGCTTTCAGGCGGGAGCGCTCAGCGGACCCGGGGGCGTACGTCAACACGGTCTCGTTGCGCGGTGTCGGTGAACTCATCGCGGCGATTGTGGCGCAGCGAGTGTGTAGAGTGATGTGAAGCAATGGACGAGATCCGTTTGCGGCCCGTACCCGTGGCCGACACCCGGCCGCTGCACCAGCGGCTCCTCCCCGAGGGGGTGGACCGGCGCCCCGAGTGGCTCACCGTGAAGCTGCCGTCCGGCGACGGCTACTCGCAGATCAAGGGGATCATGCGCGGCCTGCACCTCAACACCGTGTGCGAGGAGGCCCGCTGCCCCAATATCGCCGAGTGCTGGGGGCACGGCACCGCCACCTTCATGATCCTCGGCGACGTCTGCACGCGTGCCTGCGCCTTCTGCGCCGTCACCAGCGGCAAGCGGGGCGGCGACATCGACTGGGACGAGCCGCGCCGCGTCGGCGAGGCGGTGGCGAAGATGGGGCTCCGCCACGCAGTGGTCACGTCGGTGGACCGCGACGATCTCCCGGACGGCGGCGCCGCGGTCTTCGCGGCGACGATGCGGAGCATCCGGTCGCTGGCGCCGGGGACCACGATCGAGGTGCTGACCCCGGACTTCCAGGGCGACCACGACGCGCTGCGCGTCGTGATGGCCGAGAGGCCGGAGATCTTCAACCACAACGTCGAGACGGTCGGCCGCCTCTACCGCCGTGTGCGTCCGAAGTCGGAGCTCGATCGAAGCCTCGAGCTCCTCAAGGCGGCGAAGCAGATCGAACCACGGAGCCGGACCAAGTCGGGGCTCATGGTCGGCCTCGGCGAGGAGATGGACGAGGTGAAGGAACTCCTCGTCCAGATGCGCGCGCACGACATCGAGATCATCACGATCGGTCAGTACCTGCGGCCGTCGCTCAAGCACCACCCGCTGATCCGGTACTGGCACCCGGACGAGTTCGCGGAGCTGAAGTCCTTCGGGAAGGCGCTCGGCTTCGCCCACGTCGAGTCCGGGCCGCTCGTCCGCTCCAGCTATCACGCCCACGAGCAGGCGGTCGCTGCCCACGCCGGATGACCGAGGTGGTGGAGACCCCTGCGCTGCGCTGGATCTGGCTCGGGACCGTCGGCTACGAGGATGCCTGGGGGTTGCAGCGTGAGGTCGCGATGGCTCGGCGCAGTGGCGATCTGACGGAAGATGCGGTCCTCCTGCTCGAGCACCCACCCGTCTACACCATGGGCCGCCAGGGCGAGGCACGGCATCTCGGCGCCGGGCCGGACGCGCTCCGGGCGGCGGGAGCCGAGTTCCTCGAGGTCGATCGAGGCGGGTCGGTGACCTTCCATGGGCCGGGCCAGCTGGTCGCCTACCCGATCGTCCGCCTTGCAGGCGTCTTCCCGATCCCCCGGCATCCCGCGCACGGAGACGTGGACCGGTACCTCCGCGCGCTCGAGGCCTCGCTGATCGCCACCGCCGCCACGTACGGCGTCGAGGTCACCCGCCGCGCCCCCTGGACCGGTGTGTGGGCCGGTGATCACAAGCTGGGCGCGATCGGCGTGAAGCTGGCCGCTGGGGTGACCTCGCACGGCGTGGCGCTCAACGTGTGCACCGACCTGAGCTGGTTCGACCGGATCACGCCGTGCGGCATCGAGGGTGCGGGCGTCGCCTCGCTCGAGACCCTCGGCGCGCCCGGCCACACGCCCCAGGAGGTCGCGCCGATCCTCGCCGCGGCGCTGGCCGATGCCTTCGGGCGGCGTCTCGAGGGCGCAGGCCCGCTCTCGGCCCTGACGCTGCGCACGGAGCTCGCTGTCCCAGCCGCCTGACCCGCCGGTTGGTAGGTCTTGCCCGGAACGATCAGGAGAAGTTCTTCAACCGCCCCCATTCCTGCGGCAGTGGTGCCTTGAGGTGGCACATGGTCACCGGCGCCCCCTGCTCGCCGCTGACCACCTGGTACGGGACGGTCAGATGGCTCACGACGGTCGGTCCGGCACACATCCAGGCGACGTCTGACGGCGCATAGCCGACCATCAGCGCGTCCATCGCCGTGAGATTCGAAGGCAGCCAGTACCAGTCACTCAGCTGGGGGCTGAAGCTCTGCGGCAGGAGCTTCGGGTTGCCGAACACCTGCAGCGCACCGGCGACGCCGTAGTCGGACGACACGATGACCGTCGAAGCGCGCTCCGACTCAGAGAGCCGACCATAGACTGAGGTCAACTGCTTCGTGATGGACACCCATCCGACCGTCGACGCGAAGTCCGAATCGGCAGTGTCAAGGCCGGTCGCGTGCAGGCGATCTGCCGGCGTCGTCGGGACCGTTTCCTTCATGAGCGCGAGGAATCCGAGGACGCCGGCCAGGACGACTGCACCGGCGAGCACCTGACGCCGCCGCGGTTGCGTGACCTGCGACAGCGCCACCAGGCCCGCGGCCATCACGATCGGAATCGTCGGCCCCGGGTAGTAGAACTTCCCGACGAAGAGGTACACGACGAGCGGCACCGCGCACGCAATGCCGATGGGACGGAGATCGCGGTTGCGGAAGAGCCAGATGAACCCGGCGACCCACAGCGGGATGAGCAGGAAGAGGATCAGCAGGAAAAGGACAACAAAGTCAGCAACTCCGCCGCCTGACCGGATGTCCCCCTGATGGTTGAGCAGGTACGTGACGGTGGGGAACCCGTTGGCGATCTGCCACGCGATGTTCGGCGCCCAGATGAGGAGCGCGGCCGCCGCGGCGATCCATGGGTATCGCGTCCGGAGCTCGGCGCGGAGTGACGGCGTCAGGAGCACAGCGAGGACGATGCCGGCGATGAGCGCGATGATCAGGAACTTGACCTCGAGACCGACGCCGAGCGTGATGCCGAGGTAGATCCATGTCCGGGGCTTCCGATCGATGATGAGCGAGAGAAACCAGTACAACGAGAGCATCCACGCCACCTGATCGAAGACGACGGTCTGGAAGAGATAGGTGCCGATGAGGATCGGTTCGGTGATGCCGACAAGCAGCCCGAGCGCCTGGAGCCGCACCGAGCCGCCGAGTTTGCGGACGTATGCGCCGCAGAGGATGACGTTGAACGCGCCGGCGATCGCGGGGAGAACTCGCAGGGTCCACGGGGTCACGCCGAGCAGCCCGGTTTCGAGCCGGGACAGGAGCGGGACGATCGGCGGATAGTCGACGTAGCCGAGCGCCGGGTGCCGTCCGCTGGTCATGTAATAGAGCTCGTCGATGTGGAACCCGAGCACGCCGTTGGTCGCAAGACGGATGGCGAGCAGGCAGGCGGCGGCGCCCCCGTAGATGAGCACCGTCGCGGTGCGGGATCCCTTCGCGAATGTCACTGGTCGCGTAAGGATGCTCCGCTCCGGGGTTTCACCGCGATTTCTCAGCGATGTCTCCGCGCGGTCTCAGGTGACGACCCGTGGGCGCTGGTCGGATGGGATCCATCCCCCCGACCACCGCAAGGAGAACCGCGAATGACCCATCTGAGCGCCCACAGGAACATGGTGTTGTCACTGGTCGCCGTGATGGCGATCGCAGGGTGCGCCACGAGCCTGCGAGGCAACGACACCGGCGCAGGCAGCGCAGCCCCCGTGCGTGTCACCGCCGCGGGCGCAGCAGCGACGGCGTCGCCCGACACCAGCAGTGTCGACCAGCAGGTCGGCAGCATCGACAACCAGCTCAACAACATCGACTCGCAGCTCAACGCCGCAAACGGCGGGTTGAGCAGCAGTGAAGGAGATCCAGCCCAGTGAACGCAGGTTTTCTCATCCGCACCGTGGCCACACTCACGGTGACCGCAGGTCTCGGACTCGCCGGATCGGTTGCCGTCGACGCCGACGGCACGCCGGCGCCGTCACCTTCATCGGTGCCGTCACCGGCGCCGCACACTCTGACGCTCGCGGCGTTGAAAGCGCGCTGCAACACCGCGGTGCAGCGACGGCTCGGAACACTCGGCGCCGACGACACGTTCGTCAGGCAGTCGGCTGCGCTCACCAGCGCCGACCAGACAACGCTGGAGGGGCAGATCACCGCCGACCAGCAGGAATTGACCGCGCTGGACAGGACCATTCAGGGCGACACCACCATCGCCCAGGCGCACAGCGACTGCGAGCTCATCGTCACCAACTACCGCGTGTACGTCATGGAGGATCCGAAGATCCATGAGGTCATCGCGGCCGACGGCATCACCAAGGTGAACGCATCGGTCGCGACGCTCATCCCCGAGCTGCGGACGTTGATCAACAACTCGTCGCTGTCCGCCACCATCAAGGCGCAGGCGCACAGCGATCTCAACGACGTGACGAGCAAGGTCGATGCGTCGCACACATCGATCTCCGGCGTGACCGCATCGGTGATCAACCTGGTCCCGGCAGGGTGGCCCGGGAACAAGGTCGACCTGCAGAGCGCGCATCAGAACATCAGGACCGCTCGCACCGACCTCGCCGGTGCGCGTGCTGACGTCAACCACATCCTGCAGCTTCTCGGCGAATAGGCCTCCCCTTTCCGGCCGTGAGGGCGGCTCCATCGTGGGCCGCCCTCGCGGTGCACGAACATGTGTTCCGTATGCAAACCGGACACAAATCTGTAGGATCGCGACCACAGGACGTCCATCTGTTCGGTCCGACTCACCCTACGTCACATCAAACCCCCGAACCCGGTGGACGCGCCGAGGGAGCGTCATGGCCACCTTCGTCCGAAACCGCGTCCTCAATCAATTGGTGTGGTCAGCAGAAGAGGAACGACTCCGGGTGCAGCGACGCGAAACGCTGTGCGAGCTCGACGGTCTGCTCACCCAGCTCGAAGAAGTGAACCTCCGCGGAGGTCCAATCCCCACCCGAGTGCTCGTCGCACTGCGGCGCCGTGGCGTGGTCTTCCGTCCGCGAACCTCGGCAGCCGAGCTCATCGAAGCGGTCTTCGCCGTGCAGGAGCGCTTCATGCGCCAGCCTGACGGACTGCCGCGAACCGACTCGCTCCCGGCCGGCACCGCCGAGCTGAGGGGACGTCTGGCCTCCTGATCGCTACCCTGCACGGGTGGATGTCGACGCCGCCCGACGCGCGGCCGGGGAAGCCGCGGTCCCGCTGGTGGAAGACGGCATGCGCGTCGGTCTGGGAACCGGGTCGACCGCGCAGTGGTTCATCCTCGGACTCGCGCAACGGGTGCGTGCCGGGCTGAGGGTCCGCGCCGTCGCGACGTCGAAGGCGAGCGCCGCGCTTGCGGTTGCGCATGGGATCGCGGTGGAGGAGCTGGGGGCTGACGGCCTCGACATCGCTGTCGACGGTGCCGACTCGGTCGATCCCCAGCTGCGACTCATCAAGGGAAAGGGTGGCGCGATGGTGCGCGAGAAGATTGTCGCGACCTCGGCATCGCAGTTCGTCGTCATCATCGACGACTCCAAGTACGCGACACGCCTCCATGGGCGGGTGCCCGTCGAGGTGATCCCGTTCGGCAACGCGCGGACGCTGCAGCTGTTGCACGAGCGGACGTCCCTCGGGTTTGTGCTGCGCACCGCGGATGGGAAGCTGCCGGCGACGACCGACAACGGCAACCTGATCGCCGACAGCGACGACGTCGATATCGAAGATGCCGCAGCGCTCGCCTCGGCGATCGAGGCGATTCCGGGATGCGCCGGCCACGGGCTGTTCCTCGACATGGCCGACGTCGTGCTCATCGGTCACGAAGACGGGAGCATCGAGCGCCTCGACGCACACCGCTGAACGCTTCCGGAGATACAGTCGCTCCGGGCGGATAGCTCAGCTGGTCAGAGCGCCTCGTTTACACCGAGGAGGTCGCGGGTTCGAGCCCTGCTCCGCCCACGTCAGCCGCTGCCCTCCCGCAGCGCGGGGGTCACGGTCAAACCTACCAGCATCCCTTCGGGTCCGAGCAGGCGCGTGACCACCTGTCCCCATGGCTCGGTGCGCGCCGCCACGAGCAGCGTGTAGCCGCGGTCCTGCAACTCGCGAGTCGCCGACTCGAGATCCTCGACGTCGAACTCGATCCAGGACTGGGGGACCGGAATGCCGTCCGGCCAGACCGGCGCGCCGAAGCACGACTCGGCTGCCTGCGTGAGCGGCCACAGCGCGAGGTGCTTGACGCCGGCAACGGCGCCAGTGTGCAGATAGTCACCGTCGGCCTCGAACGCGATGTCGAGTGCGTCTCGATAGAACCTGGCTGATGCGGCAACGTCCGCCGCGATGGGTCCGAAACCGGCGACGAACAGGACTTTCATCTCGTCATTCTCCTGAAAGGATCTCGGGACAACGATCAGGCCGATGGCCGGCCACGTTCAATGCTATGGGAGTCGCGCGCGGTGAGACGACACCTGCTGCGCACCCCGACCGCGCTCGGCGGCAGGCGTTTCGGTGAAGAGGGGGTGGCAGAGGATCCAGTGCGTGACACCATCAACATCTGATGCGGGTGCTCGTTGCGGAGGATGATCGCGGACTTCGAGAGGTCCTCGTCCAGGGTCTCGAGGAGGCGGGCTACTTCGTCGACGCCGTTTCGTCCGGCGACGAGGCGATCGACCAGCTGCGCTTCTACGAGTACGACGTGGCCGTCGTCGACTGGAGGATGCCGCGCGTCAGCGGGCTCGAGGTGGTCTCCTGGGCGCGGCGGAACAACCGCCCGACGGCGATGCTCATGCTCACCGCGCGCGACACACCGGCCGATCGCATCGAGGGGCTCGACGCAGGCGCCGATGACTACCTGATCAAGCCCTTCGACTTCGGCGAGCTCGTCGCCCGCATCCGCGCGCTGCAACGGCGGCCCCGCTCCGTCGACGGGCCGGCGATCACCCGCGGGGCCCTGACCCTCGACCCGGCTCGGCGGGAGATCGAGGTCCACGGCACGCCCGTCAACCTGACCTCGACTGAGTTCAACATCCTGGAACTGCTGCTCCGGCGGTCGCCGGCCGTGGTCGACCGAAAGTCCATCGCCGAGCACGCCTGGCGCGATGAGACCCAGCCACTCGGGTCCAACGCCATCGATGTCCAGATGAGCCGGCTCCGGGCCAAGCTGCCGAACAGCGGCGTCCAGATCGTCACGGTCCGGGGGGCCGGCTACCGTCTGGAGGGGGCGTGAACCGGCGGCTCGAGCGGGTCAATGTCGCCTCGCTGCGAGTGGCAGTGCTCAGCACCGGGATCGTTGCCGTGACCTACGCGATCCTGGCCATCGTGCTGGTGGTGGTGGTGACCAACAACCTCACCGCCCAGGTCGATGCCCGCCTCGCCACCTCACTCGCTCGCTACGAGCATTCCAACTTCCCGCCCGAGCCGGCGAGCGTCACCGACGACGGTCAGCGCGGTCTGAGCGCCCCCCTCCTGGCATGGCTGATCGCTCCAAACGGAGAGCAGCACACCAACATCACGCAGCTCATCCCGCTCCCGGTCTCGGACGTCGAGGTGACCAACCCGATCACCGCCCGGCTTCAGGGCGTTGACATCCGGATCGCCGGCGCATCGGTGGGCGCAGAGCGACTCGTGGTCGGCTACAACTTCGATTCGGTTTCGCAGGCGCAGTCCTCCTTGATCGTCACGGAGCTCGTCGCGGGATTCGTCCTGCTCATCCTCGTCTTCCTCGGCACCCTCTTCGTCGGCCGCCGGGTCGGCGCCCCGATCGAGATTGCCCGCCAGCGCCAGCTCGAGTTCACCGCCGACGCGTCCCATGAGCTGCGGACCCCCCTCGCGGTCATCGAGGCGCAGACGAGCCTTGCCCTCAACCAGGACCGCGATCCGGCCTGGTACCGGCACGCCTTCGAGCGGGTGGGATCGGAGAGCGGAAGGATCAGGCGTCTCGTGGACGACCTGCTGTGGCTTGCCCGCGTCGACACCCCGCAGGGGAGGCCGCCCGCGGAGCCGGTCGAGGTCGGCGTGCTCGTTCAGTCGGCGGTCGAGCGGTTTGCCGCGATTGCGGAGAACCGCAAGACCTTGCTGCAGGTGTCGGTCGGCCTCGGGCCGCTGGCGGTGATGGGGTCCTCGACGTGGCTCGACCGCCTGCTCGGGGTGCTCCTCGACAACGCTTTCAAATACGCGCCCTCGGGTGGCACGGTGAGCCTGAGCGTCGGTGCCGAGAACGGCCGCGTTCGCCTGGTCGTCGAGGACTCGGGCCCCGGGATCCCGGTCGAGGAGCGCGCCAAGATCTTCGATCGCTTCCATCGCGCGATCGACGAGGGCTACGGATCCGGGCTCGGCCTGGCGATCGCGGACGCGGTCGTACGGCATACCCACGGTCGCTGGGAGGTGAGCACCTCGGCGCTCGGCGGCGCTAGGATGGCGGTGAGCTGGCCCCGCGTCCTGGCCGGCTCCCGAGATCAGGCGGAGGCCGATCCGGCCGTCAGCTACACCGTCTCGGCACCGGCGCCGGCCCCGGGCGGCAAGTAGGGGAGCGACCTCCGGCGAGATCGGCGAGGGGGAAAACTGAGCCCCAATTGGCACATTTCGGTCAGTTCGTGCCATCATCTTCCGAAACGAAGCCGAGTCTGGAGGAGGCCGGAGCAATGACCAAGGGAGCTATGGCGGCGCTGAGCGCGGGGGTTGCCGTCTTCGGGTTCGATCCTGAGCCCGGGACCCCGGCGAGCCGGGCGTTGCATGTGCTCACGATCAAGAAGACGCTCCCGACGGGCGATCTCGGCCCGAAGGAGCGGTTCTCGGAGGCGGCCACGCGGGCGGCGTCCGAGGCGGGCATCGATCTCGGCAGCCGGCGCGGCGCCCGCGGCCCGCAGCGCCTCCACCTGGTCGGGGTCGACGACGATCCGGCTCGGGCGAGGAGCGTGACCGTCTGGTACTACGCAGCGGCGCCCTACGGGCCGCTGGCCGGTCCCGGCACCTGGTCGGCTACCGGACGTGGTCTCCGGCTCGACGCCCAGGGGACCGCCGCGCTCCGCAGCGCGCTCGACCGGCTCCGGGCCGATACCCGTCAGCTGGCCGGTGCCGCCGCGCTGGTTGGCGACGTCTTCACCGGCGACGACCTCCTCCGGCTGCACGTGGCGCTCCACGGCGGTCCTGAGGGCAGCGAGCGGACCTTCCGCCGCCGGATCCAGGAGCTCCGCGACTCCGGCGTGCTCCGTCCCGTCCGGGATACCGAGGTGGCGGCGCTCCGCCTCCGCGTGCCGCGCTTCCGGTCGCCGGCGGGCACTGGAGGCCGTCCTCCGGAGCTGCTTCGATACTCCGGCGCGGGCGGCGAGGATGAGCAGCTCGCGGCACTCAGGGCGCGCCGCGCCGGCTGAGGGCTACCCGGCGTCGGCGGGCCAGTCGGGCTCGCCGCTCGTGAGGACGAGGGTCACCGGACCGTCGTTGACGAGCGCCACATCCATGTGGGCACCGAATCTTCCGGTCTGGACCGTGTGGCCGAGGTCGCGAAGCGAAGACACGAAGGCGTCGCACAGCCGCGCCGCCTGATCGGGTGCAGCCGCTCGGATGAAGGACGGGCGGTGACCGTGAGCGGTGTCGGCATGAAGCGTGAACTGGCTGACCACGAGGACCGCGCCGCCCTTCGCGGCAAGGTCCAGGTTCATGCGGCCGTGGCCGTCTGGAAAGATCCGCAGCGTCGCAATCCTTCCGGCGAGCCGGCGGGCAACCGCCTCATCGTCATCGGGGCCGATCGAGAGGAGTACGCACAGGCCGGCGGCGATCGTTCCCACGGTCTCGCCGGCGACGGTGACCGCCGCCCGGCTGACCCGCTGGACGACCGCCCTCACTCGAGGAAGCGGAGACCCCGCCAGATCCGGAGCGCCTCCGCCTCGGCCTCGAGGAAGCTCGGCCGCGAATCGCGCATCCCGTGGACGAGGAAGCTCCACGCGCGGCGCTCACCGTCGACGCCGTCGGTGGTGCCGAAGGCCGTGCCGAGCGCCCGGGGTGGATACATCTCGATCCGCTCGCCGCTGCTCATCCGCTTGAAGATCGGGCGGCGCACCAGGATCGACTCGAGGGCCCGCTTGTCGGTGAGCCGCCCGTTGACCAGGTCGACGGAACGGAGCTTCGCGATGGGGTTGTCCGGATCGCGGATGGCGACCCGGCACGAGAACTGCTCGGAGATGTCGCGCAGCACGAAGACGAGGGCCAGCGCATCCGTCTCGTCACCCGCGACATGGATGAAGGCCGCGGCGGAGAGGTCGCTCCCCTCGGGGTGATCTCGCGTGTCGTCGGCGACGACCTGCTCGAAGAACAGCTGGCCGAACAGGTCGGTGGAGTAGGCGTCGGCGAGCCACGGGACCTGGTCCCGCCACTCCCTGCACGTGACCAGTTCGGTGAAACGGTCATGCAGGGCGTCGCGGTCCTCCGCCGCAACGGCGTGGAGGCGAACGTGGATCACGCGAGCCATGGCGTGAATTGTACGGGCGGTTGAACTCGGCAAACGCTCCATGTGCAGTTTGTGGGCTGCAGTGTTAAGGCGTCTGGGGCCCTGCCGCTACACTGCGTCGCGGATCGCCGAGGTAGCTCAGTTGGTAGAGCACAGGTCTGAAAAACCTGGTGTCGACAGTTCGATCCTGTCCCTCGGCACCACCATTTTGAATACAGAATTGGCCGTCCAGGGACCTCAGTGGATGCCGATGGACGGCCTTGACAGCTAGGTTGACAGCTACTACAGTCACGCGTTCGCTGCACCCGCTGCCACATGGCTCCGCCGTTGTAAGGAGGGGTCGCGCCCAAACCGGCGCTACGACTTGCGCGCCATCAACCTGATTCTCCCTTTTGCCGTGCGTGCCCGACGAAGGACAAGCGGCCAGTGTCTCCTGCTCTCCACTAGAGTGTATTCACCCAACGCGCAACATGACGGACGCCGTCAACCACAAGCTGCCTGGTGACGTGGGTTCAACGACCGACCGCGAGAGGAACGGAACGCATC
>JBAUTG010000059.1:0-3506 GCA_049582105.1 Candidatus Dormiibacterota bacterium | reverse complement strand
GCGCGCTCGTGGCACCCGTCAGGCATGACCGATCCGGGTGGCTACGCTGCGATGTCGTGCGACGAGTTGCTCGTGCACACGTGGGACATCGGTCGCGGGCTCGGTGCGCCGTTTGCGCTCCCCGAGTCGCTGTGCGCTCGGTTGGTCGCGCGCCTCTTCCCGATGTGGACCCCGCCCATCGCCGGCGACGCGCGCGATGCGTTTCTCTGGTGCAATGGGCGAGTGGCCTTGCCCGGTCGTCCGCGGCAAAGTGGTGACTGGGTCTGGTGGTCAGCGCGGCTCGAGGAGTTCGACGGGACCGACCCGGACGCGTAGCTGCTGGACTCGCGAGAGCGAACATATGTTTGCTACAATGTTCGCGTGAGCAAAACCATCACCGAGGATGTCGGCCGTCGCATTGAAGAGCTCTCGGCGCAGATCAACGCGGCGACCGCCGAGTTGGTGCAGTTGAGCGCTGACTACGACGATGTGGGTGGGTGGCTCGGTGCCGGCCTGCGCTCGTGTGCGCACTGGCTCTCAATCCACACGGGTGTCGACGTTCACACCGGCGCTGAGATGGTTCGAACCGGCCATGCGTTGGAGACACTGCCGCGGATTGCCGAGGCGTTCCACGATGGCCGACTCTCCTTTGACAAGGTGCGCAAGGTGACTCGTGTTGCGGTGCCTGAAGACGAGAAGGTCTGGCTCGAGGTCGCTTTGAACGCATCGGGTGGACAGCTCACCAGAATCTGTCGAGCGGTCTCAAGCGCTCTGGATGCCGCAGACCAGAACCTCGCGCAGCGCGCGCTCGAGCGGCGCAGCGTACGGAAGTGGTGGCGGGATGACGGCATGCTCCAGGTGATGGCCGTCCTGCCTCGCGAGGATGGCGCCGTCGTGGTGGCTGCAATCGAAGCTGCCGCGGCGGCCATCGCCGCCGAAGCGCGATCGGCATCGCGGGCAAGCGGCGGGGCTGACGATCCGGCGGAGCGCACGCACGAGATGCTTCGTGCGGACGCCTTCGTTCGGGTGTGCGAGGAATGGGTCGCAAGTGTTTCGACACGGCCAACCCCGGCTCCCACGCGGCAGGTCGTCGTACACGTCGATCAGATGGCGCTCCGCGAGCGGGATCCCGCGGCACGCTGTCATATCGAGGATGGGCCGTGGCTCCCGTTCGGGGCCGCGCGGTGGCTCAGCTGTGACTCAGACGTTGTCTCAGTGCTGGAGCGCGACGGCGAGTCCGTCGACGTCAGTCGTGTGCACCGTGTCGTGTCCGCGCCGATGCGCCTGGCGCTCCAGGCGCGGGACCGTGGCTGCCGATTTCCCGGGTGCAGCGTGCCTCCGGCGCGCACCGAGGGACACCACATCAAGCACTGGGCTCAGCGTGGTCGGACCACGATGCCGAACCTCGTGTCGCTGTGCCGCTTCCATCACCGGCGACATCACGAGGGGGCGTTCGAGATCAGGGTTGTGCCCGGGGAACCGCTGCGGTTCGAGCTGTCCGACGGGACGGTGCTCCAACCTGTCGTCGCTCTGCCGAGTGACGGGCTACCCGGGAACCCGGCGATCCGCGGCGATGCGGCGGTCGCGCTGGATGGCGGTGCGTCGTTCGACCGGGAGCATGCGGTCAACGTGATCGCGGAAGCCTGCTGGGTGAACCGAGCGCACAAGGGTGACCTCGATCGAGGCGGAGGTTAGCTAGCCGGATCCGTCGTGGCAGAAGTGGATCCTTGCGGGTGCACGTGCCCGGAGATCGTTGAGCGTGTGATGCCACGATTCCGTATCAGCGGCTTGGCCCGGGGGCAGTTTTGAGGACGCGTTCGCGCGCTCCCACACAGCACGCGTGTAGGCCGCGTCTCCGATGAACAGCTCGGTTCCGACCTCGGTGGTCGCAATCGCGGACTGGTGCCCGTTCGTGTGACCTGGGGTCCTGATCAGCCGCAGGTCATCGGCGAGCACGACGTCGCCGTCGACGAGCTCGAACTTCATCCCCGACGCTTCGATCCAGTCGGTCACCGCGTCGCGCTCGCGGAAGATCCGTTCGTGCTCAGCGCGCTGCACGAGGAGCGGCGCGTGATCGAAGGCGGGATTCTGCCCGCAGTGGTCGAAGTGCAGATGCGTGTTGATCACCATCGTCACGTCGATCGGTGCGAGATCGTGAGCTGCCAGAGCGTCGGCGATCGTGCGGTTCACGACGCCGTACTCGCGGAGGACTTCGTCGGGACCACCACACCCGGTGTCGACGAGGATCGTTCCGAGCCGCTCATGCAGGACCACGTAGCCATGAACGGGCCATTGCGCGCCCATCATGTACAGGTGCCCGAGATCGAGGCGTTTGATCTGCATCAGTTCGGGAGCCGACCCCACAGCAGAATGCGCTTGAAGGGATAGAAGTACGGGCGCCGGTCTCCGAGCGCTTCGCGCAGGCGTTCGCGATACCGGGCCACGAACTCCTCGTACAGTGCTGCCGGCAACCGTTTCTCGTAATCGGTGAGCAGCGTGCCCTTCACCCACTCCACGACCGAGTCGGCTGACTCGAGCACGTGGCCGTAGACCTGCAGCCGCACCGACTGCGCCGCGAACCCCAGCTGGTGGAGGAGTGTCGCGTACTCCTCGGGCGCGAGCACGGAGAACGTGCGCCTGTACCCGCCCAACGCGCCGGCGAAGGGTTCCTCCCGTGCGATGTCGGACGCCAGCACGTGTGAGACATGGTCGAAATTGGCCGGCACCTGGACTGCGAGCTCGCCCCCCGGGACCAGCATCGCCGTCAACCTCTCGAAAAGATGCGGGTGATCCGGAAGCCATTGCAGCGCCGCATTGGAGAAGACGACGTCAACGGGTTGGTCCGGGGCCCAAACCCCAATATCGCCGTGGACAAAGCGCACGCCGGGTGCGTCGAGGGCGCGCGCTCGCTCGAGCATCGCTTCCGACGAGTCGACACCCAGGGTCTCCGTCGCGCCGAGCTGAACATGCAGCGCGGCCGTGAGCACACCCGTGCCGCAGCCAAGGTCAACAACGCGGCCCGCGGGCCGGCGCGTGATCAGCGCGGCGAGGTCGTGGAACGGCTGCTCGCGCTCGGTACGAAAGCGCTCGTACTGGGTGGGGTTCCAGGTGTCGCGCTCGGTGGTCACGAGAAGGCCCGGCGCGCAGGCGGCGTGAGCATCGGCGGACAGGATAGCGTTGCCCTGGTGCGACCCAGAGTGTGGACGCGGCTTGCCCTCGGAGCAGCCGCCTGCGCCGCGACCGGGTGTACTCCGACCGCGCTCACACCCACCGCGGCGCCGACTCTCGAACCAACCCTGGGCACACTCGCCATACCTGCAGCTCCGCCCCTGACGCTGCCGGCGGTCTCGCCGCTGGCGTTTCACGACTGCTCCGGTGCCGCCGGACTCCAGTGCGCGACGCTGACGGTGCCACTTGACTACGCGGCTCCCGGCGGCGCGACCATCGCCATCGCGGTCGCCCGGCTTCCGGCGCTGACCAGCCCGTCGCGCGGCTCGATCGTGGTGAATCCCGGCGGGCCCGGCGAG